>NZ_JBJGYW010000033.1:0-53685 GCF_054050215.1 Geodermatophilus sp. SYSU D01186 | reverse complement strand
TGCTCGGCTGCGGCGTCATGGCCGGCGTCGGCGCCGCGATCAACACCGGTGCGGTCAAGCGCGGCGAGAGCGTGGCGGTGTTCGGCTGCGGCGGCGTCGGTGACGCCGCGATCGCCGGCGCGAAGCTCGCCGGCGCGACGACGATCATCGCCGTCGACATCGACGACCGGAAGCTGGAGTGGGCCCGCCAGCTGGGCGCCACCCACACGGTCAACTCCAGGCAGACCGACGCGGTGGAGGCGATCAAGGGCCACACCGGCGGCTTCGGCGTGGACGTCGCCATCGACGCCGTCGGCCACCCCGCGGTGTTCGAGCAGGCGTTCTACGCCCGCGACCTGGCCGGTCGCGTCGTCCTCGTCGGCGTCCCGACCCCGGACATGACGATCGAGCTGCCGCTGATCGAGGTCTTCGGCCGCGGCGGTGCGGTGAAGTCCTCCTGGTACGGCGACTGCCTGCCCAGCCGCGACTTCCCGATGCTCATCGACCTGTACCTGCAGGGCCGCTTCCCGCTCGACCGGTTCGTCACCGAGGCCGTCGGCCTGGACGACGTCGAGGAGGCCTTCGACAACCTGCGCCGGGGTGAGGTGCTGCGCTCCGTCGTGGTGTTGGACAAGTGAGCGCCCGGACCGAGCGTCTCCTCGTCCCCGGCCCGGCCGGGCAGGACGCCGACACCAACGTCTGGTTGGTCGGCGACGACGACGAGGTGCTCGTCATCGACGCCCCCCACCGCGCCG
This sequence comes from Geodermatophilus sp. SYSU D01186, assembly GCF_054050215.1. NCBI lineage: Bacteria > Bacillati > Actinomycetota > Actinomycetes > Geodermatophilales > Geodermatophilaceae > Geodermatophilus > Geodermatophilus sp. SYSU D01186. The sequence continues at coordinate 52,951 of NZ_JBJGYW010000033.1, read as the reverse complement.
AGCCGATCGTCGAGGCGGTCGGCGGACGCACCGTGACGGCGATCGTGCTCACCCACGGGCACAGCGACCACATCACCGCCGCCGTGGCGCTGCGCGAGGCCACCCGCGCACCGATCTGGCTCAACGCCGCCGACCTCCCGCTGTGGCGGAGCGTCCACCCCGAGGCGCTGCCCGATCAGCCCGTCGGCCACTGCACGCCCTTCTCCGTGGCCGGGACGCGGTTGCTCTCGATGCACACGCCGGGCCACAGCCCGGGCAGCACCTCGCTGTACGCGCGCGACCTGGACACCGTCTTCACCGGGGACACGCTGCTGCGCGGGGGCCCCGGTCACTCCCCCGGCGACCGGACGTCGATCCGGCACTCCATCCGCTCGTGTCTGCTGACCCTCCCCGGGGACACCGTCGTCAGGGCGGGCCACGGCGAGGACACGACCGTCGCCGCGGAGGTGTGCCGTGTCGGTTGAGACGTCCGGCGCGCCCACGGGCGCGGGGTCCCCGCCTCGGGACGGGGGCCGGCCGGCGCGGCGGTCCCGCGCCGCGGTGGAGCGGGCGCTGCGCGGTGCGAGCTACGAGGTCCTGCCGCTGCGGGGCGCCGAGGAGGCGGTCGTCGAGTCCGTCCCCCGCACGGTGCCCCTCACGGTGACGGTGACGGAGGCGAAGGGCCTGGCGCCCACGCTCGAGCTGGCCGAGCGGTTGTCCGGGCACGGGTTCGACGCGACGCCGCACCTGGCCGCCCGGCTGGTCAGGGACCGTGCCCACCTGGCCGACGTCACCGCCCGCCTCCGCGCCGCCGGCGTCGACAGCGTGTTCGTCGTCGGCGGTGACGCGGCCGAGCCCGCGGGGGCGTTCCCCGACGCGCTCAGCCTCCTCCTCGAGCTGGAGACCGCCGGCCACTCCTTCCGGCGGGTGGGGATCGGCGGCTATCCCGAGGGGCACGGGCACATCAGCGCCGAGCTCATCGAGCAGGCACTGGAGCGGAAGGCCCCGCACGCGACGCACGTCATCACCCAGCTGTGCTTCCACCCGTCGACGACGACGGCGTGGGCACGTCAGGTCAGGGCACGCGGCGTCGACCTGCCGATCCGGGTCGGGCTCCCCGGTGCGGTGACGCGCCAGAAGCTGGTGCGCATCTCGGCCGGGCTGGGGCTCGGGCAGTCCGCCCGGTTCCTGCTCAAGCAGCACAGCCTGTTCTGGCGCTTCTTCCTCCCGCACGGCTACCGGCCGGACCGCCTGGTCGAGCGTCTCGCACCGGCCCTCGGCGAGCCGGGGCACGGCCTGCAGGGCCTCCACCTGTTCACCTTCAACGAGGTGGCGCGGACCGAGGCGTGGCGGCAGGCCTGGCTGACCCGCCTGTCGGACACCGGCAGCGACGACCGGTGAGCGGAGAGCCCGCGGCGTGCGGGGACGTGTCGTACGGGGGTGTCACCGTCCTCGCCTCACCCGGAGGCGGCCGCTACCCCGGCGGGAACTCCCTGCTGGTCCGGGGCAGCAACGGCACCGTGCTGGTCGATCCCTCGACCGAGGTCTCCCGGCGCGGCGGGGTGCCGGCCGCGGTGGACCTGGTCGCCGTCAGCCACGCCCACGAGGACCACCTCACCGGGCTCTCCCTGTTCGCCGACGTCCCGGTCCTCGCCCATCCCGCCGAGGCGGCCGCCGTCCGGTCCCCCGAGGCCCTGCTCGCGGGCTTCGGGGTTGGCCCCGACGAGGCCACGGTCCTCCGGGAGCAGTTCCGCGACACCTTCTCCCTGACCGGGCACGGGGAGGTCGGCACGTTCGAGGACGGGGAGGTGCTGGACCTGGGCGGTCGCACCGTGACCGTCGTCCACCTGCCCGGACACACGGCGGGTCACTGCGGCTTCCTCGTCGAGCCCGACGGCTTCCTGTTCCTCGCCGACGTCGACCTCACGTCCTTCGGCCCCTACTACGGCGACCTGTCGAGCAGCCTGGAGGACTTCGAGAGCTCGATCGCGCGCCTGCGGGACGTCGAGGCGCGCTGGTACGGGACCTCCCACCACGTCGGCGTGGTCGAGGGCAGCGCGGCCTTCCTCGGCATGCTGGACCGGTTCGCGGCGGTCATCCGCCGTCGGGACGACGTGCTCCTGGACCTGCTGCGGCAGCCGCGCACGCTCGAGGACGTCGTCGCCCACCGGCTGGTGTACCGCCCCCACGTGCGGTCGCCGCTCGTCGACGCGGTCGAGCGGCGCACCGCCCTCCTGCACCTGGAGCGACTCGTCCGCCTCGGCGCGGTCGCGGCCACCGGCGACGGCTACGTCGTCGTCTGACGGAGACGGCTCCGGGGCCGGGAGGACGACGTCCCCCCGGCCCCGGAGCACCGGTGGTTCAGCGCCCCAGGCGCTGGGTGAGCCACTCGTGGAAGGCACCGATGTGGTGCTCGGAGGGCACCAGCACGCCGCCCTTGGCGTAGGCACGGGAGGACATGGCCGGCTGGGTCCGCTCGCAGGCGGCGAAGTCCTGCTCGTTGACCCGGTGGAACAGCTCCACCGAGCGGGACACGTCGCGGCCCGACTCGACGACCTCGTGGGTGTACAGCCAGTCGCACTCCACGATCGTCCGGTCGGCCGAGACCGGGAACATGCGGTGGAAGATGACATGGTCGGGCACGAGGTTGACGAACACCGTCGGCTTGACCGTGATGGCGTAGTAACGGCGGTCCTGCTCCTCGTCGACACCGGGGAGCCGGTCGAAACCCTCACTGCCGTCGACGGTGAAGCCCTTGACGTCGTCGCCGAACTCCGCCCCGTGCCCGACGAAGTACTGCGCCGCGTAGCCGTCGGCGAACTCGGGCAGCACCTCGGTGAGCTCCGGGTGGATGGTCGCGCAGTGGTAGCACTCCATGAAGTTCTCGATGATCAGCTTCCAGTTGGCCTTGACGTCGTAGGTGACGCGGCGGCCGACGGACAGCGAGTCGAGGTCGTAGTGGTCGATCGCCTCCACGCTGCCGAGGCGCTCGACGATCTCGCCCATCACGCTGTCCTCGAAGGACGGGGGCTCCTTGGCCAGGCACACCCAGGCGTAGCCCAGCCACTCCCGCAGCGCCACGTTGACCAGGCCGTACTCGGCCCGGTCGATGTCGGGCATGTTCTTCAGGTTCGGGGCCGCGATCAGCTTGCCCTCGAGGTCGTAGGTCCACGCGTGGTACGGGCACCGGAAGGCCCGGTTGGTCGCGCCGGAGTCCTCCGTGCAGATCTGCGCGCCGCGGTGCCGGCAGATGTTGAGGAAGGCCCGCAACTGCCCGTCCCGGCCGCGGACCACGAGCACGCTCTCGCTGCCCACCTGCACCTTCTTGAAGGAGCCGGGCTTGGCCAGGTCACTGGACCGCACGACGCAGAACCACATGTCCTCGAAGACGTGCGACTGCTCCAGCGCGAAGACGCCGGGGTCGGTGTAGTAGTGGCCCGGCAGCGTGGAGATGAGGCTCGCGGGCTGTTCGGTGGTGGTCATACGGCACCTCGGGGTTCCGTCGGCGATCTGCGGGACGCCGGAAGTCGGACACAGGTCTGCGACTAGCCACGGTCGCCGTCCGCCAGCAAGCTGAGGACGACCGGTGTGTTTCACATTACAGAGCGAGTCGCGCTCTACGCAACAACCTGTTCCGCCACGAATCCCATGGGGTCCTTCTCGGAGCGTCAGCGCCGCCGACGCGGGGTGCGCAAGCAGGGAGCACCGGACGCCGCGCGCCCACCCGTCGCCGTCCCGCCGACGTCGTGCGCGCAGGACGTGCTCCCGACGCCGCCCCCGCGACGCTCTGTGCACAGAGCGCGCGCACCGACGCCGTCCCGTCGCCCCCCTCCGCCACCCCGTGGACGCTCGGCGCCGACCTCGCCGGTCACCGCTGTGTGCACACGACGTCCTCTCGACACCGCCGCGTCGACGGTGTGCGCACAGAACGCGCACCGGGCACCGAGCCCGGACGCGCGGACGCGCGCGGCCGGCAGCGCCCGGCCGGGAGTCAGCGGGACTGTGCGAAGTAGCCCAGCCGCCGGCTCAGCTCCTCGGCACCGGACTGCACCCGCCGGGCCAGCCTCGGGAAGTCCTCCTCGGCCATGCGGAAGGACGGCCCCGAGACGCTGAGCGCCGCGACCACGTCCCCGTCCGCACCGCGGACGGGTGCGGCGACCGCGCTGAGCCCGACCTCGAACTCCTCGACGGTGGTGCCCCACCCCTGCTCCACGATCCGGCCGAGGTCCTGCCGCAGCACCTCGGGATCGGTGATCGTCGCGGGGGCGAAGCGCGGCAGCTCCCGGGAGAGCACGTCCTTGCGGACGGCGTCGGGCGCGTAGGCCAGGAGCACCTTGCCGCTGGAGGTCGCGTGCAGCGGGGTGCCCTGCCCGACCCAGTTGTGCGTGCTGAGCGCGGCCGGCCCGCGGACCTGGCTGACGTTCACCGCGCGGTCGCCGTCCAGGATCGCGATGTTCACCGTCTCCTCGAGGTCGGCGGCCAGCGCCTCGCAGATCGGCCGCCCCTCCCGGGCGATGTCCAGCTGCGCGGCGGCCGCGCCGGCCAGGCGCACGACCCCGAAGCCCAGCCGGTACTTGCCCCGGTCGGCCAGCTGCTCGACGAAGCCGCGGCTCTCCAGTGCCGCCACCAGCCGGAAGGCCGTGGACTTGTGCACACCGAGCTCGGCGGCCACCTCCGTGACCCCGGCCTCCCCCTGGGCCGCCAGGATCTCCAGGACGCTCAGTGCCCGGTCGACGGACTGCACGACGGCGACCGAACCCCGGTCTGCGCTCTCACCCTGCGGCCCATTCATGACGCCAGAGTAGGCGGGCATGCCGGACGTGCCGGGTCGTCTCTTGACGCCCCCCTCCCGCGCGCGCATGCTGTTGCGCTATCAGCAGTGAGTTGCAGATACCGCAACACCGACCAGCTGGAGCGCCCATGATCCCGGTCTGCCCCACGACCGCGCTGCCGCCCGGAGAGGCGACCCGAGTCGAGGCCACCGAGCCCATCGCCGTCTTCAACGTCGACGGCGACTTCTACGCGATCGACGACACGTGCACCCACCAGGACGCGTCGCTGTCCGACGGCTGGCTGGACGGCTGCGCCGTGGAGTGCCCCCTGCACGCCTCCTGCTTCGACCTGCGCACCGGGAAGGTGTCCGGCCCGCCGGCCAAGACCGCGGTCCGCACCCACCGGGTCGTCGTCCAGGACGGCATGGTCTACGTGCAGCCCGGGATCGCCGCGGACGGTGCCGCATGACCCCCACCGTCGCCGTGGTCGGGGCCTCCCTGGCCGGCCTGTCGGCGGCGCGCGCCCTGCGGGAACAGTCCTACGACGGCCGCATCGTGGTCATCGGCGACGAGGTGCACGCCCCCTACGACCGCCCGCCGCTGTCCAAGGAGTTCCTGGCCGGCACGGCCTCGCTGGACGACATCGCCCTGGGCACGCCCGACGACGCGGACCTCGGTCTCGAGTGGCGGCTGGGCCGCCGGGCGGTCGGCCTGGACCGCACCGGCCGCTCGGTGCTCCTGGACGACGGCAGCGAGCTCCGCGCCGACGGCGTCGTCCTCGCCACGGGCGCCCGGGCCCGGCGCCTGCCCGGCAGCGAGGGGCTCGACGGGGTGCACGTGCTGCGCTCCCTGGACGACGCCGTCGCCCTCCGGGAGGACCTCGTCGCCGGCGGGCGCCTGGTCGTGATCGGCGCCGGCTTCATCGGGGCCGAGGTCGCCTCCACGGCCCGGACGCTCGGGCTGGAGGTCACCGTCGTCGAGACCCAGCCAGTCCCCCTCGCGGGCCCGCTGGGCACCGACATGGGCACGGTCTGTGCCGGGCTGCACGCCGACCACGGCACCCGGCTGCTGGTCGGCACCGGGGTCGCCGGAGTGGTCGGCACCGGCCGGGTCGAGGCAGTCGAGCTCGCCGACGGCACCCGCCTGCCCGCCGACGTGGTGGTGGTGGGGATCGGCGCCGTCCCGAACACCGAGTGGCTGGCCGACTCCGGTGTGGCCCTCGGCAACGGCGTCCTCACCGACGCGCGCTGCGCCACCAACGTCCCGGGCGTGGTCGCCGTGGGTGACTGCGCCGCGGCGTGGTCGGCCTCCGCGGAGCGGCACGTCCGCGTCGAGCACTGGACCCACGCCCTGGAGCAGCCGGCCGCCGCGGTCGCCACCCTGCTGGGCACCGGGGAGCCCGCGCCCGCCGCGGTCCCCTACTTCTGGTCCGACCAGTACGGCGCCCGCATCCAGTTCGCGGGTTCCCGTCGCGAGGGCGACGTGGCCCGCGTGGTGGAGGGCAGCTGCGCCGACCGCAGCTTCCTGGTCGTCTACGAGCGCGACGGGCAGCCCGTCGCCGTCCTCGGGATGAACCAGCCCCGCCTGTTCACCCGGTGGCGCCGGCAGCTGCGCTCAGCCGTGCCCACGCCGTCCTGACCGCTCCGCCGGCGTCGCCCGGTGACCGGCGCGCGGAGCGGCGACCGCGGCGGCCGGCACGAGCCCCGCGGCGGCGACGAGGGCGGCCGGTGTCCCGCCGGCGCCGGCGAGGACGCCGAGGAGGAGAGCCCCGACGGCCTGGCCCGTGGTGAGGGCCATGAACAGCAGAGCCGTGGCCCGCGCGGCGGCCCCGGGCACCAGCCGGCCACCCCAGACGATGAGCACGCCGCTCAGGGCGACGAAGCCGCAGCCGAACAGCGCGAACGCCACCGCGGCGAGCGGCACCGACCCCGGCCGCCAGGCGAGCAGCGCCGTCTCCGCGGCGGCCGTTCCCGCCGACACCACCCAGGCGGCGGGGAGGCCGGCGCGGCGCACGAGGCTGCCGCCGCAGCCGCCCAGGAGGGCGGCCCCGCCCAGCAGGCACCACAGCAGCCCGGTGACCCGGGTGGACGGTCCACTCCCGGTCGTCGCCTCCGGACCGAACGTCCACACCCCGGCCCCACCGGCGCCGGCGAGCAGACCGGCGGTCAGCGCGCGCCCGAGGCGCAGCGGTCGCGGTCCGGACGCCGGCCCACCGGGAGCGGCCGAGGGCGGGCACCAGCAGGCGGAGCGGTCGGTCCACCAGGTCACGAGCAGCGCGGCGGCGGCGAAGCCGAGCCATGCCCACCGCCACTCCTCCGGCCAGGCCAGGACCACCAGACCGCCGATGCCCCCCTCCGCCCCCGTGCCGCTGTTCACGACCGCCTGGGACCGCGGCTCGGCAGACGGGGACACCGTCCCGGCCACGGCGGCCACCAGCGCCGGGCTCGCGGCACCGGCACCGCTGCCGGCGACGAGCGCCCCGATCGCCAGGACCGGTACCGCCTCCGCGGCGGAGACCACCAGCGAGCCCCCCGCCGCCATGAGGCCGGCCCACCACAGGGCTCGACGCGCCCGCCCCCGGCCGACCAGGTGCAGGCCAAGGACGGCCGCGACGCAGTAGGCGAGGTAGCCGCCTGCGGAGATGCCGCCCGCGACCCCGGGGTCAGCCCCTGGTCCGCATCGGACCCCGGCAGGTACAGGCCGAACCCGTATCTGCTGTCCTTTACGACGGCGCGCTGGCCCGCCTCGCGCGCCGGGCCACCACGTCCGGCCTGGAGACGGGCGACCCGGTGCACCGCGCCCGGCAGATGGCGGCGGACTGGCTGGTGGGGCGGCTGCGTCGCGCTTGAGCGGGGCGCGGGGGCCCGCGAAGCGACGGACGAGAGCCACCCGGCACCGGTGCGGGGGGGGCGCGGCGGGTGCCGGGAGGCTCTTCCCCCTGGGGGCTGGTCAGTCCCGCGGGTCCTGCGGGCGGCCGATGGCCTCCGCCGTGGGCTGACTCGGCGCGGGGACGGGCGGGGTCCCCTCCTGCACCACGTAGTTGCCGCTCGGGCTGACGACCCGCCGGTCGGGCGGCTGCGGGGCCGCCGACCCCGCCGCCACGCCTCCGGCGTCCGGGCTCCGGGACGGCTCGACCACGATGACGAAGTCGTCGCCGTGGCGGGTGATGCCGTCGACGACGGCCTGCTCGATCGCCAGGTGGGCGTAGTTGCCGCGCAGGATGATCGGGTCGTGGCGGAGGTCCTTGACCAGGCTCACGGCCATCGCCGCCATCACCAGCGCGAACGGCAGGGCCGCGATGATCGTCAGGTTCTGCAGCCCCGTCAGGGCGGCGCCGTCCTCCCCCAGCAGCAGCATGATCGCGGCCACCGAGCCCATCACGACGCCCCAGAAGACGACGACCCAGCGGCTCGGCTCCAGGGTGCCGCGCTGCGAGAGCGACCCCATGACGATCGACGCGGCGTCCGCACCGGACACGAAGAAGATCGCCACGAGGACCATCACCAGGATGGTGGCAGCGGTGGCCAGGGGGTACTGCCCGAGGACGGCGAACAGCTGCCCCTCCGTGGTGCCCTGACCGGCGACGTCGATGCCGTCGCGCTGGGCGGCGATCCCGGCCCCGCCGAAGACGGCGAACCACAGCAGGCTGACCAGGCTGGGCACCAGGAGCACGCCGGTGACGAACTGCCGGATGGTGCGGCCGCGGCTGATCCGGGCGATGAACAGCCCGACGAACGGCGTCCAGCTGATCCACCAGGCCCAGTAGAAGACCGTCCAGCCGCGCAGCCAGGTCGCCATCGGGTCGCCGCCGGTGGCCTCGGTGCGCGCGGCCATCTCGCCGAGGTCGGAGAAGTAGCTGCCGACCGCGTCGGGGATCAGGTTGAGGATGAAGATCGTCGGCCCGAGGACGAACACGAACACGGCCAGCAGCAGGGCCAGGACCATGTTGGTGTTGGACAGCCACTGGATGCCGCGCTCGATGCCGGAGACGGCCGATGCGACGAAGGCGGCGGTCAGCACCGCGATGATCCCGACCAGGATGCCGTTGCCGACGTCCCCGGCCCAGCCGAGGATCTCCACGCCGCTGCCGATCTGGAGGGCGCCGAGGCCGAGGGAGGCCGCCGACCCGAACAGCGTCGCGAAGATGGCCAGGACGTCGATGACCCGGCCGGCCGGACCCTCGGCCCGCCGCCGGCCGAGCAGCGGGATGAAGGCGGAGCTGATCAGCTGACGGCGGCCCTTGCGGAAGGTGCCGTAGGCGATGGCCAGCCCGACGACGGCGTACATCGCCCACGGGTGCAGGGTCCAGTGGAACAGCGTGGTCGCCATCGCGGTCTGGATCGCCTGGGCGCTCTCGGCCTCGGTCGTGAGCGGCGGCGGGGCCACGAAGTGCGACAGCGGCTCGGCGACCCCGAAGAACATCAGCCCGATGCCCATGCCTGCGCTGAACATCATCGCGATCCACGAGATGGTGCGGAACTCCGGCCGCTCGTCGTCACGACCCAGCGGGATCCGCCCGTACTTGCCGGCCGCCAGCCAGATCACGTAGATGACGAACGCCGAGGCCAGCAGCACGAACAGCCAGCCCAGGTTGCCGGTCACCCAGCCGAGCACAGAGCCGCTGACCGTGCCGAGCCCGGTGGGGGTGGCGAACCCCCAGACCACGAAGCCCAGCGCCATGGCCGCGGCGATGGCGAACAGGACCCGGTCCACGGCCCAGTGCCGGTCGGCGACACAGGGTGGCGTCTCGGCGATCGCGGGATGGCACTCGGCCACGGAGTCCTCACCACCGGGGCCGGGGAGGCGCTCCTCCGCCACTCGGCCCGCGTCGCTGTCGGACGGCGGGGGCTGTCCGTTCACCTCCGCCCGGTTCGGCGGGCCGGAGGTCGAGACGTGCCTGCTGTGCGGCTGCTCCATGACACTCCCATTCCTGTTGCGTCATTCGAAACCGACTTCGCAAGAGGGAACCAGAGCCGTTGGGATGGGACAAGGGTCGAGCGTGATTCTCTGCACAGTTTCGTCCTGCGACGGCCCCGCGTCGCCCCGGGGACGAGGTCGGAGTCGAGCGCACCGGGTGACCCGCCGGTGCCGCCGGGTACGGCCGGGCGAGGAGGACGCGAACAGCCGGCCCCCCGGGACGCTCTGCGCCGGCCACGGCAACGCCTCACCCGGGTCGAGGAGGGCGGTGTCGGCCCCGGCACGCCGGTCAGAGCGACGAGGGCGCCGGCCCTCCGTGGTCGGGCTTCACGCGGTGAAGTCGGTGCTGCGGCTGACGTCCTCCCACGTGTCCACGTCCGATCGCAGGGCGTCGAGCGCGGCGCGGAACGCGTCCGAGGCGTCGTTGCCGAGCACGAGCAGGTAGGGCGCCTTGCCGGACTCGACGACGTCGACCAGCGCGGCCGCCGCCCGCGCCGGGTCCCCCGGTTGCCTGCCGTGCGCGGTGTCGTGGTCCTTGCGGCGCCGGCCGGCGGTGTCGGCGTAGTCGGCGATCGGCGTCTCGGCCTGGGTCAGCGACCGGCCGGAGAAGTCGGTGCGGAAGCCGCCCGGCTCGACCGTCATGGCGGTGATGCCCAGCGGGGCGACCTCCTTGCGCAGTGACAGCGTCAGCGCCTCGATCGCCGCCTTGACCGCCGAGTAGTAGCCCGACCCCTCCGGGCAGATCCGCGCGCCGATCGACGAGAGGTTCACGATCGTGCCCGACCGGCGCTGACGCATGCCCGGCAGGACCGCCTTGATCGTGCGGACGGTGCCGAAGACGTGCGTGTCGAACAACTGCCGGACCGGGCCGTCCTCGCCCTCCTCGACCGCCGCCCGGTAGCCGTAGCCGGCGTTGTTCACCAGGACGTCGACACCACCGAAGCGCTCCTCGGCGGCGGCCACGGCCGCGGCCACCTGCTCGTCGCTGGTCACGTCGAGGGCGCGGGCCAGCGCCGTCTCCGGGTGGGCGTCGGCCAGGTCCTGCACCGTCGCGACGTCCCGGGCGGTGACGACGACGTGGTGTCCCCGTCGGAGGGCCGCCTCGGCGAAGGCCCGGCCGAGTCCGGTCGAGCAGCCGGTGATGAGCCAGGTACGCATCCGGGTGTCTCCTGCCATGCCGCCTCTGCCTCCAGACCGGTCGGCTCCGTGGCCGGCCCCGAGCAGCCGCCAGATCGCCATCGGGGTCGTGGGTGCCGGGCTGCAGCTTGACCGACCGGAGCGGGACGTGGCCACTCCTGGGAGGCGCCGGCAGGACCGGCCGATGGCGAGAGGAGCCGCCCCACGCCGGCGACGTGCATCCCGCCGTCCGCGGGCCCGTCGCGACGGGTGAGCTGCGCGGCGGGCCCAGGCCGCGCGCCTGCGCGCGCAGTGCGCGGGTGGCGACGCAACTCACACCCCGCTGGGACGAAGTGCCCTGCCGGACACCGGGGTCAGCACCGACCGTGGTCGGCGTGAGTCGAGGAGGGGGCCACCACGGACGTCCTGGGCCCGCCCGGGGTCGCCGGTACGGCCGTGTCGAGGTGGAGAGCTGGACGGTGGGTGCCGATGCGGTCGTCCCGCGACCCTGGGAACAGGAGTGGGTGGACATGCCCGCCGGACGCCTGCACGCGGTCGGCGGCGACGGGCTCGTCGCCGGCCGCGCGGTCTGCCGGACGGCGGTGACGCTGCTCGACCCCGCGGACTGGACGTGGCCGGACGACGGCGACCGCGAGTGGCCGCTGTGCTGGACCTGCCTCGCGCTGACCCACTGAGGGCCCCGCCGCCGCAGCCCGTCACCCGCGGGCGGGGCCGCGGCCCGGCGACGGGTATCAGCTCGCGTCGATCCGGCCGGCGGCGCCGGCCGAAGGGCTGCGCGGACGGCGTGCACGCCCGACCACCAGCACGATGGCCCGGTGGAGCAGAGCACGAGGGTCGACGTCGGGGCCCCGGTCGAGCGGGTGTGGGAGGTGCTGCGCGAGGTCGAGCGGTGGCCGGAGTGGGCGCCGACGGTGACCTCGGTGCGGCGCCTCGACGACGGGCCGCTGGCCGTCGGGGCCCGGGTCCGGGTGGAGCAGCCCCGGATCCCCCCGACCGAGTACGTGGTGACCGAGCTGGAACCGGGACGCTCGTTCACCTGGGTGGCCACCGGCCCGGGCGTCCGCACCACCGCTCGGCACCTGCTCGAGGACCTCGGCACCGGAGGCACGCGGGTCACGCTGGCGGTGGAGCAGGCCGGGCCCGTCGGGCGGGTGATGGGGCGGTTCTACCGCCGGCTCACCGATCGCTACCTGACCGCCGAGGCCGAGGGGATCAAGGCGAGGAGCGAGGGACGGCGGTGACGCCCCGCGGGGTCGCCGCCGCCGAGCGTGACGATCGGGTAGCAGCTGAGGGCGCCCTAGCCTGGCAGCGTGTCCCTCTGGCCCCCGCATCGCCGTGTGCCGTACTCGCGTCTCCCGGAGCGGGCCTGGCGTGCGGTCGCGGGAAACGACCCGCCGACCGCCCCGATCGGCCTGCGGGCCCAGCCCAGCCGGATGGACGACCTCACCGCCCACGCCGCGCTGGGCCTGGCCCTGCGCATCGGGGCGTCCGTGCTCGCCGTCGGAGCTCCCTCTGCCGACGTGACCGCGATGGTGCTGCGGGTCGCCGCGGCCTACGGGCTGACCAGCTGCCAGGTCGACATCACGTTCACCTCTATCACGGTCAGCTTCGACCGGGAGGACGCCGTACCGCTCACCGCGATGCGGATCGTGCGGATGAGCCGCCTGGACTACACCCGCCTGCAGGGGATCACCGACCTGGCCCGCGCGATCGGCGCCGGGGACCTCGACGTCGAGGAGGCGCACCGCCGGCTGGACCGGGTGGTCGCGGCGCCCGCCACCTACCGCCGGAGCGTGAACGCGCTGGCCTGGGCCGGCGTGGCGGGCTGCTTCGGCCTCGTCCTCGGCGGCGGGTGGCGGGAGGCCCTCATCGCGGCGCTGACCACCGCCCTGATCGGGCAGGTGATGCGCGTGCTCGACCGGCGGAGCCTGCCGGTCTTCTTCCAGCAGGTCGTGGGGGCCGCACTCGCCACCGGGGTGGCCGTCCTCCTGCTGGCCTGGGACGTCGACGTCCGGACCTCCCTGGTCGTCGCCGCCGGCATCGTCGTGCTCCTCGCCGGACTCTCCCTGGTCACCGCCGCCCAGGACGCGATCAGCGGGTTCCCGGTGACCGCCGGGGCGCGGGCCTTCGAGGTGGTGACGCTGACCGCCGGCATCGTCGTGGGCATCGCCGGCGTGCTCGACCTGGCCCAGCGCGCCCAGCTCCCGCTGACCGTCGTCACCACCGCGGCCGCCCCGGTCCGCTTTCCCGTCGCGCTGGCCGCGTCCGCCGGGATCGCCGCGTTCTGGGCCCTGGCCAGCCACGCCCGGCCGCACGCCGTGGGCCTCGCCGCGACCGCCGGAGCGCTGGCCTGGGCGACGTTCTGGGCGTTCAGCGCACTGGGTGCCGGCCCTCCGCTGGCCTCCGGGATCGCCGCCGTCGTCATCGGGTTCTCGGCCGAGGTGCTGCCCCAGCGGCTGCGGATCCCCCCGCAGCTGATCGCCGTCTGCGGCATCGTCCCGCTGCTGCCGGGTCTGGCGATCTACCAGGGCCTGTTCCGGATCGTCGTGGACACAGACATCGACGGCGGGCTGGCCGCCCTCGTCGGGGCGCTGGCCGTCGGTCTCGCGCTCGCCGCCGGCGTCACGCTGGGCGAGTACCTCGGCAGGCCGGTCAGCGACGAGCGCGACCGCTTCGACGAACGGGTCCGCCGGCGGGCCATGACCACCGACTGAGCCGCTGATCGCCCCCGTGGCGGCACAGGACCCGGCTCCACCGCCGACGCGATGACCCCGCCCCCGTCCGAGGGCCCCCCGTCGGCCGCGGTGCCACCCGGCCACGTCGGCGGCTTCCCCCGTGGCCGTCGGCCCCGGGGGAAGCGGCGCGGCCGCCGCAGACCGGCTCACGGTCGAGCGGCGTCCTGCGCCGGCGCCAGGCGGCCCGGTCGGGTGCCGCGCGGACGACGGAACAGGGCTCGCAGGCCCCGCCGCGTGGTCGACGACACGGGTTGTACCGCCCGGGCCAGGCGGTCGTAGTCGTCGGCCCAGCACTGCGCCGGGTACGGCTGGCCGGGGTAGAAGCGGCGGTGGAACTCGATCATCGCCCGGTCGGTCGCCGCTTCCCAGATCCCGTCGTCCCAGCCCGAGCGGACGTAGTCCCGCGACGGCACCTCGGCGACGCACCCCCGCCAGATCAGCCACTGCTGGATGTTCTGCACGAACGGCCGCTCGCGGACGTAGTAGCCGCCGTGGCTGCGGGCCGGCCCACGGATGTTGCCGTAGTAGTGCCCGCGCGGCAGGTCCCAGCCGAGTCGCGGCGGAGCGCCCGGGACCACCACCGGCGGCGGCACCGGGGGCGCGGACGGAGGCGGGACGACCCCGCCACCGGCCGCCCTGCCGAGGATGCCCGGGATCTGGCCGACCTTCGCGGCGCCGGGGCAGAGCTTGCCGATCACGGTGGACCAGCGCTCCCCGCCCGGCTGCAGCCACCCGGGCACCGCGCCGACGCCGCGGGAGTGCTGGATCCCCAGCCGGTGCGGGCCCCAGCCACGACGGCCGGGCAGGCTGTCCGGCAGCAGCGCCAGCGGCACGCCGTGCACGTCGCGGGCCCAGCGCATGATGTCGGCCAGCCGCTCCTCCTGGGCCGGGGTCCACAGCTCGCTCTCGACCTGAGCGACCGGACCGGTGCCGCCCTGGGTCTCGATGGCGATCGCGTCGTCGTTGGCCTCGACGTCCGCGAACGCCCGGAAGGCGGTGTCCACGTACTGCTCGCAGTAGCCGTCCTTGGCGACGTAGAAGTGCCAGGTGTTGCCGTTGAACGGGGGCAGCGACCGGCGTTCGGAGACGGCGACGTGCAGGATGCCGCGCCCCTGCTCGTTGCGGGGGGTCCGCCCACCGAAGTCGGTCGGCTTGAAGACGGCTCCGGGGTAGATGGCCACGGGTCCTCCAGGGTCTCGGCCATGGCCGGTCGCGGCCGCGACCGGGCAGGAGTTGAGATGACTGACCGCGCCGCACGCTCGCGGGAGCGCCGGCGCCTCCCGCGGCCCGGTGGGAGCCGCGGGTGGCGTCCGCGGTGCGGCGCTCTCGGTCGTCACATCGCGGATCGCCGCGGCAGGTGTGCTCGGCCCGCCGGCTGCGCCGCGGGCCGGCGCCGGACGAGGCGTCACCCGAGACCGTCCCGGTCGGCGCCGGTCCCGTCGTACAGGCACTCCAGTCGCTGCTGGGCCTCGCGGACCTGGGCGAGTTCGGCGGTGAGCCGCAGCACGTCGAGGCGGAGGCCGAGCACCCCTTCCACGTAGGGAGGGTTCGGCGGCTCGGAGGTGCCGTGCTGCCCGGCCGCCACCGGGACGGGACTCACCGCCGCGTGCCGCTCCAGGGCGCGTACCTGGACGACCGGGGAGGGGCTCACGGACACGCCGGCGGAGTGCTCCGCCATCCGCTGGCGCAGCGCCCCGGCCAATGACCCGTAGGAGCCGCGGAACTCGGCATCGGGTCGTCCCGGGGCGATCGGCACGCCGCTCCCGTCGATGAACGTCGCCAGGTTGGCCGTCAGGCTCTCACCGCGCTCGTCCCAGGGCGTGGAGGTGGACCACGACCACATGTACACGCCGACGTACCACATCGGCCGCCGCGGCATGTCCGCCCAAGGCCCCGAGGACCGCGGATCCGCGTCGACCCCGACGATGTCGACCCAGCGTTCGAGCCTGGGGAGGACGATGTCGCCGCCGGGGCAGGACGCCGAGAGCAGCTGGGTGAGTTGGGCGACCTCGAGCACGGCCCCTCGTTCGTCCGTCCACTCGTGCTCGTGCTGTCCACCGGACGACGGCGCTGTGTCCGGATGACCCGTGGCGGCCGGTGAGCCCGGCGAGTGAAGAGGGGCCCAGCCCCGTCCCGTGCTCTCCGGGTGACCGGCGCAGGAGGGGTCGTTGCACCGCCCGCAGCGGGCCAGGACCCGGACGCCGTTCCGGTCGATCACGTGGTCGGCCCTCACGGGCTCCTCCAGGTCGTCGCGGTACGCCGACCCGTCACGGGGCTGCGGGACGCCGAGGACGCGGCCGGGCGCCGGTTCCGCTCCCCGGCTCGGATCGAAGACCGGGCACGTGACGGCGGTCCACGAGCTCCCGTCGAACCACCGCTCGGTCCGTGGGTGCTGCTCGGGCGAGAAGGGATCCGGATAGAAGCCGGCGGCCTGCGGGGCGGTACCCCGGTGCGGGTCCGTCGTCGGATCGGGCCCGGGCGGCGCCGCCAGGGACGTGCCGTCCACCGGCAGCCGACGCTGCGCGTCCCGTGGTCGTGCAACGGCGCGGGCGACGCCGCGCCGCGGCCGCAGCAGCCGTAGCCACAGGTCCCGGCCGGCGAGCAGCCACGACGCCGCGAAGGCCCAGACGGCGGCCGTCTCCGCCGCGAACAGCAGGGGAAGCGGGCCGAGGTCGACCGCCACGGAGTTGCCGAACCCAGCGGCGGCGACCGACAGCAGGACGACCACACCGCAGAGGGCGTGGGCGTACGCCGCCGTGGGGTTGCCGCCCCGGGCGCGCTCCCGCCGGGCGAAGAGGAAGGACAGGGCGGCCAGCAGCACGAAGCACGCGCCTGCGGCGATCAGGTGGAGTCGTCCCGTCCAGACGTCACCGAGCAGCTGTTCCAGCGGCGGGCAACCGGACAGGTCGCGCGTGCTGCCGCACCGGGGCGCTCCGTCGGGGATGCCAGGCCGCGCGATCGGGAAGAAGACCACTCCGAGCAGGGCCAGTCCCGCGAGCAGGCTCAACCAGAAGTCCCACGTCCACGGTTGCCCCGCGAGGTAGGTCGCCAGCAGGACGGCGATGATGCACAGAGCGCCGACGAACACGTCCTGCATCGAGGTGTGGTAGTAGGAGCTGAGCGAGCTCTCGACGTGCACCGCGCCGCCCCGGACCCAGCTCTCCCCGGCGATGAGGACGAGGGGCAGCAGGATGCCGATCGCCCCGACCGCCGTTCGGATGAGCAGGTAGGAGCGGACGTAGAGCACCGCCGGATCGCTGCGGTCGGACAGCCCACGGGGGCGGGGCAAGGTGTCCGGGCTCGGCTGACGCATCGCACCTCCGCATCGGCTCCCCCGACCGGTGTGCGCGGAGGAGCGCCAGTTGGCAGATCACCGCGCCTGGCCACCGCCAGGACCACGGGGGGACCTGGCGGTGTCGACGGCGCGGCCATCTCACTGCGGTCATCGCTCGGGAACGGCACGGGGATACGCCCACGAACCACCTGCCCCAGGCGTCACAGCCGTCCCGGATGCCACGCCGGCGTCCGTCGTGGCCGGCACCTCCGGCCCGAACGGCTCCCGCGGGCAGTGCGGGATGCCGAGTTCGCGCGTCCGGCCGTCGCCCCCACGGCGCAGGCCGGCCGGCAGGCCCACCGGTCAGCCACGGACCGGCGCGGTGCGACCGCTCGTGGCGGAAGGCGGCGTCGGGCGCCACCGACTCCGTGCGGTCACCCCGCGACTGCGCGGGGTCGTACGACCACGCGCAGGGGCCGACCCGGGCACGGAGCGTGTCCAGCGGCGATCCCGGCGGGGTGGGCCGCTCCCGGCCCGGTGTGGGGACGGACCGGGTCCCGGCGCCTCCACCGCCACGCACCGTCAGCGCCGGGCCGCCTTCGCTGCTGCGTTCTCGCAGGTCGACACGGTGGTCTACGACGATCGGCCACTGTCCGTCACTCCCCGTGACCTCCCAGGGTGTGGGTGCTTGATCAACTACTCAGGAGGACCCATGACAGCACCGCACGGTCACCGCCCACCGGGAGTCGCCCGCCGCCGGCGCAGCGCACTGATCGCCCTCGCCCTGCTCGTGGCCGCGGCCGCGCTGGCCTCGCCGGCTCAGGCGGCGTCGTCCAAGGCGTGCGAGGGCGGCGGCTACCAGCTGGTCGACGCCGCGACCGGTGCGGTGGTGGCCAACGGCCGCGGCGACCGCCGGGTGCGGACGACGATCCCGGCCGCCAGCCTCGGCGACCGGTTCATCGTGCGCGGGGTCCACCAGCAGTTCGCCGTGCGAGCCGGCGACTTCGCCGTGTTCGACCACCTGTTCACCGGGGCGGCCAACCGGGAACGCATGGTGACCGCACCGACCGTGGTGTGGGAGAGCAAGGTCCCGGACCACCGCGGCCTGACCCTGAGCAGCGCGATCACCGTCCAGTTCGACAGGGAGGCGATCGAACTCGGTCGTACCGGCGCAGGGCTGTCGATGAAGATCCAGAGCAAGGACTGCGCGCAGGGCGGCATCTTCCAGATGGAGCCCGAGCGCGGGGACGGCACCCGCACACGCATCGTGCACACCCTCGGCGGCCAGTCGTTCTACTTCGACAACCCGCTCTTCCGCGCCCGCATCGGACAGTTCCTCGGCTCCACCTGCACCAGCGTGGAGACCGGACCGCCCGGTCAGTTCTGCGTCCAGGTGTCGGCCCGCGTCAACATCGCCAGCGACAGCCCCGCCGCCCGCGACCTGGTGGCCCGCGACAGCGCCCAGGTGGCCACCCGGATCGACCAGCCGGCGTGCCGTGCCGTCGACCCGGCCCTCCCGCCGATCCCGCACTGCGGTCGCCAGTCGATCTGGGACGTCGCGAGTGGTGGCCGGATGGGCTTCGTCACGGGCGAGGACGCCGTCGAGGTCGCCAACCCGCCGACCACCTGCACCCAGGACTGCCAGGCGCAGAACCAGGTCCGCGGTCGCCTCGCCGTGCTCGGGTTCCCCTCCCCGGTCCCCCAGGGCAGCCGGCTGACCCCGCCCACCGCGCCGTTCGACAGCGCTCCGCTCACCGCCCCGTGACAGCAGGGCGGCCCTGATCGACCGTCGGGGGACCGACCGTTCCGGGCCACCCCCGGTGACGGCCTCCTCCCGCGCTCACGGCGGGAGGAGGCCGTCACCGGCTCCCGCACGGCCCGGCGCCGCCACCGGGCTGTCGGCGGCGACACCGACACCGCGGCAGGGACGTCCGATGGACAGGAACGGCTGCCGGTCCCCGAGGTGGCCCTCCATCCCCTCGATTGAGGGACTGGCACGCGACGGCCCGATTCCCGACCATCCAGGGGATCCGCACGGGGACCACGCGGGCCCGGTCGGGCCGGCGACCGCTGGCGGTCACCGCGGATGCCGGAGGGGTTCACTGTGACAGCGCCACGGAGCGTCGGGGACGAGCACGTGACGTCGGCGGAGACCCCACCGTGGGTGCGGCTCGTCGACCCGCCCCCCGCAGGGGGCTCGGCGCGAGCCCAAGGTTCACCGGCAACCGCCCGCCGGGTGCTGAGCAGGTTCGTGGCCGGCAACGTCGTCGCCGCCAGCCTGCTGTTGGCCGCCAGCGTCTGGGCGAGCCACGCGGCCGCCCGCAGCGAGGCGCTCGCCGACGCCCGGAGCAGGACCGACCTCGTCGCCGAGCTGCTCGTGGAGCCGAACCTGGGCGGCGGCCTGCTCACCGGGGACCCGCAGGCGATCGCCGACCTGGACGCCGTCGTGGAGACCCAGCTCCGCGACGCGGCGGTGGTACGCCTCAAGATCTGGGACGACGACCAGCGGATCGTCTACTCCGACGAGACCCAACTCGTGGGACGCACCTTCCCCGAGTCCGAGTACTCCGTGCGGTCGTTCGTGGACGGTGACATGTCCGCCGAGGTGAGCGACCTCGGCCGCGCCGAGAACGAGTTCGAGCGCTCCCGGGAGCGACTGCTCGAGGTCTACCGTCCCGTCATCGCCCAGTCCGGGGAGCGTCTGCTGCTCGAGGCGTACTTCGACTACGACCGGGTGACCAACCGGCAGGTGGCCATCTGGCTCGAGTTCGCCCCCATCTCGGCGGCGGCGCTCGTCTGCCTGCTGCTGTTCCAGCTACCGATGGCCAGGCGGATGATCCGCGACGTGCGGGCAGCGGACCAGGAACGGTTGCGGCTCCAGGCACAGGCGGCGGACGCGACCGTCGAGGAGCGACGCCGGATCGCGGGTGGTCTGCACGACGGCGTCGTCCAGGACCTGTCCGCGGCCCCGCTGATCATGTCCCGGGCGATCGACCATCTCAGGACACGCGCCCCGGGCGGCACCCACGACCACTCGGTGGCCGACGACCTGCAGCTGGCGACCGCCGCCGTCCGTCAGTCGGTCGCCTCCCTGCGCTCCCTGCTCATCGAGATCTACCCGCCACACCTGGCCCGCGCCGGCCTGCCGGCGGCGCTCGGCGACCTGGCCGCGCGCACCCAGTCCCGCGGCGTCCACACGCGCCTCGAGCTGCCCGACGACCTGGACCTGCCGCCCGAGAGCGCGGCCCTGCTGTTCCGCACCGCCCAGGAGGCGCTCACCAACGTCGTCAAGCACGCCCGCGCCCGGAGGGCCGTCCTCACCGTCACGGAGGACGAGTCGTCGGTCACGCTGGTGATCCGGGACGACGGGATCGGCTTCGACCTGACCGAGTCCTCGGAATCCCCGCCCGGCCACTTCGGCCTCCGCCTGATGCATGACCTCGCCCAGGCGTCCGGAGCCACGCTCGACCTCGCCACGGCCCCTGGTCGCGGCACCGCCCTGCGCCTACGCCAGCCGCACCCGCGGCGGCCACCCTCCGGGCGGGACGACGAGCGCACCCCTCGACCCTGACCTGGATCCGAGATCACCGCCGGCCTGGCGGGGTCCGGGGTGGTGGCGAGGGACCGGCAGCCGGGTCAGCCGACGAGGCGGACGGCGAGCAGTGCGACGTCGTCCTCCGGCTGACCGGACAGCACGCGGTCGAGCAGCGCGTCGCACAGCTCCTCGACCCCGAGGGGTTCCGGGCGCGCGTCA
Source organism: Geodermatophilus sp. SYSU D01186 (assembly GCF_054050215.1). Taxonomy (NCBI): domain Bacteria; kingdom Bacillati; phylum Actinomycetota; class Actinomycetes; order Geodermatophilales; family Geodermatophilaceae; genus Geodermatophilus; species Geodermatophilus sp. SYSU D01186. Next base: position 32,383 of record NZ_JBJGYW010000033.1, on the reverse strand, counting down.
CCGACGGCGACGAGGTCGGCGAGCGTGCTGCACAGCAGGTCGATGCCGTCGTCGATCGGGCGGTCCGGAGCCTCGACGAGTCCGTCGGTGTAGAGCAGCAGCAACGCGCCCGGCTCGAGCACCGCCTCCGCCTCGCTGTGGAGCACCCCGAGGGCCACGCCCAGGAGCATCTCCGGCCCGGAGGCCAGCACCGTGACCCGGCCGTCGGGATGCACCAGCAGCGGCGGCGGATGGCCGGCGTTGGCCCAGCGCAGGCGCCACGCGCCGGCCGCGCCGTGCTCGAGCGGGCGGACGTGGGCCACGATGGCGGTGGCCAGGGCGCCCAGCCGCAGCTCGGCCATCGCCGCGTCGACGGCGTCGAGCAGCGGTCCCGGCCCGGCGTGGGTCGCCACGGCGATGCCACGGAGCAGGGTGCGCACCTGGCCCATGGCGGCGGCGGCGTCCACGTCGTGACCGGCGACGTCACCGATGACGAAGGTCGCGCCGCCGCGCTGGACGAAGCAGTCGTACCAGTCGCCGCCGATCTCGGCCGCCCGCGCCGCCGGGGCGTAGCGGACCGCGATCTGCAGCCCCTCGATGGTCGGCGGCTCGGTGAGCATGGAACGCTGCAGAGCCTCGGCCAACGACCGCTGCGCGTCGTGGAGGCGCGCGTCGTCGAGCACCAGCCCGGCGCGGCCTGCGACATCGGCGGCGGCAGCGAGATCCCCGGCGGAGAACCGGCCCCGAGCCGCACCGTTGCACAGGCTCAGCAGGCCGACGGCGCCGTGCCGACCGAGCAACGGGAGCAGCATGACGTGCTCGGGGGCGAGAGTCGCCAGCAGGTCGTGCGCGGGTCCCGGCCGCAGCATCCCCTGCAGGGTCCGGGTCGCGTCTCCCCGCAGCAGCTCCGGACGGCCGGTGCGCAGGGCGCGGAACAGCAGCGAGTCGTCGGTGAGCGCCTCGACCCGGGTGCGGACGTACTCCGCAGCCAGCGCCTGTCGCGCCGGATCGCGATGTCGGGTGACGGCATGCCCCAGCCCTCGCCGGTGCCCGGGCCTCGGCACCTCGTCGATGAGGGTGAGCACGGCCCAGTCGGCCAGGGCCGGCACCAGCAGGTCGCACAACCGGGCGGCGGCCTCCTCGGGCTCCAGCGTGGTGACCAGCGCCTCGGTCACCACGCGGAGCAACGGCTCCCGATCGGCCGGGTCGGCGGCGGCGGTGGCGGACCGACCGAGGCCGGCGCCACTGGGGGACCCACCCCTCGGCGGGACGGATGGATCCCGGGGAGGCGTCGGGTCCGGGATCGGCACGTCCGCGCTCCTCACCGTGGGCACCCCAGGGCCGCACGCGGGACGGACACGCGGCACACTGCGGGTGGGTCGGCGCCGGAGCGAACTGTTTCGCCACGGGCGGGGACGTGGATCGTTGCTCGGACACGAGCCGCTGTCAACGATCGTTGCGGCCCGTGTCGACCGAACCGGGAGAGGCGACCGAGCGTCCGCGGGGAGGCGTCAGGCATGGAACCCCATGAGCCACCTGATCGGCGGGAGGGGCCGGGCGGGCTCGCGGAGGAGCCTGCGCTGCGCGCGCTCGCCGACCTGGTCGCCGTCGCCGAGCAGATGGCCGAGGTCACCGCGCTCATCCGCGAGCACGCCGCGGAGATCCGGGCCTGCCGGGCCCAGGGCCTGCCGTACCGGGAGATCGTCGCCCGTGAGCGCCGCCCCCTCATCGTGGAGGTCCTCACCGACGCGACCGCCCGCTTCGAGGCCGCCGGCACCCGGTTCCGACAGGCGAAGGCCGCCGCGTTGCGTCAGGAGGGGTTGACGCTCGAGGAGATCGGCGCCCTGTTCGGGCTGACCCGCCAGCGCATCTCCCGGCTCCTGCAGGAGGCCGACGGGGCCGACCCCGGCAGGCGGGCCGAGAGCCGAGACACCGGGCCGATCCCCGCCGAGCTCCCCCGACCCACCGACCGATGATCAGCCCCTCCCCCACCGTCCTGTGACCGAGGGGGACTCTCCGCGGTCACCGGACACGCGGGGGCGTGGAGGATGACCCGATGCTGATCACCGAGGATCGGGACGACGTCGCCGTCCTGCGCATCGACCACGGCCGGGTCGGCGCCCTGGACGTCGAGCTGCTGAACGCCCTGACCGACGCCGTCACCGCGTCCGACCGGGCGCTGGTGATCACCGGCAGCGGCTCCTCCTTCTCCGCCGGGGTGGACCTGCGCCGGATCCTGGACGGGGGCCGGCCGTACACCGAGGAGCTGCTGGCCGCGCTGTCCCGCACGTTCCGCGCCGTGTTCGATCATCCGCGGCCGACGGTCGCGGCGGTCAACGGGCACGCGATCGCCGGTGGCTGTGTGCTGGCGCTGGCCTGCGACCTGCGGCTGATGTCCGGCGGACGGATCGGGTTGGCGGAACTGGCGGTCGGCGTCCCCTTCCCGACGTCCGCCCTGGAGATCGTCCGGCACGCGCTCGGCTCCCGTGCCGGCCAGGTGCTGCTCGGCGCGCAGACCGCCGACCGCGAACGGGCGCTGACCCTCGGGATGGTCGACGAACTCGCCGCGCCCGGCGAGCTGCTCGACCGGGCGGTCGCGCTGGCCGCCGAGCTGGCCGCCCGGTCGCCGGAGTCCTACCGGCTGGCCAAGGTCCAGCTCCACCGTGCCGCGAACGCGGCGATCGAGGCGACCGCCGGCGACGACGCGGCCGTCCTCGCCGGGTGGACCTCCGATGACACCCGACGTCGGATCGAGGCCGCGCTCGCGGCGCTGGCCCGGCGCTAGTCGTGCGACCTCGCGGGGGGCACGCGCGCCGCGGGTCGTCCGAGCGCCGCGCGGTGCTCGTCCCCCGCCTCCGGGGTAGGGACGACGGAGAGGACGCCCGGTGACGCCGACCCCGCCCGGCCGTGGTCGTGCCGGGCGGCCACGACGTGACCGGTGGGTGTACAGGGAGCGGTACTCGCGACGAGGTGGACGAAGGGATCGAGAACGATGACGTCGTCGGCAGGCCAGCCACTGATCACCCCCGAGCTGCGCGAGGAACTGCACGCTCTGTACCGCCACCTGCACGCCGACCCCGAGCTGTCGATGCAGGAGCACCGGACCGCCGCACTGGTCTCCGAGCGCATGGGGCGGCTGGGCTGCGAGACGTCCACCTGCGGCGGTACCGGGGTGGTCGCGGTCCTGCGCAACGGGGACGGACCGGTCGTCGCCTTCCGCGCCGACACCGACGGCCTGCCCGTCGCGGAGGACACCGGGCTGGACTACGCCAGCACCGCCCGCGGCCGGCTCGGCGACGGCACCGAGGTGCCGGTGATGCACGCCTGCGGCCACGACGTGCACGTCACGAGCGCCATCGGTGCCGCCTCGGTGCTGGCCGCCGCCCGGGACACGTGGTCGGGGACCGTGGTGTTCCTCTTCCAGCCCGGGGAGGAGACCAGTGAGGGTGCCGCGGCGATGGTCGCCGACGGGTTGTGGGCCCGCGCCCCCCGACCCGAGGTGGTCCTCGCCCAGCACGTGTACCCGTTCCGGGCCGGTGAGATCCGGGTGGCCGGCGGGCCGGCGATGGCGATGGCCGACAGCTGGCAGGTGACCGTGCACGGACGCGGCGGGCACGGATCCCGCCCGGAGGACACCATCGACCCCGTCGTGCTCGCCGCCCACATGGTGGTGCGCATCCAGAGCATCGTGTCCCGCGAGGTGCCCCCGCTGACGCCCGTCGTGGTGACCATCGGCAGCTTCCACGCCGGGCTCAAGGAGAACATCATCCCGGCCACCGCGGTCTTCACGGTCAACGTGCGCACCCTGGACACCGACATCCGGGAGCGCGTGCTCGCCGCCCTCCGCCGGGTGATCGCGGCCGAGGCGCAGGCCTCGGGCGCGCCCGAACCGGAGGTCGAGGAGCTCTACACGTTCCCGCTGCTGCGCAACGACCCGGAGGCGACCGGACGCGTCACCGACGCGCTGACGCAGGTGTTCGGCGCCGGCAGGGTCAGCGACACGCCGCCGCTGCTCGGTAGCGAGGACTTCGGCCACCTGCCGGAGGCGATCGGTGTGCCGGGCGTCTACTGGTTCATCGGCGGCATGCCCGACGAGGTCGTCGACGGTGACGATCCCGTGCCGACCAACCACTCCCCCTTCTTCGCGCCCGTGATCGAGCCGACGCTCACCACGGGTGTCACGGCCGCACACACGGCGATCACGGCGTATCTCGGCGGGGCGACCACGGTGCGGTGATCGCGGGGACGCGTGACGTTCCGCGTCCGGCTCGGCGGGCGGTGCCCGCCGTCGGCGAGACCCCGAGGGCGATCGCCCCGGGCAGGCCCGCCGGCCGGTCACCGCGCGCCGGCGACCTCCGGGCTGGTGGGCCGCGCGTGGGCGACCGCCCAGTCGAGCACGTGGTCGGCGATCGCCTCCCAGCCCTCCTGGGCGGGCAGCAGGTGGGCGTAGCCGAGGTACTCCCGGTGCTCGGTGACCGTGTGCGGCGCCCGGCAGTGCCGGACGTTCGACCGCTGCACGCTCGGCGGCATCAGGTGGTCCTCGCCGCCCGAGACGAACAGCAGCGGCGGGCGGTCGTCGTCGGCGTGGTCGACCGCGGCGTCCTGCGGGCCCGGCATGACGTCGGCCAGCACCGAGCTCCACAGGATCCGGCCGGACGCCGGGATCGCGTACCGCTGGTACAGCCGCCGCGACTCCTCCTCGGGGAACGTGTCGGTGAAGGCGTAGCGCCACTGCTCCTCGTCCAGAGCCACCGCGCGGTGCCGGTTCGCCGGGTTCCCGAACGCGACGAGGGTCGAGCGCAGCTGGGACAGCGGCAGCACCCGCACGCCCTCGGTGGGAGCGGAGTCGAGGACGACGCCGACCGCCCCGTGGCCGCGGTCGAGCAGCAGTTGCACGAGGGTGCCGCCGGCGGAGTGGCCCATGACCATCGGCGGCCGGTCCAGAGTGCGGAGCAGCTCCTCCAGCGAGGCCACGCACGGCGGTCGCGGAGGCTCCGCGTCCGCCACGGCGCGGCACAGGGACCGCTCGACAAGGGGAGGGAGCGTCGCCTCCCATGACGTCCATGGACGACGTTCCCTCCGGGCCGCACATCAGCGATGAGGACCTCCAAAAGGTCACCGTCGGCGAGCGGATCCCGCACGACGCGCCGATCACCCTGGTCGAGTACGACCCGCGGTGGCCCGGCCTGTTCGCTCGCGAGGCTGACCGCGTCCGCACCGCCCTCGGTCAGGTCGCCGTCCGTGTGGAGCACGTGGGCTCGACGTCGGTTCCCGGCCTGTGCGCCAAGCCGATCATCGACATGGTCCTGGTGGTCCCCGACTCGGCCGACGAACCGTCCTACGTACCGGCCCTCGAGTCCGCCGGCTACGTCTTGACGATCCGTGAACCGGAATGGCTGGAACACCGCCTGCTCCGGGGCCCGGACACCGACGTCAACCTGCACGTGTTCAGTGCTGGTGAGCCGGAGATCGACCGGATGCTCGCCTTCCGCGACCGGTTGCGCACGCACGACGAGGACCGGGAGAGATACGCCGAGGCCAAGCGCGCTCTGGCCCGCAGGGTGTGGCGCCACGTCCAGCACTACGCCGACGCCAAGACCTCCGTGGTCCAGGAGATCCTGGCAAGAGCGGCGGCCGCTCGCGGATGACCGCCTCACCGCGGGCCGGACGAGGTGGTCGACGACTGCGGAATCCACGGCGCGGCCGAGGAGACCGCGCACCGAGGACCCGGTCGACCCACGTCCGCGGGCGCGGAGCGGACCGTCGTCGCCGCGGCTCGGCCGGTCAGGTCCCGACGGGAGCGGCGGGGGCATCCCGCGGCGGCCGGCAGTGCGGCCCCGGGGGCATGCCCGCCGCTCCGGCAGCGTTCGACGGCTGGACCGGCACGCGGTCAGGTGCGCGGGTTCCGCTGAGCCGGTCCAGCTGACCGCTCGGTCGACTCCCCTGCCTCGCGCGGGGACAATCGTCACGGCTGGGCGTGCGCGACGCCTCCGTGAGGGGCCAGGTGTCCGCCCTCGTCGTCCAGCAGGAACTCCACCGGCGGCGACGAGCGGAGGCGACGTGCGGTTCTCGACCACCTCGTTGTTGCGGGTGACGACGTGGGCGATGCTGGTCTCGGGCGCGGTCTACGGAGCCACGCTCGTCCCCGGCATCCGTCAGGCACCGGGCTACGACGCCGCCGTCGACGGATGGCTGAACATGACCGTCGACGGCCTCGTCATCGTCGTGCTCGCCCTCCGCTGCGTCGTCGACCGCCGGGACCGGGCGGCCTGGCTGTTCATGACCGCGGGACTCGTCGCAGCCTTCGCCGCGAGCGCCTCCTACTTCGCGTACTACCGGCACCTCGACCCCATCCCGAGCCCGTCGTGGGCGGACGCGGGGTGGTTGCTCTTCTACGGCCTGCTCGCCATCGGACTCGTCCTGCGGCTGCGCGCCCGGGCCCGCAGCATGCCGGCGAGCCTCTCCCTCGACGGCCTCATCGCCGGGCTGACCGCCGTCGCGCTGGCCGAGAACTACCTCGACGGAGCGTCCGTGCCGTTGGGCGACGACAGCGGTGCGCCCTTCACCGCCGCCTACCCGATCGCCGACCTCCTGCTCCTCGCGCCGGCGGTGGCCGCCCTCGCCGTGCTCGGGCGGAGTGCCGGCCGCTCCTGGTGGCTGCTCTGCGCCTCGTTCGTCACCTTCTTCACGACCGACGCCGTCTACGCGGACCTCGTGGCGCGGGACGCCTACGTCGGCGGGGAACCGGTCGACCTGGGGTGGCTGGTGGCCCGCCTGCTGCTGGCCGGTGCCGCGCTGGCCTCCCTGCGCCGATCGGAGTCGCGCGACGTCGACCTGGAAGGAGTCAGCGTCCTGGCCCTGCCCGGGGTCTGCGGTCTCGCCGTCCTGGTCCTGCTCTTCGACGGGACCCGGGCCGGGATCAGCGCCTTCGCCGCGGTCGTGGCCCTCACCGCAGGGGTGCTCATGGTGGGGCGCACGGCGCTCACCTTCCGGGAACTGCGCGCGCTCACCGAGGCCCGCCAGCGTGCGCTCAGCGAGCGACTGGTCGAGGTCCAGGACGACGAGCGGGCCCGCATCGCCGCCGACGTCCACGACGACTCGGTCCAGGCCCTGGCGGCCGTGGACCTGCGCCTCGGGGCCCTCCGGAACCGGCTGCGCGACCGGGCGCCCGAGGAGGCCACCGGGGTCGAGGCCGTGCTGGACGCCGTCCACGGCGCGAGCACCCGGCTCCGCCACCTGCTCTTCGACCTGGAGACGCCGGTCCTCGACGCGACGCTGGCCGAGGGCCTGACCGATGCGGCGGCGCACGTGTTCGAGGACTCCGACGTCACCTGGTCGGTCGAGGAACGCGGGCAGGCTCCGCTCCCCCAGCAGGTGCGGGTGTCGGCGTACCGGATCGCCCGCGAGGCGATGGTCAACGCCCGCAAGCACGCGCAGGCGCATCGCGTGACCGTCACCGTGGACGCCACCGACCGCGGCGTCCAGGTGCACGTCGTCGACGACGGGACCGGAGTGGCCGGCACGGCGACGACCCGCTCGGGACGCCGGCACTCCGGCGTGGTGGCGATGCGCGACCGCGCGGCGGCGTCGGGCGGCTGGTGGCGGTCGGGGCCGGGTCCGGGCGGTGCCGGCACGGCCGTGTCGTTCTTCCTACCGGTGACGGGCGGCGGGAACGGCACCCCCCGGCCGGCCCGGAGCCGGTCAGCCGGACAGCAGGCGGCGGACGACGTCGGCCGCGCCGGGCACTCCCACGACGAGGTGGCCCTGCACGCACCGGCGCAGCAGCGTGGGCAGGTCGCCGGACACGGAGCCCTTGACCAGGTAGGTCGACGCGCCGGCAGCCAGCATGCGCGTCCAGGTCGAGGGATCGGCCTGCGCTGAGAGCCCGGCGACGACCGGCCGGTGCGGGAGCGCCACCAGTCGCCTGACCACGTCCGGGCCCCCGCCCGGCATCCGCACGTCGGTCACCACGAGTGCCGCCCGGTGGTCGCGCGCGGCCGTCACGGCGTCGTCGCCGTTGGCCGCCCGTCCGACGACGCGGAAGTCGGGCTCGTCGTCCAGGAGTTCGGCCAGGGCGTGTGAGACGCGGGAGTCGTCATCCGCGACCACGACGGTGATCTCGCCGCGGGCTCCGGTCACCGGGACACGGTCGCGCACCCGGCGCCCGGTTGTCCTGATGCAGGCGCACCGCCTGCGCTGGCACCCCTGCACTACACGCCCGGGACCCGGGTCGTCCGGTGCGTGCAAGACTCGGATCGTGAGCTCGCCCGAGGCACCCGACGGGCCCACGTCCACCCCGGTCCGGATCCTGGTCGTGGACGACCACCCGGTGTTCGCGGCCAGCCTGGCGCAGGTCCTGCAGGCCGAGCCGGACCTCCTCGTCGTCGGTCAGGCGACGTCCATCGCCGAGGCGCGCGCGCTGGTGGGTTCGGTCGTCCCGGACGTCGTCCTCCTGGACCACCGGCTGCCCGACGGCGACGGGGTCGGTGCGATCGCGGACCTGCACCGCATCCGCCCCTCGGCGAGGGTCGTGGTGCTGACCGCCTCGACGTCCGACCGCGTGCTCGTCGCCGCGATGGAGGCCGGCGCCGCCGGTTTCATCGCCAAGACGCAACGGCTCGACGACGTCATCGCCGGCGTGCGGGCGGCGGCCCAGGGCGAGTCCGTGGTCAGCGCGAAGCTGCTCACCCGGCTCCTGCCGCGTCTGCAGCGACGCAGCGGCGGGGGCCGCGCCGAGCTCACCGAGCGCGAGCAGGAGATCCTCGACCTGCTGGCCCTGGGGTTGTCCAACGCCGACATCGCCCAGCAGCTGACGATCAGCGTGCACACCGTCCGGAACCACGTGGCCAACCTCTCGGCCAAGCTCGGGGCGCACTCCAAGCTCGAGGTGCTGGCCATCGCCGTCCGGGAGGGCCTGGTCAGCAGCGGCTGAGGGGTGACCGGCCGCGGGGGGCTCGTAGTGCATGCGCACCAGGAGGTTGGCACCCGCGCATCTGGCCGCGCCTGCCGGTCCTGGCGAGCCTTGAGGCCGGGGGCGCGGAGCCGTGCCCTGGAACGCCGGCAGCACGGGAGTGGGACAGGTGGCCAGGTCACAGGACGGCGGAGCCGGGGGGCCGGGCGACACCGCCACGGACGGCTCCGGCCGGCTGCCCGACCGGGCTGTCGTCGTCGACCGGCTGACCGAGGCCCTGACGAGGGCCGGCCACTCGACCGCCGTCCTGCTGGTCGACCTGGACGACTTCAGGATGGTCAACGCCTCGCGCGGGCACGGCGTCGGCGATCGGCTGCTCGACGCGGTCGGCGCGCGGCTGCGGGCCAGCGTGTCCGGCCAGGAGACCGTCGGCCGCATCGGTGACGACGAGTTCGTGGTCGTCTGCCAGGACACCGGCGAGCACTCGGCACACGCGCTGGCCTGCTTCCTGCGGAACACCCTGTCCGACCCCTTCTGCATCGACGGTGCCGCGGTGAGCGTCACGGCGTCGGTCGGTGTCGCCGCCGCACCCGCGGGGGCGGCGGTCACGGCCATGGACCTGCTGCGCCAGGCCGACTCGGCCGTACACGCGGGGAAGCGCGCCGGCCGCGGGCGGGTGCACGTCCACGACCGGGCGCTCCACGAGGGCGAGGCCGACCGGTACGCGCTGGGGGCGGACCTGCCGGCCGCGCTGGCGCGCGGTGCACTGGACGTCGAGTACCAGCCCGTCGTGGACCTCCGGACGGGAGCCGTCGTCGGCCTGGAGGCACTGGCCCGCTGGACGCACCCGGAGCGAGGGCCGGTGCCGCCCAGCGCCTTCGTCCGCGTGGCCGAGCTGACCGGGGTGGCCCCGGACCTGGACCGCTGGGTCATCCGGCAGGCGCTGCGGGACATGGCGCGTCTGCGCGCGGCAGGCGCCGTGCCGGCCGACGCGTACCTCGCCGTCAACCTGTCGGCGGCCAACCTGACCGACAGTCACCTCTTCGACCGCCTGCTGGACTGGACCTCCGACGCCGGGGTGCCCGCGGAGCAGCTGGTCCTCGAGATCACCGAGACGGCGATCATGCACGACCCCCGCCTCGCCGCGCGGCTGCTCCGCCGCCTCCGCGAGGCGGGCATCCGGGTGGCGATGGACGACTTCGGCATGGGCTACAGCTCCCTGGCGAGCCTGCGCGACCTCCCCGTCTCGGCGCTGAAGATCGATCGGAGCTTCGTCGCCGACATCACCGACCAGCGGGACGCGCTGGCCATCGTCGCGTGGATCATCGACCTCGCCCGGGCCCTGGGGGTCGATGTCGTCGCCGAGGGCGTGGAGACCGCGGAACAGGCTGCCCTCCTCCAGGGACTCGGCTGTGGCACCGGCCAAGGCTGGCTGTGGGGTCCGGCCGTCCCCCTGACCGACCTGTCGAGCTTGCGCGAGTGGCCGCTCCCCGCGGCGCGCGGGGCCGTCGACCGAGCCAGGGCCACCAGGCGCGGGAGGTGCGACACCGCCGACGCGCACGGCGTCGCGAGACTGCTCGAGCTGCACCGGGACGGGGCGTCCATCGACGCGATCGCCGCGGCGCTGGACGCCGAGGGCTTCCGCACCCCGGCAGATCGACGTTGGCGCCCCTCGAGCGTCGCCCGGCTCATCTCCCAGCAGATCCGCCGCCACGTCCAGGGACCGGGCGGGAGCCCGAAGGCCCGCCGCTCCGCGTGGCCGCCCGGTACCGCGACCGCGTCCCACCGCCGCGGCACCCGCTCGGACGTCCGGCCGCCGGAGCCGACCGACCCCGGCGGGTAGCGCCGGTCCACGGCAGTGCGTTCTTCGACGGGTCCGTGCGAGCGATCGACGGCGACCGGTCGCTGCGCGACCGCGGACGCTGCGACGCTCGAGGGTGCCTGCCCGCGGGCCGGCTCGGCCCGGGTGCGGAGCCGGGATGGCGCCGCGTCACCGAGCCCGGTGTCCCGCGTGCTGGACCACGGCTGCGAGACCCCCGAGCGGTACGGTTCGCCCACCATGATCCGCAGCACGCCCCGCCGGGTCGCCGCCGTCGTCGCCGTCGTCGTCCTCGCGGTCGCGGCGCTGCTGGCCGTCCTGGCCGGACAGGTCAACGCCGCCGCCGAGGCCGACTCCCTGCAACGGCAGGTCGACCAGGCCGGCACCGTCCTGACCACCCAGGTGACGGTGCTGACCACCCAGCTGGCCGACGCCGGTGAGGTCGCCACCGCGACGGACGCCGACCCCGGCGCCTTCCAGCGGTTCGCCGCTCGGATCTCCGACTCCACCGGCATGACGCTGTCCCTGTGGCGAGTCGGCGACGGCGGACAGGTCGAGCAGCTGAGCGTGCAGGGCCCGGACCCGGCCGGTCCCGACCGCGAGGGGTTCCCCGCGTTCCTCACCGCCGTGCCGACCGACGGCACGCTCGCGGTCACCGGCATCCTGCCCGGCGAGCCGGCCCGGCTGGGCTACGCGCTGCGGCCGGGCGGCGACGCCGGGCTGGTGGTCTACGCCGAGGCGCCGCTCCCGCCCGACCGGCGCGTCCAGGTGCCGCCCGACGAGGCGTTCGGCGGCCTGGACTTCGCCGTCTACCTGGGCCGCGACGAGGCCACCGACCAGCTGCTGTACTCCACCGGCCCCGTACCGATCGGCGGCCACACCGAACGCACCACGGTGCCGTTCGGGGACACGGCGATCACCATCGTCGGCGCGTCCCGGACGAGCCTGACCGGTGACCTGTCCTCCGCGCTGCCCTGGATCGTGCTGGGAGTGGGGCTCCTGCTGGCCGGGGGCGCGGCCGTGGTCGCGGCCACGCTGTTGCGACGGCGGGCCGAGGCCGAGCGGCTGGCCGCGGACAACGAGCGGCTCTACCGGCAGCAGCGGAGCATCGCCGGCACGCTGCAGCAGGCCCTGCTGCCCGAGGTGCCCACGGTCGACGGCATCGAGGTGGCCGCCCGGTACGTCGCCGGCGTCGACGAGCTGGAGGTCGGCGGCGACTGGTTCGACGTCCTGCCCTGCGGACCCGGTCGCTGCGTGTTCGTCGTCGGGGACATCTCCGGTCGCGGGCTGCCGGCGGCCACCACGATGGCGGAGCTGCGCTTCGCGGTGCGCGCCTACCTCACCCAGGGCGACGACATCCACGTCGTCCTCGCCAAGCTGCGCCGGCTGCTCGACGTGGGGACCAGCCACCAGTTCGCGACCGTGCTGATCGGCGAGCTGGACGTGACCGCCGCCCGGCTGCGCGCGGTCTCCGCCGGCCACTTCCCGCCCGTGCTGCTCACCGGGAGCAACGCCCGGTCCCTCACGATGCCCGTGGCCCCACCGATCGGCGTGGTGGACCCGGACCCGCCGCCGGCGGCCGAGTTCACGGTCCCGGCCACCGGCACGCTGCTGGCGTTCACCGACGGTCTGGTCGAGCGCCGCGGCGAGGTCATCGACACAGGGCTGGACCGGCTGCGCGCCGCCGGCGCCGCGGCCCTCGACGGGCAGCCACTGGGGCAGACACTCGACGGACTCATGCGAGCGCTCACCGCCGACGACGGACGGGACGACACCGTGCTGCTCGGCATGCGATGGACGGGATGAGCGGCAGGTCTCAGGCCCGGGTCTGCACCTGTCGTTCCCCGGTTGTCCCACGACGGCGGTTGCCCGATCGTGGACATGACGACCGAACGCACCAGGGGGTGGAGGGATGACCACGCCAGGACCAGCATCGGCAGAGCACCCCGAGGTCCCCCCGCCGACCGGAGACGCCGTCCCCCTCACCACCGAACCGGATCCCGCGGCCGCTCAGGGTCCCGACCCCCGAGACGCCGACCGCCCCGCCGGGGTCTACGCGGACGCGGAGCGGGCCGATGTCGCCGAGGACGAGGCGGAGGCGGCTCGCCGGCATCGGCGGTAGGAGGTCTCCCCGCCGGAACGGCCCCCGCTGTGCTCGGTCGGGCTGACGGGACGTGGCCCTGCGACCCCGGTCAGGACGCCTCCAGGTCCTGGAGCTGCTGGCGCAACCGGGCGACGGCGGCCCCGGCGGCGGCAGCGCGGTCGCGCGTGGCGGCGACGACGTGCTGTGGCGCCTTGGTGAGAAAGCCTCCGTCGGCCAGCCGGTGGGCGGTCTGATCACGTTCCCGCTCGGCGGCGGCCAGCTGCTTGCGGAGTCTGAGGATCTCGACGTCGACGTCGACGGCGCCGGACAGGTCGAGGCCCACCCGTGTCGCAGCGGTCGTCACGACCGCCAGCCCGGCGGGCAGCTGGTCGGCGGCCGTGACCGAGAGGTCTGCGAGCGCTCCCAGCTGCGGCGCCCAGAGCGCCAGCTCGCCGACCATCGTCGCCGGGACCCTCCTGCCGGGCCGGAGACCTTGCTGGGCGCGGAATCGGCGCACCTCGACCACCAGCTCCTGGAGCCGGCGCAGCTCCGCCTCGGCGGCGGCGTCGTGCGCGCCTGCGCCGGTCGGCCAGCTCGCGGTCACCACCGTCGTCCCCCCGGTCAGCGCCCGCCACAGGACGTCGGTGACGAAGGGGACCACGGGGTGCAGCAGGCGCAGCAGCGTGTCGAGACAGCGCCCGAGCACCAGGCGGGTCCGCTCCGCGGCCGCACCGCCCTCCCGGAGCGGGACCTTCGCCAACTCGATGTACCAGTCGAACAGCTCGTCCCAGGCGAAGTGGAAGAGAGCGTCGCAGGCCTTGGCGAACTCGAAGCCCTCGTAGAGGACGTCGACCTCGTCCCGCAGCCGGCTCAGACGGGACAGGATCCACCGGTCGGGCACCGACAGGTCGCCGGGCAGTTCGCCCTCGGGTACCCGTGCGCCGTTGAGCGAGGCGAAGCGCGTGGCGTTCCAGAGCTTGTTCACGAAGTTGCGGCTGCCCTGCACCCACTCCTCGCTCACCGGCAGGTCGACGCCGGGGTTCGCGCCCCGGGCGAGGGTCCACCGCAGCGCGTCGGCGCCGTAGGCGTCCATCCAGTCGAGCGGGTCGACGACGTTGCCGGCCGACTTGGACATCTTGCGGCCGCGGCCGTCCCGTACCAGCCCGGTGATCGCCACCTGCCGGAACGGCACCTGCGGCTGGACGTAGGTGCAGAGCATCATCATCCGGGCCACCCAGAAGAAGATGATGTCGTAGCCGGTGACCAGGACGTCGGTCGGGTAGTAGCGCTCGAGGTCAGGGGTCTGCTCCGGCCAGCCGAGCGTGGACGCCGGCCACAACGCCGAGGAGAACCACGTGTCGAGGACGTCCTCGTCCTGCACCCACCCCTCCCCCGACGGTGGCTCCTCGTCCGCATCGGGCACCACGACCTCTCCGGCGGGGCCGTACCAGACCGGGATCCGGTGCCCCCACCACAACTGGCGGCTGATGCACCAGTCGTGCATGCCCTCGACCCACCCGAGGTAGCGGTCGGCCATCGCCGCGGGCACGAACACCGTGTCTCCGGCCCGGACCGCGTCGGCGGCCCGCCGGGCCAGCGGGGCGACGCGGACGAACCACTGCAGCGACAGCCGGGGCTCGACCACCGTGCCGCAGCGGGAGCAGTGCCCGACCGCGTGCACGTACGGGCGCTGTTCCTCCACGATCAGCTGCTGCTGTCTGAGCGCCGCGACGATCGCCGGGCGAGCCTCGAGGCGGTCGAGGTCCTGGAACGGGCCGGGCACGGTCACCACCCCGCGCTCGTCGAGCACGGTGATCGACGGCAGCCCGTGCCGCAGTCCGATCTCGAAGTCGTTGGGGTCATGGGCCGGGGTGACCTTCACCGCGCCGCTGCCGAAGGTCGGGTCGACGTGTTCATCGGCGACGACAGGGATCTGGCGACCGGTCAGCGGCACGGTCAGCAGGGTGCCGACCAGATGCGTGTAGCGGTCGTCGTCGGGGTGCACGGCGACGGCGGTGTCCCCCAGCATCGTCTCGGGCCGGGTGGTGGCCACGGTCAGCGGCCCATAGGAGATCGAGACGAGTTCACCGGCGGTGTCGCGGTGCTCGACCTCGATGTCCGACAGCGCGGTCAGGCACCGTGGGCACCAGTTCGTGATCCTCTCGGCGCGGTAGACCAGTCCGTCGTCGTGCAGGCGCTTGAAGACGGTGCGGACGGCACGGGAGAGCCCCTCGTCCATGGTGAAGCGCTCCCGGCTCCAGGCCAGTCCCTCCCCCAGGCGCCGCATCTGGCCGAGGATCCTGCCGCCGTACTCCTCCTTCCACTGCCAGACCCGCGCGACGAACGCCTCGCGGCCCAGGTCTCGACGGCTCTTGCCCTCCTTCGCCAGCTCCCGCTCCACGACGTTCTGCGTGGCGATCCCGGCGTGGTCCATCCCCGGCAGCCACAGCACGTCGAAGCCCTGCATGCGCCTGCGCCGGGTGAGGGCGTCCATGAGCGTGTGCTGGAAGGCATGACCCAGGTGCAGCGAGCCGGTCACGTTCGGCGGCGGGATGACGATCGCGAAGGGAGGCCTGCCGGAGGTCGGGTCGGCCTCGAAGACCCCGAGATCCATCCACCGCTGATAGGTCGGTCCCTCCACCGACGCCGGGTCGTAGGCCGGGCCCAGCTCGGACGTCGAGAACGGAGAGCGCTCGGGGCCACCCATGGTCCGAGCCTAGGAACACCCGGGCCGAGGGGGGGATGCCATCGCGGCCGTGCGGGTGGGCCTGCAACCTGCTGCGGTGGTTCCGGCTGCTCGCGGAGGGCGCCGGACGCGCAGCGCCCGGTGCACACCCCTTCTGCACTCCGCGGCGAACTCCCCGCCGGCGACCGGGACCCACACCACGGTGGGCCAGGGATGCCTCGGGCACTCGTCGTACGCCATCGCCGCCGGCATCTCCTGCGCCGCACGCAGCCGGTGCAGCGCGCGGAGCTGCCCCGGTCAGACGAAGCGTGTGTGGGCTCGGGGCAGGGGCACACCGTCGACCTCGATGTCGACCTTCTCGTCGTAGAAGGCGACGAGGCCGGCGATCGGCAGCAGCTGCCGGGTGGGGAAGGAGTAGGACCAGGCGATGTCCTGGTGGGCCTTCGGCGTCTCGCCCTCGACCCGCAGCGACCAGTAGTCGGAGGTGACTCCCTTGTACGGGCATGCCGTCCGCGTGTCGGTGCGGACGAGGTGCTCGAGGGCCACATCGGTGCGGTGGATGTAGTAGCGGGTGAGCAACCCGGTCTCGAAGACCAGCACGGGGCTCCTGGTGTCGGCGAGCAGGCGACCGTCCAGGTGCACACGGACGTGGCGGTGCGACGGCAGCGCGTCCACCCGCACGTACGGATTGCGAGGATGGACGAAGATCTGCTCGTCCTCCTCGTACCAGGCGTCGAGGGCGTTCCAGTCGAAGCGGGCGGTGCCGGCGATCCCGTGGACCGCGTCGGCGCCGAAGACACGCACGCTGGCGGGACGTTCCTCGCTCCCCGCCCGCAGACCGTACCGGCGGGCGGTTCCGCGCTGGAGGCGCAGTTCGCGGCCCTCGTCGACCAGGACGGCGTCGTCGACGTCCTCGAGCGGGATGTAGTACTGGGGGTAGTAGGGGAACTCCCAGACGTAGCGCGCACGGACCGAGTCGAGGACGGTGCGGCCGCCCAGGGTGGCCCTCACCCGGCGCGGTGCCGGCTCGATGCGGCCGGCCTCGGCCGCCATGACGGGGTGGTCGCGAGCTGGTGTTCCTGACGGATGCGGCATGACTTCTCCAGGAGGTCTGCTCGTCCCGCGGCCCGGCGGGCCGCGGTCACGTCGACGGGCCGAGGTCGGCTGCACCGAAGGGGACGTCGAAGCGGTCGCACCAGACGACGACGCTCAGGTAGGCGGTGCTGTCGACGTCGGCGGGGACGGCGTAGTTCTGGTCACCGATGTTCCCCCTCAGCGGGCCCAGGCTGACGTGGTCGTCGTCGAAGGCCTCGTCGGGGCCGAGGGCCGGGTTCTTGGTCAACCAGACGACCAGCAGCGGGCCGTTGGAGGTGGCGAACCCCTCGAACCGGACGATCACCCGGCCGTCGGGCAGGCGGAGGAGGCGAGCGGTGCCCTCGGTCTCGTGCTCGCGAGAGGTGAAGCGGCCCGAGGCCAGTTCCAGGGGCCGCGCCGCGGCGGTCGAGTCGGTCGATCCAGGAGCCGGCGACCCCGTGGCGGCCGCGCTGGGCAGCACCTCGTCGACTCGCTGGTCGTACAGCAGCTTCTGGGGCTGGAACCACACGAGGGTTGCGGCAGCGAGGACGGTGAGCGCGCCTGCCGTCAGCCACCCCCATCTCCTGCGCCTGCCCGGGAGGCGCCCCTGGGGTCTGCCGGAGCGGGCGGGCTGCTGGTCCATGCGACCAGGAACTCCATCGGCACGGGTCATGACCGGTGTCCTCAGGCGGCCTGCAGGATGTCGCCCGACGGGACGCCGGAGGCCGCGGCGAAGGCGTAGGGGTGGGCGAAGGCGTAGCCGGCCTGATCGGGATCGGCCTGCAGTTGGAGGCACACCCCGGAGCTCCAGTTCCAGACGACGACCACCGCGTTGCTGGTGCGCTGGTCCCAGAACAGCGCCACCTCGACGGCGCCCTGCTCGCGGCGGGCCAGCTCGAGAAGCCCGGCCGCCCCGTTCCTCGTGCTGCTCGACATGACCCACCACTCCTGACCGTCCTCGACGTTCGCCCGTGGCGAGGGAGCCTCGGGGGTCGGCGGCCCGCCGGAGCGGGTGCCTTTCCACTCCCTTGGTCGGAGCAGCAGCCCGGTGGTTACACGCCCGGACCGCCGAGATCTCCGCTCGTGCCGGCCCACGGCAACGCCCGGCTCCTGCCACCGACCACGCCGTCGGGACCCTCCCGGCACGGGCGCCGCTCGTGACGGTCGCCCTCGGGCGACCGCCGGTGAAACGCCCGAGGGCGATCCCGGACAACGACTGCACGAGCTCCCGCGGAGTGGCGAGGGCGGCGACTGGAGGGACCGACATGGGTTCTCACGGCAGCAGGACCGGCGCCGCGCGAGCGGCGGATGGAGCGCACGACCGGTCCGGTGAGCGGTGACCCACCTCTTGGCGGACGCCTTCCTCCCCGCCGACGCAGGTCTCGCCGCCGTCGTGGGCTCCCGCCCGTCGCTGTCGGTCCTGGCCCGGTGCGACGCGCACGAAGGCCCGACGTACCTGGACGGCGCCCTCTACGTGACGACGGTGCCGAGCGGCCGGCCGCCCGCGGCGCTGGTCAAGCGGGTCGCGTCGGACCGCGACGAGGCGGATCGCGGAGCCGACGGGGGAACCGCGGTGCCGGGGAGGACCGTCATGCCGAACGGCATGACCGCGTGGGCGTCCCGCCTGCTGGTCTGCGAGCAGGGCGGCTTCGACTCCCCGGCGCGGCTGTCCGCCCTCGACCCCCGCACCGGGGCCACCACGGCCCTCGTCGAGGACCACGACGGGTGTCCGTTGAACTCCCCCAACGACGTCGTCGTGCGCCGGGACGGGACGATCTGGTTCACCGACCCCTCGTACGGCCACCTGCAGCACTTCCGGCCGAGCCCGGTTCTGCCCGATGCGCTGTACCGGTTCGATCCGATGACCGGTCGGCTCCAGATGGTCGCCGACGACCTCGACAAGCCGAACGGGCTGGCCTTCTCCTCCGACGAGACGGTGCTCTACGTCGCCGACAGCGGCGCGGTCCAGGGCCCGGGCAGCTACCACCCGGACCGACCGCACCACGTCTACGCCTACGACGTCGTCGGCGGGAACGCCCTGGGATCCCGTCGCGTCCTCGACGTCGCGCCCGCGGGCGCCCCCGACGGGCTCGCCGTCGACGAGGACGGCCGGGTCTACGTCTGCTGTGCCGACGGCGTCCGCGTCCTCTCTCCCGACGGGACGCTGCTCGGCCGCATCGCCGTCCCCGGCGGCGCGGTGAACCTCACCTTCGGCGGTCGCGCTCGCGACCGGCTCTTCATCACTGCGGACACGGCCGTGTGGGTGGCCGTCCTGAACACGAGAGGAGCGTGACCGCCATGACGGTGGTGCGCACGCGCAAGGTCCTGGACGGGGTCGGCGTGGACGCCGTGCTCACGGCCGCGGAGAAGCACGCGACCGAACACGGCTACCGGGTCGTCATCGCGATCGTCGACGCATCGGGACGGTTGCTCGCCCTGCGGCGTACCGAGGGCACCCAGGTCGCCAGCGACCAGGTGGCCATCGACAAGGCCCGGACCGCCGCGATCTTCGTCCGCCCCAGCCGGGAGATCGAGCAGCAGGTGACGGACGGGCGGTTGGGCGCCCTGGCCCTCTCCGGTGCGCGGGCACTCACGGGCGGCGTGCCGCTGACCGTCGACGGCCAGGTGGTCGGCGCGATCGGGGCCAGCGGCGAGACTCCCGACGAGGACGAGGCGGTCTCCGCGGCCGGCGCGGCCGCGGAGATCAGCACGCGCGAGGTCCCGGCGTTGAGCGTCACGGCCGCCCAGGTGGCCGTCCAGGCCGTCGCCGACGCGGCCACGGCCCGTGGCGTGGCCCCGGTCGCGGCGGCCGTCGACGCCGGCGGCGACCTGGTGTACCTCTGGCGCCCGGACGCGGCGCAGGTGGCCAGCGTCGGCGTGGCCACCGACAAGGCGCGCACCGCGGCGATCTACCGGCGGCCCAGCCGGGACTTCGAGCGGCAGGCCGCCGGTGGACGGCCGTCGGCCCTGCACCTGGCCGGCGCGGTGCCCCTGCAGGGCGGCATGCCCATCGAGGTGGACGGCCACGTCGTCGGCGCGGTCGGCGTCAGCGGTGCTTCCTCGGCCGACGAGGACCAGGAGCTGGCCGAGATCGGACGGGACGCCGGCCGGCGGGCCGCCTCCGGTGCCGGTGGTCAGGACGCCGTCCACATCCCCGCGGGCGACCTCGACGAGAAGTTCCGGCAGGGTGGCCTGCTCCTCGACACCGCCCGCTACAAGGTCGACGCCGGGCGGCGCACCGCACCGGGAGCGGTCGAGTACCACGCCGCCGTCGTCGACGTCATGCGGGTGGTCCGGGGCAGGGCCACGGTGGTCACCGGCGGCACGATGCGCTCCGCGCGAGAGGTGGGGCCGGGCGAGCTGCGCGCCGAGTCCATCGACGGTGGGACCACTCACGAACTCGGCGAGGGCGACGTCCTCGTGGTGCCGAACGGTGTGCCGCACCAGTTCGTCGACGTCTCGGACCCGTTCCTGTACTTCGTGACGAAGGTGGTGGCGTAGCCATGGCGGCTCCCGCGCCGATCAGGCCCAGCGCGACCGCCGACCTCCCCCGGCCCACGCAGCTCCTCCCCGGCGCCCCGGCCGCCGTGATCGATCTGCAGACCGACGAGGGCGCCGCGTCGACCGGTAC
The DNA here is from genome assembly GCF_054050215.1 of Geodermatophilus sp. SYSU D01186. NCBI lineage: Bacteria > Bacillati > Actinomycetota > Actinomycetes > Geodermatophilales > Geodermatophilaceae > Geodermatophilus > Geodermatophilus sp. SYSU D01186. The sequence goes on along the minus strand of NZ_JBJGYW010000033.1, from coordinate 12,200 downwards.
GACCTGGCGGTACAGCGACGCACGGGTCGCGGAGATCGACTTCGTCGAGGTCGGCTCGGAGACCGACCCCCTCGGACCGGGCACCGTCCCGAATCGCACCTTCGACGTGCTGCCGCACGCCGGACCGGCCGACTTCGACGACTCCGACTGGCGTGTGCTCTCCCCCGCCGACACCCAGCTGCGCCTGGCCGGCGGGAGGGTCTGCTTCAACTGGTACCGGCTGAGCGTGACCGTGCCCGAGCGGATCGGGGACCTCGACCCCACCGGGTGCACCGTCGTCTTCGAGGTGGTCGTGGACGACTACGCCGAGGTGTGGGTCGACGGCCGGCTCCCCGTCGCCCTCGGGGACGCCGGAGGTCAGGTGGTGGCCGGGTTCAACGCTCCCAACCGGGTGCTGCTCACCGACGACGCCCGACCTGGGCAGACGTTCCGGATCGCGGTCTTCGGCGCCAACGGCCCCATCTCGGCGTCTCCCCGCAACTACATCTGGCTGCGCGGGGCGACGCTGGACTTCTACCGCCCCGAGCAGGCGCGGCGGACCGAGCCGGTCGACCACCGGGTCACGCGCGCGGACGCCGCCCTCGACGCGATCCTGGACCCCGGCGCGCAGCTCGAGCGCGTGGCCGGCGGGTTCGAGTTCACCGAGGGCCCCGTGTGGACGGCGGACGGGGCGCTGCTGTTCAGCTCGCCCAACACCAACCACATCTACCGGTTGAGCCCCCGGGGCCGGGTGACGGTGTTCCGCTCGCACAGCGGCTACGCGGGCGTCGACATCGGCCGCTTCGCCCAGCCCGGCTCGAACGGTCTGACCTTCGACCCGCAGGGGCGCCTGACGATCTGCCAGCACGGCAACCGGCGGGTGCTCCGCGTGGAACCCCACGGGGACGTCACCGTCCTGGCCGACCGGTACCAGGGCAGGCAGCTGAACAGCCCGAACGACCTCGTGTACCGCTCGGACGGCACGCTGTACTTCACCGATCCCCCGTTCGGGCTGCCCGGCGGCCACGACGACCCGAAGAGGGAACTGCCGTTCAGCGGCGTCTTCGCGGTCCGCGACGGCGCGGTCCAGCTGGTCGCAGAGGAGCTGGCGGGGCCCAACGGGATCGCCCTGTCGCCCGACGAGCGGCACCTGTACGTCGGCAACTGGGACCCCGCCCGCAAGGTGGTGATGCGGTACGACGTGGCGGTGGACGGCTCGCTGTCCGGGGGGCGGGTCTTCTTCGACATGACCGGCGCCGAGGGCGAGGACGCGGTCGACGGGATCAAGGTCGACCGGAACGGCACCCTGTACGTCTGCGGGCCGTCCGGCATCTGGATCCTCGCCCCCGACGGCCGGCACCTGGGCACGCTGCACCTGCCCGAGAGCCCGCACAACATCGCGTGGGGCGACGCGGACGGCCGCGGCCTCTACGTCACGGCGCTGACCAGCGTCTACCGCATCCGCACGAGCGTTGCCGGCGTCCGTCCCGGCACGGAGGAGGACCGATGAGCACCGGGCTGGACGTCGGGGCGACGCTGCGCGACTTCGAGTTGCCCGACGAGAACGGGACGACGTGGCGCCTGTCCCAGCTGCAGGGCTCCGACGCCATGGTCCTGCAGCTGGGCCGGGGCGAGCACTGTCCTCGGGAGCGCGCCTACCACCGGGAGCTGCTCAGGCTGCAGGAGATCCTCCCGATCGCCTTCACCTCACTGGTCACGGTCCTGCCGAACGACCTGCACGACACCCACAGGATGAAGAGCTCCACCGGCGCGTGGTGGACCTTCCTGTCGGACGGCGACCTGGAGGTCCAGTCCGCACTGCAGATCGACGAGTACACCGACCCCCACCACGCGGCGACCGTGCCGCACACGCTGATCCTGGCGCCGGGGCTGGTCATCGACCGCGTCTACTGCGGGTACTGGTACTGGGGGCGCCCGTCCGCCGACCAGCTCTGGCGGGACCTGCAGGATCTGTTCCGGCGGACCAAGGCCGACTTCGACCCCACCACCGACCGGGCGCGCGCGGCCTGGGACCGGGCCCGGGCCGCGGCATGACCTGAGCCGTCCGCGCCTGCCATGTCCGAGATCTGGACCCTCGACGTCCCGGCGGGCGAGAAGGTCGTCCGCACGATCGCCGTCTACGCCGCGCTCGCCCTCCTCCTGCGGGTCGCGGGGAAGCGGAACCTCGCACAGCTGAACTCGTTCGACCTCGTCGTCGTGCTGCTGCTCTCCAACGTCGTCCAGGACGCGCTCATCGGCCCGGACGACAGTGTGACCGGCGGGCTGCTCGCCGCCGCGGTCCTCATCGCGACCAACGCGGTGGTCGTCCGCGTCGTCTCCCGATCCGATCGGGCGGTGCGCTTGTTCGAGGGCGCCGACGTCCCGCTGATCAGGGACGGCCGGTTCCTGGACAGGCTCCTCCGGAGGGAAGGGCTGCGGCGCGCCGACGTCGAGGCCGCCCTGCGTGCGCAGGGCGCCGACGGTGCCGGCGACGTCGCCGAGGCCGCCCTGAGTCCCGGCGGCAGCATCGTCGTCTGGCTGAAGCCGGCCCGGATGTCCGCGACCCGCGCAGACGTCGACGCGCTCCACCGGCGGCTCGACGCCCTGCACCGGGCCGTCGAGGCCGTCGCCTCGGGTGCCCGCGGGAACGAGCACGGGGTCGGCTCGCGGAGGCCGGGCTAGGGGCTGGTCAGGACGTCGGAGGACTCCACGCCGACCAGTTCCAGGCCGAGATCGCGGATGCGGTCGAGGACCCCGAAGAGGGCGGCGGAGTCGACGCAGACCCCCGAGAGTGCCGTTCGACCCCCGTCGACGCCGGCGAGACCCAGCGGTTCGAACGCCGCGGCGAGGCGTTCGGTGAGGATCCCACTGACCGTGATCCGGTAGAACCGCTCGGGCATGCCGCCAGGGTGCGCCGTGGGGAGAGCCGGCGGCATCCACCGCGCCCTCATCTCACCCGGGTGAGATCGCCCTCGGGGGGAGGCATGCCCTCCCCTGCCGGACGAGGCTCACTCCCAGACAGCCCGGGGAGGGACGATGCCTTCGCTCAGCCGCCCGGCGCCGGTCGACCCGGACACCGCCGACCAGGACGCCGCCGAGAGGGAGACCGTGCCCGGCGTGGGTGCCGCACCGTCGGATGCGGAGCTGCTCGACCGGCTGCGCGCCGGGGACGCCGCCGCGTTCGCCGCCGTCGTCCACGCGTGGTCTCCGGTGATGCTCTCCGTCGCCCGGCGCTACGTCCACGACCGGCACGCCGCGGAGGACGTGGTCCAGGAGGCGTGGCTCGGGGTCATCAGCGGGATCGCGCGGTTCGAGGGGCGTTCCTCGGTCCGGAGCTGGACGTTCTCCATCCTGATCAACCGGGCGAAGAGCCGGTGGGAGCGGGATGCGCGCGTCGTGTCCTCCGCGGATCTGACCGGCTCGGCGCCGTCCGGGCCCACGGTCGACCCGGCCCGGTTCCAGGGACCGGACGGCGCCTACCCCGGGCACTGGACCTCGACGGGGGCGCCCCGGCCGTGGGACCAGCCCGAGGACGGCCTGCTCAACCAGGAGATCGGGCAGCGGCTGGAACGGGCACTGGCCGGATTGCCCGAGCGGCAGCGCCTCGTGGTGGAGCTGCGCGACGTGCAGGGCATGTCCGCCGAGGAGACCTGCGCGGCGCTGCGCCTGTCGGCCGGCAACCAGCGCGTCCTGCTGCACCGCGGCCGGGCCGCGCTGCGGGCCGCGCTCGAGGACTACTACGACGGCTGATGGCCGGTCCATCCTGGGGCGTGCGGAGGGCCTCACCCGCGAGGTCCCGGCGACGAGCCCCCGGGGGCCCCATGGACGACCTGTCCGGCAGCGCCGTGCTGGTCACCGGCGCGGCGTCCGGGATCGGCCGCGCCAGCGCGGTTCTCTTCGCCCGCGCCGGAGCTGCCGTCGCACTCGTCGACGTCGACGAGGACGGCCTCGCGGTCACCGCCGACCTGGTCCGCTCCTCGGGAGCGGAGGCGGAGGCGTTCGTCGCCGACGTGGCCGATCTCTCCGCCGTGGCGCGCGTGGTCGACGACACCGTGCACCGCTTCGGCCGCCTGGATGCGGCCCACAACAACGCGGGGGTGGCCGGCCCGTTCCTGCCGCTGGACGAGTACCCGCCCGAGGAGTTCCTGCGGGTCCTCCAGGTCGACCTGGTCGGCGTCTGGCACTGCATGCGCGCCGAGATCGCGCAGATGCGCCACCAGGACCGCGGCGCCATCGTCAACACCTCCTCGATGCTGGGTGATGCCGCCATGCCGGACAACGGCGCCTACATCGCGGCCAAGCACGGGGTCAACGGGCTCACTCGGGCGGCCGCTGTCGAGCTGGCCGGGACCGGCATCCGGGTCAACGCCGTCGCGCCGGGCGTCACCCGGACCGGCATGACCTCCGAGGTCAGCGCCGGGCTGCTGCAGCGGGTGCCGCTGTCCCGGATCGCCGAACCCGACGAGATCGCGGCGGTGGCGGTGTGGCTGTGCTCGCCGCAGGCGAGCTACGTCACCGGCTCCATCGTGATCGCCGACGGTGGGTGGCTCGCCGGATGACCGTCCGGGGACGCCGGACGGTCCGGGCCGACCAGCGGTCGTCAGAGCAGGTCCAGGGACCGGGCGCGCAGGACCGCGTCGTCCCGCGACTCGGCGCCCAGCTTGCGATAGATCGACCGCAGGTGCGTCTTCATGGTGTTCAGGCTGACGAACAGCGAGCCGGCCATCTCCCGTTGCGACATCGTCGTCGGGAGCAGCGCGAGGATGGCGAGTTCGCGCTCGGTGAGCCGGTCCGTCGGCGCCGCGGCGGACGGACGGACCCGACGGGCACGCTGCTGGCGGCCGAACCAGTTCCGGACGGTCGGACCGGGATCGGCACAGTGACGGAGCACCGCGGCAGCCGCGCTCAGCCAGCGCTCGGTGTCTGCTGCCCCGTCCGGTCCGGCGTGGCGCGCCGCCTCCGCCGCGGTGATGAGCGCGGCGGCCTGCTCGATCCGCCCGGCGCCGCGGCCGGCCAGCTCGGCAGCCGCACCGGCGGCGACCGTGGCGTCGTCCCACCGGCCGCGGGCCACGGCCAGCCGCGCCGCCGCCAGGGCGGGGAACATCGCGACGAAGTGGCCGTCGACGCGGGCGTCGGCGACGACGGCAGAGGTCCGGGCGAGCACCGCCTCGGCCGACCGCAGGTCTCCGGTGAGGACCGCGACCAGCGCCCGGGCCCCGAGGGCGTAGATCTGGGCGAGCCGGTTGTCGGTGTCCTCGGCCAGAGCCGTCGCGCGCCGCAGCCGCTCGTCCGCCTGCTTCAGCTCGCCCAGCCAGAGCGCGCAGTTCCCGCCCACCAGGTGCTGCACGGTGACGAGGAAGGGGTCGGCGCGCCGGCCCCGTAGGGCAGCGAGCCGCTCCCCGGCCCGCGGCAGGTCTCCGGCCTTGAAGGCGTGGAGCGCCCGGAGCACCCCGACGTGCACGTCGTCGGCGGCGACGGGAGCGGCGGCCGACAGCGCCGCACCGGCCTCGTCGAGCCTGCCACGGTCCATGTGCAGCCAGACCCGGGCGACGGTGAGCCGGGGGTCGGCGGCGACTTGTGCGGGGGGCAGCGCGTCCAGCCAACCCTGGACGGTCCGCAGGTGGCCGAGGTTGAACTCCGCCCGCCACGTCTCGCCGATCAGCGCCCCGGCGAGACCGAGGTCCCGGGACGCGATGGCGTGCCCGATCGCCTCGCCGGGCTTCCCGTGGTCCCGGAACCACTCGGCCGCCCGCCGGTGCAGCACTGCCGGATCCGCGAGCCGGGAGAGTTCCAGCTCGTACCGCAGCAGGTCGCGGAACAGCTGGTGGAAGCGGAACCACCGGCCCTCGTCGTCGAGCGCGCTCAGGAACAGGTTCGCCCGCTGGACCTCGTCCAGCATCCGGACGGCGTCGTCGCGGCCGGTCACGGCATCGGCCAGCGGCGCGCACAGTCGCGGCAGCACCGAGGTCTGGAGCAGGAACGCCCGCAGCCCTGGCGGCAGAGATCCCAGCACCTCCTCCCCGAGGTAGTCGACGACGTGCCGGTCCGCGCCGGTGAACCGGTCGATGAAGGCCCCGCGGGCCTCCCGGTCCGGGCGGTCCATGAGTCGCAGGGCCGCCAGCTGCAGCCCGGCCGCCCAGCCCTCCGTCCGCGCGACCAGCCGCTGCACGTCGTCGGCCGAGAGGTCGGGCACCGCCGCGCGGTCGAGCATGCGCGCCGCCTCCTCGGCGGTGAACCGCAGCTGCTCGGCCCGGATCTCCACCAGGTCACCGGCCACGCGCAGCCGGCTCAGCGACAGAGGTGGATCGGTCCTCGAGATGACGATCAGGTGCAGCGAGCCCGGTGCGTGGTCGAGCAGGGCGGCGACCGACCGGTGCACCGGCCGGCTGCCGACGACGTGGTAGTCGTCCAGGACCAGCACGAGGTCGGCGGTGGAGGCAAGTCCGTTGACGAGCACGGGCAGGACGTCGCGCACGACGTCGGCGCCGGCCGAGTCCAGGCGTCGCAGCGCCGCGGACCCGACGGAGGCGTCGGCCTGCTGCACGGCCAGGAGGAGATACCGCCAGAAGCGGGTCACGTCGCCGTCCGCGGCATCCAGGGACAGCCAGCCGCTCCGCACGCCGACCCCGCGCAGCCACTGCGCGACCAGCGTGCTCTTCCCCCAGCCGGCCGGAGCGACCACGAGGGTCAGCCGGGCGTCCACGGCTCGCGAGAGCCGCTCGTGCAGGCGCGGTCGCTCGATCGGGCCCGTCCCGAGCGACGGGACGAAGAGCTTGGTGGTGATGACGGGTTCCACGGAGGCGTCCTCGCGCCCGAAGGGCGGCAGCACCGGCTCCTCCCGCGCGGGTGCCACCGGCGACCTCTCGACCGACGAGAGCCTCATGGCCCGTCCCGCTCCCTCCCGGTGCACGCCGCTCCGGACGCCTCCGTCGGGTCGGGGACCAGCCTGACAGGCCTCCCGCCGGCGGGGGTAGGGCTCTCCGGCACCGGGTCACGCGGTCCATCGCCGGAACGCGCCCCGGGACAGGCCGGGATCCGGGTGTAACGCAACCGGGCACGGGCGGGACTCCGGGGCATGACGATGACTGCACCGCGGGTCCTGGTGGCCACGCGGACGAGCTGGCACCGGGTGGCCGAGCACGTCCTCGCCGCGGGTCAGTTCGCCGCCAGCGGCACCATCCGCCTGCGGCCCTGCCCGGGGGGCTTCGCCACCACGGTGGGGCTCGGGGATCGGCAGCTCGCCGTCGTGGGCGACGAGCTGCTGGTGATCCGCGGGGACACGCGACGTTCCCAGCCGCTCACCACCCTGGGGCGTGCGGCGCGGTTCGCCGGCGTGGAGCTCGGGCTGCGCGGCAGCTACACCCCGGCCACGCCGGCCGACCCCGACGCGCAGCTGCCGGTCGACCCGAGGGCCGCACGGCGGCTCGCCGACTGGTTCGCCCTCGGCGACGCCGCGCTGCGCCGCTTCGCCGAGCAGCTCGGCGAGCCGATGACACCGGTGCTCTGGCCCGAGCACTTCGACCTCGGCATCGCCGTCGGCGCCGTCAACTACGGCGCCTCCCCGGGGGACGAGGCGATGCCGGAGCCGTATCTCTACGTCGGGCCGCACGAGGGACCGCCGTCCGCCGACCCGTTCTGGAACGCCTCCTTCGGAGCCGCGTCCGGCGCATCCCGCATCGTCGCGATCGACCACGCCGTCGCCTTCTTCTCGGAGGGACGCCGACAGGTACTGAGGGACAGGAGCGGGACGTGAACGGTCTGCGGGGCAAGAAGGCGCTGGTCACCGGCGGCAGCTCGGGGATCGGCCAGGCGATCGCCATCCGGCTGGGCCAGGAGGGCGTGGACGTCGCGATCAACTACGTCGGCCCGCCCACGGGCGCCGAGGAGACCCGGGACGCGATCGAGCACGGCGTCGAGATCTGCATGAAGGAGATGTCGGCTGCGGGCACCCACCCGATCCTGGTCGCCGCCGACGTCTCGCAGGAGGAGCAGGTGGCCGCGATGTACGAGCGGGTGCTCGCGGAGTACGGCCGGGTCGACCTCCTGATCAACAACGCCGGCATCCAGATCGCCGCCGACAGCGACGAACTCCCGGTGGCCGCGTTCGACAAGGTGCTCGCGGTCAACCTGCGCGGCGCGTTCCTGTGCGCGCAGCGGGCGATCCGCTCCTGGCTGTCCGGAGGGAGCGGCGGCAGCATCGTGAACGTCTCCAGCGTCCACCAGGTCATCCCGAAGCCCCGGTTCGTCGGCTACTCGGTCTCCAAGGGCGGCATGCAGAACCTCACCCGGACCCTCGCGCTGGAGTACGCCGGCCGCGGCATCCGGGTCAACGGCATCGGTCCCGGGGCGACGGTCACGCCGATCAACCGGTCGTGGATCGACGACCCGGTCAAGCGGCGGATGGTGGAGAGCCACATCCCGATGCGCCGCGCCGGCGGGGCGGAGGAGATGGCGGCGGCCACCGCGTTCCTGTGCTCGGACGAGGCCGCCTACATCACCGGTCAGACGCTGTTCGTCGACGGCGGGCTGACCCTCTACCCGTCGTTCGAGACCACCTGGTCGTCGGAATGACGGCGCTGTCGCACCCGCCGTCCGTCGACGAGCGGACGGCGGGGTGGTTCCCGTCCCGGTGGGGACCCGACGACGAGGCCGGAGCGCTCAACGAGATCACCCCGGCCGGCGTCCTGGCCGCGGTCTCGCTGGTGCGCAGCGGTCGGGTGTTCGACCTCGCGCACGTGCTGCACGCCGACGTCCCCGCGTTCCCGGGCCGCACGTTCCGGTCGTACCTGACGACCAACTCCCACTACGTCAACCGTCGGCGGGCCGGCGGCAGCCCGGAGGGCTGGGGCCGGAACTCGGTGAACTGGATCGTCGAGCAGATCACCGCCACCCAGCAGATGGGCACCCACCTCGACGCCCTCAACCACCTGCAGGTCGGCGACCGCACCTACAACGGCCACCGGCTGGCCGACGTCGCCGAGGACTGGGGCACCAACCGGCTCGGCGTCGAGACGCTGCCGCAGATCGTCACCCGCGGCCTGCTGCTCGACATCGCCGCCGTCCGCGGCGTCGACCGGCTCGAGCCCGGCGACGTCGTCACTGTCGCCGATGCCGAGTCCGCGCTGGAGGGCCGGTCGCTGCGCCCGGGGGACGCGGTGCTGTTCCACACCGGCTGGGGCGGCTGGTGGGGCGTGGACGACGACCGGTACTCCGCGGGCGAGCCCGGGCCCGGCCGTGACCTGGCCGAGATGCTGGCCGCGTCCCGCGTCGCGCTGACCGGCTGCGACACCTGGAGCTACGGGCCGGTGCCGGCGGAGGACCCGGCCGAGCCGTTCGTCGTCCCGCAGACCCTCAACGTCCGGCACGGCGTCGTCGTGCTGGAGAACCTGCGGCTGGCCGAGGCCGCCGCCGCCGGGCTGCGCGAGTTCCTGCTCGTGGTCAGCCACGCCAAGCTGCGCGGCGCCACGGGAGCGTGGGTGACGCCGCTCGCGATCACCTGACACCGCGAGGAGAGGCACCATGACCGAGCACGCCGACGTTCTCGTCATCGGGTCCGGAGCGGGCGGGGGCGCCGTCACCTGGGCCCTGGCCCCCACCGGCAAGCAGATCCTGCTGCTCGAGCGGGGCGACTGGCTCCCCCGGGAGACCCAGAACTGGGATCCGCAGGCGCTCTGGGCCGACAAGCGCTACCACAACAGCGGGCAGTGGACCGACGGCGCCGACGGCCGCCGGTTCTCCCCCAAGCAGCACTACTACGTCGGCGGCAACACCAAGTTCTACGGCGCGATCCTCTACCGCTTCCGGGAACGCGACTTCGGCTCGGTGCAGCACGTGGACGGCGTCTCCCCTGCCTGGCCGATCTCCTACGCCGACCTCGCGCCCTACTACGACCGCGCGGAGCGGCTCTACCAGGTGCACGGCACACGGGGCGAGGACCCGGACGAGCCACCGGCGGACGGTCCCTACCCGTGGCCGGCCATCAGCGACGAGCCCCGGATCGCGCAGCTGCGCGCCGACCTGACCGCTGCGGGCCTGCACCCGTTCTCGCTGCCGAACGGCATCCTCCTCGACGAGGCGCAGCCCCACCTGTCGGCGTGCATCCGGTGCGCGACCTGCGACGGCTTCCCGTGCCTGGTCAACGGCAAGGCCGACGCACAGGTCATGACGGTGGAGCCGGCGCTGCGGCACCCCAACGTGACGCTGCGGACCAGGGCGCGCGTGGTGCGGCTGGAGACCGATCCCTCCGGGCGCAGCGTCAGCCGGGTGGTCGTCGACCGGGACGGCCGGCGGGAGGCGTACACGGCCGACGTCGTCGTCCTGGCCGCGGGGGCGGTCAACTCGGCGGCCCTGCTGCTGGCCTCGGCGAGCGACCGGCACCCGGCCGGACTGGGCAACGGCTCCGGGCACGTGGGCCGTCACCTGATGCTGCACAACAACTCGGGGCTGGTCGCGTTCTCGAAGACGCCCAACCCGACGCGGTTCCAGAAGACGCTCGGGGTCAACGACTTCTACTGGTCCGACCCCTTCGACCCCGACTGGGGGTACCCGGTCGGCTCCATCCAGATGAACGGCAAGAGCGACGCCGTCCTCATCGGCTTCGACGTCCCCGACGCGCGGGACCCGGCCGACCTGGCCCGCCACTCGCTCGACTTCTGGCTGACCACCGAGGACCTGCCGCTCGACGAGAACCGGGTGACCGTCGACCGCGACGGCGGGATCCGGCTGCACTACACCCGGACCAACGCCGCCGAGGTGGCCCGCCTGCGGATGCGACTGCAGCAACTGCTCGACTCGATCCGCTGCGAGCAGGACGTGTACGAGAACCGGCAGTACGCCGGCGGCCAGCTGGGGATCGGCGGGGTGGCGCACCAGAACGGCACCATCCGCTTCGGCCCCGACCCGACGACGGCGCCGCTGGACCTCCACTGCCGGATGCACGAGGTCGACAACCTCTACGTCGCCGACTCGAGCTTCTTCGTCTCCAGCACCGCGGTGAACCCGACACTGACGATCATCGCGAACGCGCTGCGGGTGGCCGACGAGATCGCCGACCGGCTCGGCGTCCGGACGTCGGTGGCGGACACGCTCGTGCCCGCGCCGCGGCGGCCCGACCTGGTGGTGGACCCGGCCCGCTGACCGCCGGCCCGTGTGCTGCCGGGGGCCGGGGCCCCCGGCAGCAGCCCCACACTCACAGGTCGACGGTGACCGCGGTCGTGGGCCGGGCGCAGCAGATCAGCACCAGCTCGCCGCCGGGCGCCTCGAGCGGTTGGGGCGCGTAGTCCACGGAACCGTCGATCAGGGAGGTCTCGCAGCGGTGGCAGACGCCGGTGCGACACGACCACCGCACCGGCACCTCGCAGGCCTCGGCGAGCTCGAGCAGGCTGGTCCACCGCGAGGGATCGAACGCCGTGGTGACGCCCGCCCGGGCGAAGGTGACCGGGGGTCCACCGGACGCGGGCGGTGTCGGCGTGCGGGCGGGCCGGCCGGTCGTGCCCCCCGCGTCCTGGACCGGACCGAACGACTCGACGTGGACGGCGTCCGCCGGCACCCCCAGGGCGTCCAGCATCCGGCGCACCCCGGCGGCGAATCCGTCCGGCCCGCAGACGTACGCGGAGAAGGACGCGTCCACGCCGAGGCCGGCCAGGGCCTCCAGAGAGAGCCGGCCGGCTGCGTCCCCCCGCACCGCTGCCTCCGCGGCCGTGTAGCGCAGGTGCCGCACCGCCGCCGGCATGGCCGACAGCGCGGCCTCGGCCTCCGCGGCGAAGGAGTGCTCGGCCGGCGAGCGGGCGACGTGCACCCAGATGACCCGACGCTCGGGATGGCCGGTGGCCTGGGCCAGCAGGCAGCAGAGCAGCGGTGTCACCCCGATGCCCGCGCTGATCAGCACGGCCGGTCCGGCGACGCCCGGGTCGAAGCCGAAGCCGCCCCTCGGGGCGGCGACCTCGACGGTTCCGCCGACGGGGAGGGCGTGCACCAGAGCGCTCCCCCGGCCCTCCCGCTTGACCGAGATCCGCAGCTCGGGACCCGCCGGCGCGGAGAGCGAGTAACTGCGGACCACCGACCCGTCGGCATCCGCCAGGCGCAGAGGGACGTACTAGCTGTACTGCCCATGAGCGTTGTTGACGGCGCCGAGGCCTGATCCAACGAGGAGACCTCCGAGCGAAGGTGTGGGTGCTGACGCCACGCCCGAATGCTCGGAGGTCTCGTGTCCCACGCTAACG
>NZ_JBJGYW010000032.1:0-60102 GCF_054050215.1 Geodermatophilus sp. SYSU D01186 | reverse complement strand
GCCGCACACCGCGCGCCAGTTGAGGACCACGTAGTCGCCGACGGCGACGTTGGTGACGCCCTCGCCGACGGCGGAGACCACGCCGGCGGCCTCGTGGCCCAGCAGGAACGGGAACTCGTCGTTGATGTTGCCCTCGCGGTAGTGCAGGTCGGTGGCGCACACCCCGCACGCCTGCACGTCCACGAGCGCCTCACCCGGGCCGGGGTCGGGGACGATGATCGTCTCGACGGTGACCGGAGCACCCTTGCTGCGGGCGACGACGCCCTTCACCTCATGGGCCATGGCGCTGGATCTCCTCTCTGGGGATGTGGGGACGACACGTCCGGCCTCCCTGCAGGGCCCGCCGCGAGCGTGCGAGTGGTGTGGGGCAGGGAGGTCCTCTCACGGACCTCTTGACCCCCGCCGAGACCCACCCTACGGTGTTGCACGACTGATATACCAGTCTTCGGCTCCATTTCATGACAGAAGGGACCCCGGCATGGTCGTCCAGGTTGAAGCCGCTCCGGACCGCGTCCTCGACCGATCGCTGGGAGACACCGACCCGGAGGTCTTCGCGGCGATCTCCGCCGAGCTCACCCGGCAGCAGACCACCCTGGAGATGATCGCCAGCGAGAACTTCGCCCCGGTGGCGGTCATGCAGGCCCAGGGCTCGGTGCTGACCAACAAGTACGCCGAGGGGTACCCGGGCCGGCGCTACTACGGTGGCTGCGAGCACGTCGACGTCATCGAGCAGCTGGCCATCGACCGGCTGAGGGCGCTGTTCGGCGCCGAGTACGCCAACGTCCAGCCGCACTCGGGCGCGCAGGCCAACGCCGCGGCGATGTCCGCCCTGCTCGAGCCCGGCGACACGATCCTCGGCCTGGACCTCGCCCACGGCGGTCACCTCACCCACGGGATGAAGCTCAACTTCTCCGGGAAGCTCTACGACGTCGCCGCGTACCACGTGGGCCGCGAGGACCACCGGGTCGACATGGCCGAGGTCGAGGAGCTGGCGCGGGAACGGCGGCCCAAGCTCATCGTCGCGGGCTGGTCGGCCTACCCCCGCCAGCTGGACTTCGCCGAGTTCCGCCGGATCGCCGACGAGGTCGGGGCCTACCTGATGGTGGACATGGCCCACTTCGCCGGTCTCGTCGCCGCCGGGCTGCACCCCTCGCCGGTGCCGCACGCGCACGTGGTCACCTCGACCACCCACAAGACCCTGGGCGGCCCGCGCGGCGGGGTCATCCTGGCCACCGCCGACCTGGCCAAGAAGTTCAACTCGTCGGTCTTCCCCGGCCAGCAGGGCGGCCCGCTCGAGCACGTGATCGCCGCCAAGGCGGTGGCCTTCAAGCTGGCCGGCGAGCCGGCCTTCCGCGAGCGCCAGGAGCGCACCCTCGCCGGCGCGCGGATCCTGGCCGACCGGTTGCTGGCCCCCGACTCGCGTGCGGCGGGCATCGACGTGGTCAGCGGCGGCACCGACGTCCACCTGGTCCTCGTGGACCTGCGGGAGTCCGCCCTCGACGGCCGGCAGGCCGAGGACCGGCTGCACGCCATCGGCATCACCGTCAACCGCAACGCCGTGCCCTTCGACCCCCGCCCGCCGATGGTCAGCTCCGGTGTCCGCATCGGCACCCCGGCGCTGGCCGCCCGCGGCTTCGACCTCGACGACTTCGCCGAGGTCTCCGACGTCATCGCGGCCGCGCTCCGGCCCTCGACCGGGGACGACGAGCTCCCCGGGCTCCGCTCGCGGGTCACCCGGCTCGCCGACCGCCACCCGCTCTACCCCGACCTGACGGAGGTCTCCCGATGAGCCCCCGCACCCCCGGCGCCGACCTGCCGGACCACCCGGACGCCCTCTGGCGCGACGCGGAACCGAAGCGCTCCTACGACGTGGTGATCGTCGGCGGGGGCGGGCACGGCCTGGCCACCGCCCACTACCTCGCCAAGAACCACGGCATCACCAACGTCGCGGTGCTGGAGAAGGGCTGGCTGGCCGGCGGCAACATGGCCCGCAACACCACGATCATCCGGTCCAACTACCTGTGGGACGAGAGCTCGGCCATCTACGAGCACGCGCTCAAGCTGTGGGAGGGGCTCGAGGAGGACCTCGACTACCCGATCCTGTTCAGCCAGCGCGGCGTGCTCAACCTGGCCCACACGCTGCAGGACGTCCGGGACAGCGTGCGCCGGGTCGAGGCCAACAAGCTCAACGGGGTCGACGCGGAGTGGGTGGAGCCGGACGAGGTCCGCAAGATCTGCCCGATCGTCAACACCTCGGGCGACATCCGCTACCCGGTCCTGGGGGCGACCTACCAGCCGCGCGCCGGCATCGCCAAGCACGACTACGTGGCCTGGGGCTTCGCCCGCCGGGCCTCCGAGGCCGGCATCGACCTCATCCAGGACTGCGAGGTCACGGGGTTCACCACCGACGGCGACCGGGTCACCGGGGTGCAGACCAGTCGCGGCACCATCGCCGCCGGCACCGTCGCGCTCTGCGCGGCCGGCCACACCTCGGTGCTCACCGACATGCTCGGCATCCGCGTGCCGGTGCAGAGCCACCCGCTGCAGGCGCTGGTCTCCGAGCTGCTCGAGCCGGTGCACCCCACCGTGGTGATGTCCAACGCCGTGCACGTGTACGTCTCGCAGGCGCACAAGGGCGAGCTGGTCATGGGCGCCGGGGTCGACTCGTACAACGGCTACGGCCAGCGCGGGGCGTTCCACATCATCGAGCGGCAGATGGCCGCGGCCGTCGAGCTGTTCCCCGTCTTCGCGCGGGCGCACCTGCTGCGCACCTGGGGCGGCATCGTCGACACCAGCCCCGACGCCTCGCCGATCGTGGGGCGGACCCCCTACGACAACCTCTACCTCAACTGCGGCTGGGGCACCGGCGGGTTCAAGGCCACCCCCGGCATCGGCTGGGCCCTGGCCGCCACCATCGCCTCCGGCGAGCCCCACCCGACCGTGGCGCCGTTCAGCCTCGACCGCTTCGTCACCGGCGCGCTCGTCGACGAGCACGGCGCTGCCGCCGTCGCCCACTGACCCCAGGGAGTCCCCGTGCAACTCATCCCGTGCCCGTGGTGCGGCCCCCGCGAGGAGGTCGAGTTCTCCTACGGCGGCCAGGCCCACGTCCCGTACCCCGACAGCCCCGCCGAGCTCTCCGACGAGCAGTGGGCGCACTACGTCTTCTTCCGCGCCAACACCAAGGGCCGCTTCGCCGAGCGCTGGAACCACAGCGCCGGCTGCCGCCGCTGGTTCAACGCGATCCGCGACACCGCCACCTACCGCTTCGAGCGCGTCTACCGCCTCGATGACCCGAAGCCGGTGACCTCATGACGACTCCGTTCCGCACGCCCGAGGGCGGCCGCATCGACCGCGCCACCACCGTCGAGTTCACCTTCGACGGGCAGCGGCTGACCGGCCACCCCGGCGACACGCTGGCCTCGGCGCTGCTCGCCTCCGGCCGGCACCAGGTGGCCACCAGCATCAAGCTCGGCCGGCCGCGCGGCATCGCCGCGGCCTGGGCCGAGGACCCGGGCGGCCTGGTGCAGATCGAGGAGCCCTTCCCCGAGCCGATGCTGCTGGCCACCACCGTCGAGCTGTTCGACGGCCTGGTCGCCCACGGCCTGCCGGGGCAGGGCCGCCTGGCCGACGTCCCGGACTCCGCGCGCTACGACGCCGTCCACCACCACGTCGACGTCCTCGTCGTGGGCGCGGGGCCGGCCGGGCTGACCGCGGCGCTCAGCGCCGCCCGGGCCGGCGCCCGGGTGGCGCTGGTCGACGAGCAGTCCGAGGCGGGCGGGTCCCTGCTGTCGGGCACCGACCGGCTCGACGGCGTCCCCGCCCTGGACTGGGTGGCGGACGCGGTCGCGGAGCTGTCCCGCCACCCCGAGGTGCTGCACCTGCAGCGCACCACCGCCTTCGGCAGCTACGACGACGGCTTCGTCCTGGCGCTGGAGCGCCGCACCGACCACCTCGGCGCGGCCGCGCCCAAGCACGTCTCGCGGCAGCGGATCTGGCGCATCCGGGCGCGGTCGATCGTCGTGGCGACCGGAGCCCACGAGCGGCCGGTCGTCTTCGCCGACAACGACCGCCCGGGCACCATGCTCGCCGGCGCCGCCCGGACGTTCCTGCACCGCTACGGCGTGCTGGCCGGCCGCGAGGCCGTCGTCTTCACCACCAACGACAGCGCCTACGACGCGGCCCTGGACCTGTCCCGCGCCGGTGTGCGGGTGCAGGCGGTGGTCGACGCCCGGCCGGAGGGCTCGCCGCGGCGGCGCGAGGAGTGCGAGCGCGCGGGCATCCGGGTCCTGGACGGCGCCGTCGTGACCGGCACCCAGGGCGTCGAGCGGGTCACCCACGCGCTCGTCGCCCCGCTCGCCGGCGGGGAGGTCGGCGCGAGCAGCGCCATCGCCTGCGACCTGCTCCTGGTCAGCGGCGGCTGGAACCCCGCGGTGCACCTGTTCAGCCAGGCCCGCGGCCGGCTGCGCTACGACGACGCCCTCGGCGCGTTCGTCCCGGGGGAGGAGCTCGACGGCCTGGCGGTCGCGGGCTCCGCCGCCGGCGTGCTCGACCTGGCCGGCTGCCTGGCCGACGGGCAGCGGGTCGCCCGCGCGGCGCTCACCGCACTGGGCACGGAGCCGGCGGGGGAGGACCGGCTGCCCGGCGCCCCGGAGCCCGTCGCCCCGACCGCGCCCCTGGTGCTGTGGCGGGTGCCGGACACCGCCGGGGGCAGCACCTCGTTCGTCGACCTGCAGCGCGACGCCACGGTCGCCGACATCACCCGCGCGGTCGGCGCCGGCCTGCGCTCCATCGAGCACGTCAAGCGCTACACGACGATCGGGACGGCGCACGACCAGGGCAAGACCTCCGGCGTCCTCACCTCGGGGATCGTCGCCGAGCTCCTGGGCGTCCCGGTGCAGGACACCGGGACCACCACGTTCCGGCCGCCCTACACCCCGGTCGCCTTCGCCGCGCTGGCCGGCCGTGACCGCGGCCGGCTCTTCGACCCCGAGCGGGTCACCGCGCTGCACGAGTGGCACGTCGCGGCGGGGGCGGTCTTCGAGGACGTCGGCCAGTGGAAGCGGCCCCGCTACTACCCGAAGCCGGGTGAGGACATGGAGGCGGCGGTCCTGCGCGAGTGCGCCGCGGCCCGCACCGGCGTCGGCATCCTCGACGGCTCCACCCTCGGCAAGATCGACGTCCAGGGCCCCGACGCCGCCGTGCTGCTGGACCGGCTCTACACGAACCTGATGAGCAGCCTGAAGGTCGGCTCGGTCCGGTACGGCGTCATGTGCGGCGTCGACGGCATGGTCATCGACGACGGCACGGTGCTGCGCCTGGCCGAGGACCGCTTCCTCGTCCTCACCACCACCGGCGGGGCGGCGAAGATCCTCGACTGGATGGAGGAGTGGGTCCAGACCGAGTGGCCGGACCTCCGCGTGCACTGCACCTCGGTCACCGAGCAGTGGTGCACCTTCCCCGTCGTCGGCCCGCGCTCCCGCGACGTCGTCGGCGCGCTGTTCCCCGACGTGGACGTGTCCAACGAGGCGTTCCCGTTCATGACCTGGCGGGACACCACCCTGGAGGGCGTGCCGGTCCGGCTGGCCCGGATCAGCTTCTCCGGCGAGCTGGCCTTCGAGGTCTACGTCAGCCCCTGGTACGCGGTCGCGGTGTGGGAACGGCTGCTCGAGGCCGGCCGGCCGTACGGCATCACGCCCTACGGCACGGAGACCATGCACGTGCTCCGCGCGGAGAAGGGCTACCCGATCATCGGGCAGGACACCGACGGCACCGTCACCCCGCAGGACCTGGGCATGGCCTGGGCGGTGTCGAAGAAGAAGCCCGACTTCGTCGGCAAGCGCAGCTTCGCGCGGCCGGCCAACCAGGACCCGCTGCGCAAGCAGCTGGTCGGGCTGCTGCCGGTGGACCGGGAGACCGTGCTGCCGGAGGGCTCGCAGATCGTCGAGTTCCGCACCGACGGTCAGCTGCCGCCCCCGCCGGTCCCGATGCTCGGGCACGTCACCTCCAGCTACCGCAGCGCCGAGCTCGCCCGCCCCTTCGCCCTCGCGCTGGTCAAGGGCGGCCGCGAGCGCATCGGCGAGACCGTCCACGTCCCCGTCAACGGCACCCTGGTCCCGGTCGAGGTCACCGGGTCGGTGCTGGTCGATCCCGAAGGAGCCCGTCGCGATGGCTGAGCTGCTGCGCACCCACCCGCTGGAGGCCTGGAGCGCCACCTTCGAGCGGCTGCCCGATCCGGTCGGGATCACCGTCGAGCCGTTCGTCGCGATGGTCGACGTCCGGCTCGGCGAGGTCGACGCGCAGGCGTCGGCGGCGCTGGGCGTCGACCTGCCGACGACCCCCAACACCTGGGTGCCGGCCGCTACCGGGCGGGCCGTGTGGCTCGGCCCGGACGAGTGGCTGCTCACCAGCACGACCGAGACGCCCGGGGAGCTCGAGGCCCGGGTCCGCGCCGCGGTGCTGCCGCTGGGCGGGTCGGCGACGGACGTCTCCGCCCAGCGGATCGGCCTGCGGCTGACCGGGGCGCGGGTGCGCGACGTCCTGGCCAGGGGCTGCTCGATCGACCTGCACCCGCGGGTGTTCGGCCGCGGCAGCAGCGCGCAGACGGTGCTCGGCCAGGCCGGCGTCGTCCTGCTGGCCCTGTCCGACGCCGGCGACGACTACGCCGTCCTCGTCCGGTCCTCCTTCGCCGGCTACCTCGCCGACTGGCTGCTCGACGCGGCCCTCGAGTTCACCCCCACCACCCACGACCGCTGACCGTCCCGTCAGTCAGGAGCGAAGCAATGTCCACCACCCCTCGTGTGGTCATCATCGGAGCGGGGATCGTCGGCGCCAACCTCGCCGACGAGCTCACCGCCCGCGGCTGGGACCGCGTCACCGTGGTCGACCAGGGGCCCCTCCCGCTGACCGGGGGCTCCACGTCGCACGCCCCGGGGCTGGTCTTCCAGACCAACGCCTCCAAGACGATGACGGCGTTCGCCAGCTACACGGTCGAGAAGCTCAAGGCCATCGACGTCGACGGCGCCTGGTGCTTCAACCAGGTCGGCGGCCTCGAGGTCGCCACCACGCCGGAGCGGCTGGCCGACCTGCACCGCAAGCAGGGCTGGGCCACCTCCTGGGGCGTCGAGTCCCAGGTGGTCGACGTCGACGAGTGCGTGCGGCTGCACCCGCTGGTCGACCGCGAGCGGATCCTCGGCGGCCTGCACATCCCCTCCGACGGCCTGGCCAAGGCGTCGCGGGCGGTCGTGGCGCTGGCCCGCCGCGCCGAGGCGCGCGGCGCCCGGTTCCAGGGCTCGACCCGCGTGACGGGCATCGAGCAGACCGGCGGCCGGGTCACCGGCGTCCGGACCCCGGACGGCGTCATCCCCGCCGACCTCGTCGTCTCCTGCGCCGGCTTCTGGGGACAGGAGCTCGGGGCCATGGTCGGCATGGACGTGCCCCTGCTCCCGCTGGCCCACCAGTTCGTCTGGACCGGCCAGGTGCCGGACCTGGTCGGGCGCAACACCGAGCTCACCGAGGCGAGCCTGCCGATCCTGCGCCACCAGGACCAGGACCTGTACTACCGCGAGCGCGTCGACTCCCTGGGCATCGGTTCCTACGCCCACCGGCCGATGCCGGTCGACCTGCGGGAGCTGCCGCAGGGCGACGGCGTCCGGGAGGAGTCGATGCCCTCGATGCTGCCCTTCACCGAGGAGGACTTCGCCGCGCAGTGGGAGGAGAGCCAGCTGCTGCTGCCCTCGCTGCGGAACTCGAAGATCGACTCCGGCTTCAACGGCGTCTTCTCCTTCACCCCGGACGGCGGCCCGCTGGTCGGGGAGTCCGCCGACGTCAAGGGCTTCTGGATCGCCGAGGCGGTCTGGGTCACCCACTCCGCCGGGGTGGCCCGGGCGGTTGCCCAGCTGCTCGTCGACGGGCGCAGCGAGGTCGACCTGCACGGCTGCGACGTCCACCGCTTCGAGGAGGTCCAGCTCGCGCCGGAGTACGTGAGCGAGACCTCGCAGCAGAACTTCGTCGAGATCTACGACGTGCTGCACCCGCTCGAGCCGCGGCAGTCCCCGCGCGACCTGCGGGTCAGCCCGTTCCACGCCCGGCAGCAGGAGCTCGGCGCCTTCTTCCTCGAGGCCGGGGGCTGGGAGCGGCCGCACTGGTACGAGGCCAACGCCGCCCTCGTCGACGAGCTGCCCGCGGAGTGGGTGCCGCCGGAGCGCGACGCCTGGGCGGCGCGGTACTGGTCCCCGATCGCCGCCGCGGAGGCGTGGAAGACCCGCACCGCCGTCGCCATGTACGACATGACGCCGCTCAAGCGGCTCGAGGTCAGCGGTCCCGGGGCCCTCGACCTGCTGCAGCGGCTGACGACGGGCCAGATGGACAAGTCGGTCGGGTCGGTCACCTACACGCTCGCCCTCGACGAGGCCGGCGGCATCCGCAGCGACCTCACCGTGGCCCGGCTCGGCGAGCAGCTGTTCCAGATCGGGGCGAACGGCCCGCTCGACCACGACCACCTCCGCCGCGAGGCGCCGGAGGACGGCAGCGTGCAGATCCGCGACATCACCGGCGGCACGTGCTGCATCGGCCTGTGGGGGCCGCGGGCCCGCGACCTCGTCCAGCGGCTCAGCGCCGACGACTTCTCCAACGACGGGCTGAAGTACTTCCGCGCCAAGCGGGCCCGGATCGGGGGCGTGCCGGTGACGGCGATGCGGCTGTCCTACGTCGGCGAGCTGGGGTGGGAGATCTACACCAGCGCCGACAACGGCCAGCGGCTGTGGGACGTGCTGTGGCGTGCCGGCCAGGACCTGGGCGTCGTCGCCGCGGGCCGGGCGGCCTTCAACAGCCTGCGGCTGGAGAAGGGCTATCGCGCCTGGGGCCACGACATGACCACCGAGCACGACCCCTACGAGGCCGGTCTCGGCTTCGCCGTCCGCAAGCAGAAGGACGGCTTCGTGGGCAGCGCGGCCGTCGCCGGGCTCAGCGACGACACGGTGAGCCGCCGGCTGTCCTGCCTCACGATCGACGACGGCCGCAGCGTCGTCCTCGGCCACGAGCCGGTCCTCGTCGACGGCCGCCCGGCCGGCTACGTGACCAGCGCGGCCTTCGGGCACACCGTCGGCCGGCCGATCGCCTACGCCTGGCTGCCCGCCACGGCGACCGTCGGCACGCAGGTCGAGATCGAGTACTTCGGCACCCGCGTCCCCGCGACCGTCACCGCCGAGCCCCTCGTCGACCCAGAGATGGCCCGCATCCGCGGCTAGTGCCCTGACCACAGCCCGTGCGTCCGACGGACGCGCAACGGTTCGTGCACCCATCGTGGCCCGGCGCCCGGCCGGGCCACGATGAGGGCACGCCACGCCGCGCGCGTCGGCGGTCGACCACTCCGCGCAGGGATCAGTGGTCACCGCACCGGACGTCGCCCTCCCCCCACCCGCCACCCGCTCCGGGTGGTGCCGGGGAGGGCCGCCCCGCCCCCGTCATCCGTGGAAGGACCCGCCCGTGCGCACCGACACCATCGAGACCTTCCTGGCGCAGCTCGCCGCCAGGGTGCCCGCCCCGGGAGGCGGGGCCACCGCCGCACTGCACGCCGCCCAGGCAGCCGCCCTGGTGGCGATGGTCGCCCGCTACAGCGACTCGGCGCGGTACGCCGAGCACGCCGAGGAGATCGCCACCGTCACGCACACCGCGGACCGGCTGCGCGAGAACGCGCTGGGCCTGGCCGAGGAGGACGCCGCGGCCTTCACCGCGGTCACCGAGGCCTACCGGCTCCCGAAGGGGACGCCGGACGAGGCCGCCGCTCGGTCCGCGGCGATCGCCCAGGCCCTGGTCGCGGCGGCGCACGTGCCGGCGATCGTGATCGCCGTCGCCGAGCAGGTGCTGGGCCTGGCCGAGCAGCTGCTGCCGATCGGCAACCGCAACGTGGTCAGCGACGTCGCGGCCGCCGCGGAGGCGGCCCGGGCGGCGGCCACGACGGCCCGGGTCAACGTCGAGATCAACCTCGGCGGCATCAAGGACCCGACGGCCCGGGGCGAGCTCGCCGCCGTCGTGGACACCGTCGACGACCTCGTCCTGCGCGCGGAGAAGGTCACCGCCGCCGTCCGGGACGGGCTGGTCCGATGACCGCGACGCTGAGCGGGACCGAGCTGGCCGCCGCCCTCCGCGCCGAGGCCGCCGCCGCGGCCACGGAGCTGACCGCGGCCGGGACCCCGCCCCGCCTGGCCGTGGTCGTCGCGACGGCGGACGAGTCCAGCGCCTGGTACGTCCGCTCCATCGCGCGCGCCGCGGAGCGGACCGGCATCGCCTGCTCGGTCGTCGACCTGGGGGAGACGGCGACGCCGGACCGGATCCGCGCCGAGCTCGCCGCGCTCAGCGCCGACCCCGCGGTGCACGGCATCATCCTGCAGACCCCGCTGCCCGCCGGCGCGGTGTTCGAGGACCTCGCCGCGGCGATCGACCCCGCCAAGGACGTCGACGGTGCCAACCCGCTCAGCCTGGGTCGGCTGGCCGCCGGCCTGCCCGCCCATCCACCGGCGACCGCGGAGGCGGTGCTCGCGCTCCTGGACGCCCACGGGATCCCGCTGTCCGGGGCGCACGCGGTCGTGGTGGGCCGCTCCACCGTCGTCGGCAAGCCCGCGGCGCACCTGCTGCTGCAGCGCGACGCCACCGTGACGGTCTGCCACAGCCGCACCAAGGACCTCGCCGCGGTCACCCGCACGGCGGACGTGCTCGTCGCGGCGGTCGGCCGGCCGGAGCTCGTCACGGCCGAGCACGTCGCCGAGCACGCGGTCGTCGTCGACGTCGGGACCAACCCGACGGCCGACGGCGGGCTGGTCGGGGACGTCGACGCGGGCTCGGTCTCGGGACGGGTCACCGGCCTGACCCCGGTGCCCGGCGGCGTCGGGCCGGTCACCACCGCCCTCCTGCTGCAGCACACGATCCGGGCCGCGCGGCCCTGACCGCTCCCGGGCGGGACGGCCGTGACCCCGCCGCCCCGCCGTCGGGACCACATCGATCGGAGCACCCTCATGACCGGCACGGCTGTGGCGGAGCGCACGACGGCGGGCGCCGGCGCGGCGCCCGCCCTCCGCCGGGCGCTGGCGACGCGGCAGCCCGTGGTCTGCGGCATCCTCAACGTCACGCCCGACTCGTTCTCCGACGGCGGGCGGTTCGACGGCCTCGAGCGGGCCGTCGAGCACGGCCGCCGCCTGGCGGCCGAGGGGGCCGACCTCATCGACGTCGGCGGGGAGTCCACCCGGCCGGGCGCGCGGCCGCCGGCCCTCGCCGAGGAACTGGCCCGCGTCGTCCCGGTCGTCGAGGCACTGGCCCGGGAGGTCCCCGTGCCGCTGTCGGTGGACACCTCACGTCCCGAGGTCATGGCAGCCGCGGTGGCCGCCGGCGCGAGCATGGTCAACGACGTGCGGGCGCTGCAGCGGCCGGGCGCCCTGGAGGCCGCGGCACAGCTCGGCGTCCCGGTGTGCCTCATGCACATGCAGCGC
This sequence comes from Geodermatophilus sp. SYSU D01186, assembly GCF_054050215.1. Lineage (NCBI taxonomy): Bacteria > Bacillati > Actinomycetota > Actinomycetes > Geodermatophilales > Geodermatophilaceae > Geodermatophilus > Geodermatophilus sp. SYSU D01186. The sequence continues at coordinate 48,622 of NZ_JBJGYW010000032.1, read as the reverse complement.
TCGCCGGACACCATGCAGGAGGACCCGCACTACCGGGACGTCGTCGCCGAGGTGCGCGCCTTCCTCACCGGGCGCATCGGCGCCTGCCTGGACGCCGGTGTCCGCCCGGAGGACCTGGTGGTCGACCCGGGGTTCGGGTTCGGCAAGACGCCGGCGCACAACGTCGCGCTCCTGGCGTCGCTCGGCACGTTCACCGGGCTCGGCGTCCCGGTCATGGTGGGGCTGTCCCGCAAGTCGGTGCTGGGTCAGCTGACCGGGCGGGCCGTGGGGGAGCGGCTGCCCGCCTCACTGGCCGCGGCGCTCGTCGCGGTGCAGCGGGGAGCGTCGGTGCTGCGGGTCCACGACGTCGCCGCCACGCGGGACGTCCTGGCGGTCCTGGACGCCGTCGGCCCCGTGTGAGGCCGGCACCCCGGTGGGACGGGCCTGCCGGGCGGACCGGGCACGTTCTCGCGGTGTCCTGCCTGTTCTCGCGGTGGTGCAGCGCCGCGGGCGCGCGGGGAACGCCGCGAGAGCGTCAGCGGGGCAGGAGGCCGTTCCTCAGATCACCGCGCGGATCGCCTGCTCGAAGCCGAGGACGTGCTCACGGGCGAGGTCGTCGGCCCGGTCGGCGTCGCCGGCGGCGATCGCCCGGAGCAGCGCCACGTGCTCGCCGACGTGCTCGTCGACCGTGGGCAGGCGGTCCAGGAACAGGCAGAAGATGCGCGTGGCCAGGTTGTCGTAGCGGATGAGGACGTCCTCGAGGTGCGGGTTGCCGGCCGCCCGGTAGATGGCGCGGTGCACCGCGAGGTCCCAGCGCATCAGCTCCGCGGGGTCGATCCCGGTGACGTCCAGCTGCTCGATGCCCGTGGCCAGCTCGTCGAGCTCGCCGTGGCCCACGCGGGCGGCCCGCTCCGCGGCCCGACGGGCGGCCAGGGGCTCGAGCTGGGCACGGATGTCCGAGATGTGTGCCAGGTCGGAGATGTCCATGCCGGTGGCGAACGTCCCCCGCCGCGGGTAGGACACGACCAGCCGGTCGCCCTCCAGCCGCTTCAGTGCCTCGCGCACCGGCGTCCGGCCCACGCCCAGGTCCTTGGCCAGCTCGTCGTCGTCGATCGGGTCTCCCGGCCGGATGGCCAGCATGATCAGCCGGTCCCTGATCGCCACGTAGGCCTTGTCCGCCAGCGACGTGGCGGCGGACGGGTCGAGCTCCAGCGGTGCGAGGGTCACGAGCAGATCGTAGAGGTTGACCGCCGGCAGGCCTTGCCTCTCGAGGGGGATCGACATACCGTCATCGTACTACTGATATACCAACTGTGTACCTGTACCGCGGTTGGTTCGCGTCACAACTGCGGCACGAGGAGGCACCGGGTGACCATCAGCGCCTTCGACCTGTTCAAGGTGGGCATCGGCCCGTCGAGCTCGCACACCGTCGGCCCCATGCGGGCCGCCGCCACCTTCGCCTCCCGCCTGCGGGAGGAGGGGGTGCTCGCGCGGGTCGCCGGGGTCCGGTGCGAGCTGTTCGGGTCGCTCGGGGCCACCGGGCACGGCCACGGCAGCGTCAAGGCCGTCGTCCTCGGGCTGGAGGGCGAGCAGCCCGACCTCGTCGACCCCGTCGCGGCCGGCCCCCGGGTCGAGGCCATCCGCCGGGAGGGGAAGCTGCGGCTGGCCGGCGAGCACCCCATCGCGTTCGCGGTGGACGACGACGTCGTGCTGCACCGGCGCAAGCGGCTGGACTTCCACAGCAACGGGATGCTCTTCGTGGCCGTCGACGCCGACGGGGCGGAACTCACCCGGCGCGAGTACTACTCGGTGGGCGGCGGGTTCGTCCTCGACGAGGACGAGGCCGGCAACCCGGTGATCGTCGAGGACGCCACGCCGGTGCCGTACCCGTTCCGCACCGGCGAGGAGCTGCTCGCGCGCACCCGGGAGACGGGCCTGCGCATCAGCGACGTGGTGCTGGCCAACGAGCTCGCCTGGCGCAGCGAGGCCGAGGTGCGCGCCGGTCTGCTGCACGTCTGGGCGGTCATGCAGGAGTGCGTCGAGCGCGGCACGCGGACCACCGGCGTCCTGCCCGGCGGCCTCCGGGTCCGCCGGCGCGCGGCCGCGCTGCGCGCCCAGCTGGAGGAGCACCCGGACGAGGCCGACCCGCTGCGCGCCATGGAGTGGGTCACCCTCTACGCCCTGGCCGTGAACGAGGAGAACGCCGCCGGCGGGCGGGTCGTGACCGCGCCGACCAACGGCGCCGCCGGGATCGTGCCGGCCGTCCTGCACTACTACCGCGACTTCGTCGGCACCTTCTCCGACGACGGGGTGGTGCGCTTCCTGCTCACCGCCGCGGCCATCGGGCTGCTGTTCAAGGAGAACGCCTCCATCTCCGGCGCGGAGGTGGGCTGCCAGGGCGAGGTCGGCTCGGCCTGCTCCATGGCCGCCGCCGGCCTGGCCGAGGTCCTCGGTGGGACTCCGGAGCAGGTGGAGAACGCCGCCGAGATCGGCATCGAGCACAACCTCGGCCTCACCTGTGACCCCGTCGGAGGCCTCGTGCAGATCCCCTGCATCGAGCGCAACGCCGTCGGCTCGGTCAAGGCCATCACCGCGGCGCGCATGGCCGTCCGCGGCGACGGCCGGCACCACGTCCCGCTGGACAAGGCCATCAAGACCATGCGCGAGACCGGCGCGGACATGAAGGACAAGTACAAGGAGACCGCCCGTGGCGGGCTGGCGCTCAACATCGTCGAGTGCTGAGGAGGCACCCGTGTCCCATCCCTACACCCTCACGCTCAGCTGCCAGGAGCGCCCGGGCATCGTGCACGCGGTCAGCTCGTTCCTGTTCGAGCACGGCTGCGACATCGTCGAGCACCAGCAGTTCGACGACGCCCTCCGCGGCCAGCTGTTCCTGCGGACGGCGTTCGTCTGCTCCCAGGAGACCGACGCCGAACGCCTGGCCGCGGAGTTCGGTGCGGTGGCCGAGGAGTTCGGCATGACCTTCGACATCACCGGCGAGGAGCCGCAGCGGGTGGTGGTCATGGTGTCCAAGCTCGGCCACTGCCTCAACGACCTCGTCTTCCGCTGGCGGGCCGGCAGCCTCGGCGCCGAACTCGTCGCCGTCGTCTCCAACCACGAGGACCTGCGCCCGATGGCGGAGGCGGCCGGGTTGCCCTTCCACCACGTGCCGGTGACGCCGGCGACCAAGCGCGAGGCCGAGGCCCGGCTGCTCGAGCTGGTCGACGAGCACCGCGCCGACCTGGTCGTGCTCGCGCGCTACATGCAGGTGCTCTCCGACGAGGCCTGCTCCGCCCTGCACGGCCGGGCCATCAACATCCACCACTCCTTCCTGCCGGGGTTCAAGGGCGCCAAGCCCTACCACCAGGCCTTCGACCGCGGCGTGAAGCTGGTCGGCGCGACCGCCCACTACGTGACCCCCGACCTGGACGAGGGGCCGATCATCGAGCAGGAGGTCATCCGCATCGACCACACCTACGACCCGCGCGCCCTCGCCACCGTCGGCCAGGACGCCGAGGCGCTGGCGCTGTCGCGGGCCGTCCGGTGGCACAGCGAGCGGCGCGTGCTGCTCAACGGCCACAGCACCGTCGTCTTCCGCTGAGCCGGCTGCCCTGATGGCGCCCGTCGCGGCTCCGGCGTCCCCGGCCGCGCTCGAGCGGGTCCACCGGTACCTGTACGAGGAGCTCGGGCCGCAGCGGGGACCGGCCGGCGCGGGCCCGACCCGCGCCCGGGCCCTGTTCAGGGCACTGGGAGATCCGCAGGACCGCTTCCGCGCGGTCCACGTGGCGGGCACCGCCGGCAAGGGCTCGGTGAGCACGTTCGTCGCGAGCCTGCTGCGGGCGCACGGGTTCCGGGTCGGCACCCACCTCTCACCCCACGTGTACAGCGTGCTGGAGCGGTTCCAGCTGGACGGGCAGCCGGCGCCGGCCGGGCTCGTCGACGCGGAGCTGGACCGGATCCGGCCGGCCGTCGAGATGGTCGAGCGGAGCGGGCACGGGCGGCCGTCCTTCTTCGAGGTCACCAACGCGATCGCGTTCGGCCTGTTCGCCGACCGGGTCGACCACGGGGTCGTCGAGACGGGGGTCGGGGGCCTGCTCGACTCCACCAACGCCATCTCCCGGGCCGACAAGCTCGCGGTGATCACCCCGATCGGCCTGGACCACCAGGACCTGCTCGGGCCCACGCTGGAGGAGATCGCGGCGCAGAAGGCCGGCATCCTGCCGATCGGCGGACGTGCCGTCGTCGCCCGCCAGCCGGGCGCCGGGGTGGCGGACGTGCTGACCGCCGAGGCGGTCCGCCGGGGGTGCGGCCTCCGGTGGGTGGACACCGGCGCGTCCGCGGGGCCGGCCCGGACCGGGCCCGGCGGCACCGAGCTGCGCCTCCCGGGCCGGCCGCCGCTGCCCCTGGGGCTCACCGGGCGGCACCAGGCGGGGAACGCCCACCTGGCGCTGCGGGCCGTCGAGGCGATCGCGGCCCGCGACGGGTGGGCCCTCGACGCGGACGCCGTCCGCCTCGGGCTGCGCAGCGCCACGCTGCCCGGCCGCTTCGAACGCCGGGAGGTCGCCGGCCGGCCCGTGGTCCTCGACGGAGCGCACAACCCCATGAAGCTGGCCGCGCTGGTGGCGACCCTGCGGGAGGTGCACCCCGGCGCCCGGTTCCCGTGGGTGTTCGCCGTCAAGCAGGACAAGGACCTGCGGGCGGCCCTCCGGGTCATCGCGCCCACGGCGTCGCTGGTGGTCGCCACGCAGTTCGCCACCGCGCAGGGCGACCACGCCGCCGGCACCTCCGTCCCCGCCGAGCGGGTGGCCCGGGCGGCCGCCGAGTGCGGGATCGCGGCACTGGTGGAGGAGGACCCGCCGGCTGCGGTGCTCCGTGCCGCGGAACGGGCCGGGGCCGGTCTGCCGGTCGTGGTCAGTGGCTCGTTCCACCTGCTCGCCGCCGTGTCGCCGGGGAGGGCGGCACCGTGAGGCCCCGGACGCCGTGGGCCCGCTTCGACGACCTGCGCGCCGGGACCGCCGTCCGGTGCCCGCCGCCCCACCGGGTGCTGGTCGCCGAGCGGCCCGGGGAGGTCCTCGACGTCCTCGCCGAGGTGGAGCGGGCGACCGACGCCGGGGCGTGGGCCTTCGGGTACGTCGCCTACGAGGCCGCCGCGGGGCTGGACCCGCGGCTCCCCGTCCACGGGACCACGCCCCTGGGCGTGCCGCTGGTGTGGTTCGGGCTCTGCGACGAGCCCGTCCCGGTGCCCGTGCTGGTGGCGGCCGGGCCGGCCGCGACCGCCCGGTGGCGTCCCGCGTGGACGCCGGACGGGCACGCCGCCGGCGTCGGGGAGGTCCGGGATCGGATCGCCGCGGGGGACACCTACCAGTGCAACCTCACCGTGCGGATGTCGGGCTCGGTGACCGGGGATCCCGTGCACCTGTACCGGGACCTGGCGCTGGGGCAGCGCGGCGCGTACAACGCCCACCTCGACCTGGGCCGGTTCGCCGTGGCCAGCGCCAGCCCCGAGCTGTTCTTCGAGCGCCGCGGGGACGACGTCCTGCTGCGCCCCATGAAGGGGACGGCGCGGCGGGGCCGGGACGAGGCGGAGGACCGGTGCCTGGCCGACCGGCTGCGCGCCAGCCCCAAGGAGCGCGCGGAGAACGTGATGATCGTCGACCTGATGCGCAACGACGTCGGCCGGATCGCGGAGATCGGGAGCGTCGAGGTGCCGGCGCTGCTCACCGTCGAGCGCTACGAGACGGTGCTGCAGCTGACCTCCGACGTCACGGCCCGTCTCCGCCCCGGAACCGGCCTGGTGGAGCTGTTCCGGGCGCTCTTCCCCTGCGGCTCGGTCACGGGTGCGCCCAAGGCGAGCTCCATGGGCATCATCCGGTCCCTGGAACCGGACCCCCGGGGCGTCTACTGCGGAGCGATCGGCCTCGTGGGTCCACCGGACGCCCCGGTGCGGGCCCGCTTCAGCGTGGCCATCCGGACGGCGGTCGTGGACACGTCCACGGGGGAGGCCGTGTACGGGACCGGGAGCGGCATCACGTGGGGCTCGGAGGCGGCCGCGGAGCACGACGAGGTGCTCGCCAAGGCCGCCGTCCTGGCCGCCCGGCCCCGCGAGTTCGAGCTGCTGGAGACCATGCGACACGACCCGCGACACGGCCTGCGCAACCTCGACGGGCACCTGCAGCGGCTGGCCGCCTCGGCCGGGCACCTCGGGTTCCGCTTCGACGGGTCGCAGGCGCGGCGCCTGCTGGGCACGCGGCTGGCCGGGCAGCCGCCGGCGCGCGTCCGGCTGCGGCTCCGCCGGGACGGGACGCTCGCCGTCGACGTCGAGGCGCTCCCCGCCCTCCCGGCCGGACCGGTGCTGCTCGCCGTCGACGACGAGCCGGTCGACCCCGGGGCGGGGTGGCTCCGCCACAAGACGAGCCTGCGCGGCCCCTACGACCGGCGCCGCGGCCGGCGCCCGGACGTCGACGACGTGATCATGGTGAACACGAGGGGAGAGCTCACCGAGGTCACCCGGGCCACGCTCGCCGTGCGGATCGACGGGCAGTGGTGGACACCGCCGGTGGAGTCCGGCTGCCTGCCGGGCGTCGAGCGCGCGCGCCTGATCGCGGCGGGCCGGCTGCGCGAGCGGGTGCTCTCCGTGGCCGACCTCGACCGGGCCGAGGGGGTGGCGGTGCTCAGTTCGCTGCGAGGATGGCGCGCCGCGCGGCTGTGGACCGCGCCACGCAAGGTGCCCACGCCCGCCCGGACCGCGCCGGCATCGGCGCCGGCCGCGCTCGCCGCCCGGGGCTGAACCGCCCGGCGAGCCGGCGATCCGGCGGCAGGTGTGATCCACACCAATCCGGTGGGATTTGTTGCGGGCTCCGTGGTGGGGGAGCATGGCGGGGTGGCCTGGCAGATCCTGACGAGTGACCGTGCCGTCGACCTCGCCGGCACCGCCAGCTGCCTCTGTCGCTGACGTCCCTGCGCCGCCCCGTCCACCCGGGGCCGGACGCCGTCGCGCCGAGCCCCTGCGCGACCGCGCAGCCCTGCCCGGCCCGACCCGCTCCCCGAGGACCCGCTCCCGTGATCGAACTGCACGACGTCCGCAAGGTGTTCCCCGCCCGGGGACGGGCCGGCGAGGTCGTCGCCGTCGACGGGGTCAGCCTGCGGGTGGAGGCCGGTGAGTTCGCCGGCGTGGTCGGCCCGAGCGGATCGGGCAAGAGCACCCTGGTGCGCCTGGTCAACCTGCTCGAGCGCCCGACGTCGGGGTCGGTGACCGTGGACGGGCAGGTGCTCACCGACCTGCCCGCCGACCGGGTGCGCGAGGCCCGCCGCTCCATCGGGATGGTCTTCCAGCACTTCGAGCTGCTGGACTCCCGGACGGCGGCGGAGAACGTGGAGCACCCGCTGGAGCTGGCCGGCGTCGGCCGGGCCGAGCGCCGGCGCCGCGCGCTGGAGCTGCTGGACCTCGTCGGACTGGGCGAGCGGGCCGGCGCGCACCCCGGGCAGCTGTCCGGCGGGCAGAAGCAGCGGGTGGCCATCGCCCGGGCCCTCGCCGGCCGCCCGCGGGTGCTGCTCTGCGACGAGGCGACCTCGGCCCTGGACCAGGCGAGCACCGCCGGCGTGCTCGACCTGCTCCGGCGGGTCCGCGCCGAGCTGGGCCTCACCGTCCTGCTCATCACGCACGAGATGGCCGTGGTCAAGGCCGTCTGCGACAGCGCCGTCCTGCTGGAACGGGGCCGGGTCGTCGACGGCGGCCGGCTGACCGACGTCCTCACGCGGGAGCACTCGCCGCTGGGCGAGGCCCTGCTGCCGGCCCCCGTCGCCGACGCCGGCGCCGGGCACGGCGGGGCACTGGTCCGCGTGACCGTCACCGACCGCACCCCGGAGACCGTCGTGCTGCAGACCCTCGTCGGGGAGCTTGGCCTCGCGGTGGAGGTCGCCGGCGGCTCGGTGGAGACGGTCGCCGGAGGCCGCTACGGCCGGCTGCTGCTGCGCGTCACCGGGGACCTCGACCGGCTCGACGGCGCCGTCCGCCGGTTGCGGGACGACGGCGTCCTCGTCGAACAGGTGCACCCGGGTGTGACCGCGGGTGCGGGGGCCGGGCGATGAGCGACTGGAGCCGCGTGTGGCCGCAGCTGATGGAGGCCACCGGCGAGACCCTCTACATGGTGGGCGTCGCCGCGCTGGTCACCGTGCTCCTCGGCGTGCCGCTCGGGGTGCTGCTGACGGTCACCGCGCCCGGCGGGCTGGCCCCGCGGCCCACCCTGAACCGCGCCCTCGGGCTCGTGGTCAACCTCGGCCGCGCGCTGCCGTTCATCATCCTGCTGGTCCTCGTCGCGCCGGTCACCCGCGGCATCGTGGGCACCACGATCGGCTCCACCGCGGCGATCGTGCCGCTGACCATCGGCGCCGTCCCCTTCCTCGCGCGGCTGGTGGAGACCAGCCTGCGCGAGGTCGCCCCCGGCAAGGTCGAGGCGGCGCTGTCGATGGGCGCCCGCCGCCGGGACGTCGTCCGCACCGTGCTGCTGCCCGAGGCGCGGCCCTCGCTGATCGCGGGGGCCACCGTCACCGTCGTGGCGCTGATCAGCTACTCGGCGATGGCCGGTGCCGTCGGCGGCGGCGGGCTCGGCGACTTCGCGATCCGCTTCGGGTACCAGCAGTTCCGCACCGACATCACGCTCAGCACCGTCGTCCTGCTGCTCGTCATCGTCCAGGCCCTGCAGTGGGCCGGTGACCGCTGGGCGCGCAGCCTGGCCCACGTATGACCCCTCGCCGGTGGCCGTCGGGCCGCCGGCACCCGCCGCACCACCCGAAGGAGAACCACCGTCATGCGCTCCCGCTCCACCGTGCTCCTGGCCGCCACCGCGGCGACCGTGCTGCTCACCGGCTGCGGCGGCGGCGAGGCCGAGCTGTCCGCCGCCGACGAGCCGCTGCGGGTCGGCGCCTCCCCGGTCCCGCACGCCGAGATCCTCCGTTTCATCGACGAGGACCTCGCCGCCGACGCCGGCCTGGACCTCGACGTCGTCGAGTTCACCGACTACGTGCAGCCCAACGTGGCCCTCGACGACGGGTCGCTGGACGCCAACTACTTCCAGACCGTCCCGTACCTGGAGGAGCAGGTGGCCAGCGCCGGCTACGACTTCACCGCGCTGGAGCCGGTGCACATCGAGCCGCTGGGCATCTACTCGCAGTCGCTGACCGACCTCGCCGCCCTGCCGGACTCCGCCACCGTGGCGATCCCCAACGACCCGACCAACGCCGCGCGCGCCCTGCGGCTGCTCGAGGCCAACGACCTGATCACCCTGGCCGACACCGGGGACGCCGCCCCGACGTCCCTCGACATCCAGGACAACCCGAAGGACCTGCAGATCTCCGAGGTCGAGGCCGCGCAGGTGCCCCGGTCGCTGGCCGACGTCGACATCGCGGTGATCAACGGCAACTACGCCATCGAGGCCGACCTGGTCCCGGCCGAGGATGCCCTGGCGCTGGAGGAGGCCGAGGGCAACCCCAACGCCAACCTGGTCGTCGTCCGGGCCGGCGACGAGGACGACGAGCGGATCCAGCAGCTCGAGGAGCTGATCCACTCCGACGAGGTCCGCCAGTTCATCGAGGACACCTACGAGGGCGCGGTCATCCCCGCCTTCTGAGCGCACGACAGCAGTGGGCCGGCCGCCCGTCCGGCCGGCCCGCTGCCGCCGGGGCCCGCGGTCCTCACATCGTGAGGTGGGCCGGTGTGCCCGTCGACTGCTCGACGTCCTCGCTCGCGGTCCGGAGCAGCCGGTGGCTCAGGTCCGACAGTGCCCGCGCGACCGCGATCTCGTCCCCGATCTCCGGGACGTCGCGGTCGGCCGGGTCCAGCCGGGCGAGGCCGACACCCGTGAGGGCCTCGGCGTCCCGCGTGCGCAGCCGCGCCACCGCACGGGTGTGTCCGTCGTGCTCGTCGATCTCGATGTCGACCGTCCAGGTCGTGGTCCGGCCCATCTCGTCCTCCCTCGCTCGATGTCCGGCTCCCGGGGCTCGGCGCAGCCGGGGCCCGTGCCGGTCAGCGGGGACGGCGGGCCTCGGCGGTGCCGCGGGTGGAGGCGGCGGCCGTGGCGTAGCCGACCAGCACCCGCCTGCTCTCGGTCACGGGGTCACGCTGCGCGGCCCGACGCGCCACGGGGAGGGACCGACGTCCCCGTCAGGACGTGCCGGACGTCGCCGCCTCCCCGGCGACGCGCCGGCGGCCGCAGCCGATCGGCCTCCTCCGCGCTCGTGGTCCGCGCCGGGTCACCCGGGCCGGGCCGCCGGGTCGGTCTCCTCGCTCCGGAGCAGCGGCCAGTAGCGCCACAGGAGCCAGCCCACCGCCGTGGCCGCCCCGATGGCGAGAGCGGTGACCATGGCGCCGAAGATGGCCAGCAGCAGCGCGCTCCACATGCCGGCCACCAGCACGGCGGGCAGGTCGTCCAGCCCGCGGCCCTCGAGGCGGCGCCGGCGCGTCGAGCGGACGCCGGGCAGGACGGGCTCCTCGGCCTCGGCGGCGTAGCACCGCTCGATGTCGTCCCAGATCCGCTGTTCGTGACTGCTCAGCACGGTCCACCTCCTGCTGACCTCGACGATGCCCGCCGGGCGGGAACCCCGGCCAGGGCAGCTCCCGGTCACCTGGCGCTTGCCCACCTTGCCGACGATCGGCAACGCTCGGGGGAGGGAGCGGCGCGGTGGGGGAGGGGCGATGGCGACCGACCGGCAGGCCGGGACAGCGGGTGACGACTGGTTGACACCCGTCGCGGCGTCGGCGGCGTCGGCCTGTCAGGCCCCGGTGGAGCTGCTGGGCGGCTACCTGCCGATGCTGGCCGACGCGGCCGTCTCCGGGCGCCGTCCCGACGCGTGGCAGCTCGAGGCGGTCCGCGAGCTGGGGCGGCGGGCCGCGGCGCAGGGGGTCGGCGCCCGCCGCGCGGTCGACCTGTACCTGTCGGCGTCGTGGCGGCTGTGGCGGCAGCTGCCCGTCGTGGTGCGCTCCAGCGACCCGGAGAAGGTGCGCCGCGCCGCGGAGGCGGTGCTGCGGGTGCTCGACGACGCCGTCGGCGTGCTCGTCGACGGCCACCAGTCCGAGCGGCGCGAGATGATCCGCCACGAGGAGGCGCTGCGCGCGGAGTTCGTCGACGACCTGCTCCGCGGGGACGCCGACGTCGCGCGGATGGTCGAGCGCGCCGAGCCGTTCGGCATCGACCTGGGCAGGTCCCACCACGTGGCCCTCGCCGTCCCGCGCGGGTCCGGCGGCCCGGTCGACCGCGCCGCCGTCGTGCTGGAGCGGGTCGTCGTCGACCGGTTCGGCGACCGGGACGTGCTCGTGGCCACCAAGGACGGCCGCGTGGTCGTGGTCGTGCCGGCCGGGACGGCGGCCCCGTCCGCGCGCACGGCGGACCTCGGCGCGGTCATCCACGCCGAGCTCGACCGGGTCGACGGCACACGGCGCTGGCGGGTGGCGGCCGGGCGGGCGTTCCCCGGCGCCTACGGTGTCGCGCGCTCCTACGAGGAGGCCCGCGAGGCGCTGGTGGTCGCCGACCGGCTCGGCCTCGACGCGGACGTGGTCCACGCCCGCGACCTCCTGGTGTACCGGGTGCTCGGCCGCGACCAGGCGGCGGTCGTCGACCTGGTGCACGACGTGCTCGGCCCACTGCGGGACAGCCGCGGCGGCGCCGAGGTGCTGCTGGAGACCCTGCTCGCGTACTTCGACGCCGGCGACGTCGCGACCGAGACCGCCCGGCGCCTGCACGTCTCGGTGCGCACCGTGACCTACCGGCTGGCCCGGGTCGCCCAGCTGACCGGGCTCAGCGTGTCCCGGCCCGACCAGCGGTTCTCGCTGCACGCCGCGGTGCTGGGCGCCCGGCTCCTTGAGTGGCCGGCGCGGCCACTGCCCGCCGACCCCTGACCACCGGACGCCGCGGCCGCGCGCTGCTGCAGCCGGGTGCGTGCCCGCGCCTCCGCCGCCCCCGCCAGAGGCCACGGACCGCACGCCGGTGGCGGTCACGGCGAGGCGTTGATCGCGTCCGTCCCGTCGTGGACGGTCGCCCCGGCGGCGGCGAGGGCCGCCTCGTGCTCCCGGCCGTGGTGGGCGCAGAAGAGCAGGTCGTTGCCGCCGGGCAGGACGGCGCGGATGAAGGCCTGCGCGCCGCAGGAGCCCCGGCCGGTCCTGCCGTTCGGGCCGCCCACGACCGCGGGGGCGTCGCAGCGGTCGGCGAGCGTCAGCGGGCCGGCGGGAGCCGTCGTCCCTCGGGCGTGCTCGTGGGCGGTTGCGGTGGGCACCTGGGTCCTCCGGTTCGGGGTCGATCGGTCTCGGTCACCGGGAACGTCGCGGGCCGCGCGCTGTCGGGCGGTCCGGCCGGGTCCACGTCCCGACCCGACCCTGCTGGGCAGGCGCCCGGCCGGCCAGGGGCGTCGTCGGGAAGCCGGGGCGCGGAGGCTTGCCGACGGTCGGCAACGGTCGTGGGCCGACGGACGAGCTTGCCGACGACCGGCAGCGACGGCAGGTCGTACGTCGCCGACGTGCGCCGTGGCCCGGCGCGGTCGCCGGCGGAGACGCTCGGGGCCGGCAGAGGAGGAGGTCGAGCGTGCTCAGCGATCAGGAGCGGCGGGTGTGGGACGACGTCGAGCGGTTCTGGGCGGAGGAGGCCGTGGAGCCGCGGCCCGCGCCGCCCCCGCGCCGGAGGGGTCCCCGCGGTCTGGACGACGGGTGCGCCGCCGCCGTCGTCGTCCTCTGGCTCGCGATCCTGCTGGTCCTCCTCGGCGTGCCGGCCGTCGCCGTCGCGCTCGCTGTGGCCACCGCCGTCGCGTGGGTGCTGTGGCGGTACTGGCCCCGGCTGGGCGAGCGGGGGTCGGCCTCGACCTGGTCGGTGCCGGGCGAGATCTCCGGGGGGGCGCAGGCGGCCCGCCGACCGGGTGACCGGTCGGGTCGCAGTGATACTTGAACTCTCAACATGAATGACGGACAGTGGAGTGGCCTGCCGCCACCGCGGCGCCGCCGGGCGTCGACGAAGGAGTCCCATGACCACGACCGTCTCCACCACCGCGGCCGCGGACAGCCGCATCCCCGCGCAGCACCCGTTCGCCGCGCACCTGCGCCGGACCGCGGCCGCGGAGGCGGCGGAGCCGCACCGGCCGTGGACGCCGGAGGACGGGCCGCTGCCCAGCCTCTACCTGAGCCACGGGGGTGGCCCGCTGCCGTTCGAGAGCCCCGAGTGGCTGGACCCGCTGCACGACTGGGCCCGGTCCCTGCCGAGGCCGAGGACGATCCTGGTGGTGTCCGCGCACTGGGAGTCCGCTCCGCTGTCGGTCAGCGCTCCCCGGCCGCGGGAGCTGGTCTACGACTTCGGCGGCTTCGACCCGCTGTACCACTCGTTCCGCTACGACACCCCCGACGCCGGTGAGCTGGCCCGGCAGGTCGTCGGGCTGATGCCGGACACCGAGCAGGTGCACGAGCACGCCCGCCGCGGCCTGGACCACGGCTCCTGGGTCCCGCTGAAGATCATGTACCCGGCCGCCGACGTCCCGGTGCTGCAGCTGAGCCTGCCCACCGACGACCCCGACCGGCTGCTCGCCCTCGGGCGGCGGCTGCGCCCGCTGCGCGAGCAGGGGGTCCTGGTCGTCGGCTCGGGGCACATGACCCACGGCCTGCCGTTCCTGATCCGGGAGATGTTCCTGGACAACGCCGTCCCCGGCTGGTCGGCCGACTTCGACGCCTGGGCCGCCGACGCGCTGGCCCGTGGCGACGTCGCCGAGCTCGCCCGGTTCCGGACCGCGGCGCCGGGGATGCCGTACGCGCACCCGACGGTGGAGCACTTCACCCCGCTGTTCGTCACCCTGGGCGCGGCCACCGACCCGGGCGCGCCGGTCACCACGACCCTCGACGGGTACGCGGTCGGCTTCTCGCGGCGCTCCTTCCAGGCCGCCTGAGCGGCGCGGCCGCTCGGCGGTCGCGCGGTCCCGCGCGCGCCGTACCGGGGGCGCTGCGAGGCTGGGGGCCCGACCACTGCGAGGAGGGCCCGCGATGGGCTACGTGTTCCCCGAGGACGCCGATCGGCGGCCGGTGGCCGTCGTCGGCGCCGGCAGCCTCGGCCGCCGCATCGCGGCCGTCCTGGCCGCGGGTGGCACGGACGTGCGGCTCACCGACGTTTCGGCCGAGCAGCGGGAGTCCGCACGGGTCTCCGCCGCGGCCTCGGTCGAGGACGTCCACCGGATCCTCGGACTGGCCAACCCGGGACGCGGGACGGTCTCCGCGGTCGCCGACCTGGGGGAGGCCGTGGCCGGGGTCTGGCTGGCGGTCGAGGCGGTCCCGGAGCGGGTGGAGGTGAAGACGGCCGTCTTCGGCGAGCTGGACCGGCTGGCCGAGCCCGACGCCGTCCTCGCCAGCAACTCGTCGTCCATCCCGACCCGGCAGGTGATCGGCGAGGTCACGCGCCCCGAGCGGGTGCTCAACACGCACTTCCAGTCCCCGCCGGAGCACAACGCCGTGGAGCTGATGTCCTGCGGCCGGACCGACCCGGCGGTCATCGACGCGCTGGTGGAGTGGCTGCCCCGGTACGGGCTCGTGCCCTTCCGCGTGCGCCGGGAGAGCGACGGGTTCATCTTCAACCGCATCTGGGCGGCCATCAAACGCGAGTGCCTCATGGTCGTCGAGGAGGGGGTGGCCACCCCCGAGGACGTCGACGCCATGTGGCAGCTGTTCACCCGCCCGGGGACGCCGCCGTTCCGGTTGATGGACGTCGTGGGGCTCGACGTCGTCCTGGCCATCGAGGAGCACTACGCCGACGTGCGCGAGGGGATCCCCGACGGGCCGCGGCGGCTGGTGCGGGAGTACGTCGAGCAGGGCCGCCTCGGGCGCAAGAGCGGCCGTGGCTTCTACGACGACTACGGGTGAGGCCCAGCGTGCCGCCCGGACCCGCTCAGTAGGACCGCGGCAGCCCGAGCACCTTCGTGGCGACGAAGGCCTTGACCATGTTGTTGCTGATCGGCGCGACCTGGTACAGGCGGGTCTCGCGGAACTTGCGCTCGACGTCGTACTGGTCGACGAACCCGTTGCCGCCGTGCGTGTCGAGGGCGGCGTTGCCGGCGGCCCAGCTGGCCTCCGACGCCAGGTGCTTGGCCATGTTGGCCTCGGCGCCGCAGGGCTCGCCCGCGTCGAACAGCCGCGCGGCCTGGTAGCGCATCAGGTCGGCGGCGCGCACCTTCATGTAGGCGTCGGCGAGGGGGAAGGCCACCCCCTGGTTGGCGCCGATCGGCCGGCCGAACACCTCCCGCTCGTTGGCGTAGGCGACGGCGCGCTCGACGAACCAGTAGCCGTCGCCGATGGCCTCGGCGGCGAGCAGGATGCGCTCGGCGTTCCAGCCGTCGATGACGTAGCGGAAGCCGGCGTCGACCTCGCCGACGACGTGGTCGGCCGGCACGCGCACGCCCCGGTAGAGGACCTGGTTGGTGGCGTAGTTGAACATCGTGCGCACCGGCAGGACCTCGAGGGTGTCCGGCTGTTCGGCGCGCACCTGCCGCAGGTCGACGAGGAAGAGGGTCAGGCCGCGGGTGCGGTCGGCGCCCCGCTCACTGGTGCGGGCGAGGACGAGCGCGAGGTCGGACTCCACGATCCGGCTGGTCCAGTTCTTGTGCCCGGTGAGCACGTAGTCGTTCCCGTCGCGGACCGCCGTGGTGGCGATGCTGGTGGTGTCGGAACCCGCGGCGGGCTCGGTGACGGAGAACGCCTGCAGCCGGAGCTCACCCGTGGCGATGAGCGGCAGGTACGCGTCCTTGAGCCGGTCGCTGCCGTGCCGCAGGAGGGCGCCCAGCGTGTACATCTGGGCATGGCAGGCGGCCGAGTGCCCGCCGGACCGGTTGATCTCCTCCATGACCACCGAGGCCTGGGTCAGCCCCAGCCCGCCGCCGCCGTACCCGGTGGGGATCAGGACGGCGAGCAGCCCGGAGGCGGTCAGGGTGTCCACGAACTCCTGCGGGTAGCGGCGGTCGCGGTCGGTCTCCCGCCAGTACTCGTCGGGGAACCGGGCGCACAGTGCACGGGTGCGGGCGCGCAACTGGTCCAGGTCGGTCTCGTCCACCCCGTGGTCGTAGCCCGCGCCGGGCGCCGTCACTCCTCCCCGGGAGCGACCGCGCGGCCGCGTCGGGGAGCCCCCCGTCGGCGCGGCGTCCCGCACCTGCGATAACCGTCGCATGAGCGCACACCCCGCCGCCCGCCCGGAGCCGGGGGCCACCCTCCGCCCGGGCGCCATCGGCTCCGTCGACGCCCTCGTGATCGGGCTGGCGTCCACGTCGCCGGCGTACTCGCTGGCGGCGGTCATCGGCGCCCTGGTCGCGCTCACCGGGGTGCACGCCCCCGGCGTGCTGCTGGCCTCGTTCGTGCCGATGCTGCTGATCGCCTCGGCGTTCGCCGCGCTCAACCGGGTCGACCCCGACTGCGGGACGACGTTCTCGTGGGTGACGCGGGCTCTGGGGCCGTGGGCGGGCTGGATGGGTGGATGGGCGATCACCATGACCGGCGTCCTGGTCATCGGGTCGCTCGCCGAGGTCGGCGTCGTCTTCACGCTGCGGACGCTGGGCCTGGACGCGCCGGCCGACGACACGGCCGTCGTCCTCGTCCTGACCGTCGCGCTCATCCTGCTGATGACCTGGATCTGCGTGCTCGGCACGGAGCTGTCGGCGCGCCTGCAGAACGGGCTGATCATCGCCCAGAGCCTCGCCCTGCTGGTCTTCGCCGCGGTGGCGATCGTCCGCGGGGTCACCGGCGACAGCCCGCTCGGCGGCCTCGACCCGAGCTGGAGATGGCTGGACCCGTTCGGCGCCGGCGGGGCGGCCCTGTCCGGGGGGCTGCTGCTCGGGGTGTTCGCGTACTGGGGCTGGGAGTCGGCGGTCAACCTCACCGAGGAGACCCGCGACCCGACGTCCGCCCCCGGCCGGGCCGCGATCGCCTCCACGGTCGTCCTGCTGGTCACCTACGTCGGTGTCGCCGTCGCCGTCCTCGCCTTCGCCGGCACCGGGCACCTCGCGCAGAACGCGGACGAGGAGGAGGCGATCTTCGCGCTGCTGTCCACCGAGGTGCTGGGCGGCTGGGACTGGGTGGTCCTGCTGGCCGTGGCCACGTCGGCCATCGCCTCCACCCAGACCACGATCATCCCGGCCTCGCGCACCGGGCTGTCGATGGCGCGGCGGCACGCGTTCCCGCGCCGCCTCGGCCACGTCTCACCGCGGCACCGCACCCCGGACGTGTCGACGTGGTGGGTGGGCGGCATCGCCAGTGTCTGGTTCGTCGTGGTCAGCCTGCTCAGCGAGGACGCCCTGTTCGACTCGATCACCGCGCTGTCGCTGCTGATCGCCTTCTACTACGCGCTGACCGGCATCGCCTGCGCGGTCTACCACCGCCGGCAGCTGACCCGCAGCGTGTCGTCGTTCCTGCTCATCGGGGTGGGTCCGCTGGCCGGGGCGGGGCTGCTGATCTGGCTGCTGGTGCTCGCGGTCCGCGACATGTCCGACCCGGCGAACTCCTACACCGGGCAGGCCTGGCTGGGCGTCGGCCCGCCGCTGGTCATCGGCGTGGGCATCACCCTCGCCGGGGTGGTCCTCATGCTGGCCTGGCGGGCGAGGGACGCCCGGTTCTGGCGGGAGCGGCCCGGGATCGCCGGGGACCGCGTCGAGGTCGACGCGGACCTGCGCTGAGCGCCGTCCCGGCGGACGCCGGCCCGACCGCCACCGGACGCCCCGGGCGCAACTGGGAGGATCGGTCCGACGCGCAACTCACGGAGGACGGTTCGACATGCCCAAGGCGCTGCTGCTGGAGAACATCGACGCGGTGGCGGTGGAGTCGCTGTCCTCGGCGGGCTACGAGGTTGAGGCGCTGCGGGGGGCGCTGGACGAGGCCGACCTGACCGCCGCGCTGGACGGCGTCGACCTGCTGGGCATCCGGTCGAAGACGCAGGTGACCAAGGCCGTGGTCGAGGCCCATCCGGAACTGGTGGCGGTGGGCGCCTTCTGCATCGGCACCAACCAGATCGACCTCGCCGCGGCGGCCGGGGCCGGGGTGGCGGTGTTCAACGCGCCGTACTCCAACACCCGCAGCGTCGTGGAGCTGGCGATCGCGGAGATCATCAGCCTGGCCCGGCGGCTCAACGACCGCGACCGCGCGCTGCACGCCGGCATCTGGGACAAGTCGGCCAAGGGCAGCCACGAGGTCCGGGGCCGGACGCTGGGCATCGTCGGCTACGGCAACATCGGCAGCCAGCTGTCGGTGCTGGCCGAGGCGCTGGGCATGCGGGTGCTGTTCTACGACCTGGAGGACAAGCTCGCCCTGGGCAACGCCGAGGCCTGCGGCAGCCTGGAGGAGCTGCTCGAGCGCGCCGAGGCGGTGACGCTGCACGTCGACGGGCGGGCCGGCAACGCGGGGCTGTTCGGCGCGGAGCAGTTCGCCCGGATGCGCCGGCGCAGCCTGTTCCTCAACCTCTCCCGCGGGTTCGTCGTCGACCACGAGGCGCTGCGCGAGCACATCGAGAGCGGCCACATCGCCGGCGCCGCGGTCGACGTCTTCCCCGACGAGCCGCGCGAGCAGGGCGACCCGTTCGACTCCGTCCTGCGCGGGCTGCCCAACGTCATCCTCACCCCGCACGTCGGCGGGTCCACGCAGGAGGCGCAGTACGACATCGGGCGGTTCGTCGCCGGGAAGCTGGCCGACTACACCCGCACCGGGACGACGACGCTGAGCGTGAACCTGCCCGCGGTGGCCCTGCACGGGTCGTCCGGGGGCCGCTTCGCACTGCTGCACCGCAACGTGCCGGGCGTCCTGGCCCGTGCCGACGCCCTGGTCGGGGAGCACGGCCTGAACGTCGACGGCCAGGTGCTGGCCACCCGCGGCGAGCTCGGCTACGTGGTGACCGACGTGAGCGACGCCATGCCCCCGGCCCTGCTGGAGGCGCTC
Organism: Geodermatophilus sp. SYSU D01186; assembly: GCF_054050215.1. Lineage (NCBI taxonomy): Bacteria > Bacillati > Actinomycetota > Actinomycetes > Geodermatophilales > Geodermatophilaceae > Geodermatophilus > Geodermatophilus sp. SYSU D01186. Next base: position 29,721 of record NZ_JBJGYW010000032.1, on the reverse strand, counting down.
CGGGCGCTGCCCGAGACCGTCCGCCTGACCACCTTCCGCTGAGGCCTCCCGGCCTGCCGCCCACCCCGACGGGCTACCGGGCCAGGCGCAGTGCCGGCGGCGCGGGCGCGGGACCCTCGACCGGCGCCGCCCCTCCGGGGAGGACGACGAGCGCCGGGCGCCGGCCGGGCGCCGTCGGCGCCCCGAGCACGGCCTGGAGGGACGCGTTCGCGTAGCCGGCGGGCAGCCGCCGGCACTCGTCGTGGACCTGCGGCGGCGCGGCGGGACGGGCGGGGACCGGTGCCAGGTGGACGTAGGTGATGCCGTCCGCGGGGTCGTACGTCCTCATCTCGTCCTCGCCTCCTCCCGGACCACCGGTGCCGCGCTCGCTGCCTGCGATGGCGACGGCGCCGATGCCGTCCGACAGGTCCAGCGTGGCCCGGAGGTACGACAGGAATCCGGCCTCCGCGCGGGGGCGCCGGACGCCCACGGGTGGGGGTCCGGCGCCCCGCACGGGGTCAGTCGACGGGGGCGATCAGCGCGTCGAGGTCGTCGACCGGCTCGTCGATGAACCCGAACTCGATCATCGACTCCTGGGTCACCTCGGCCCGCTCGGTGCTCGGGGCCCGGTCCTCCAGCCACGCCGGCAGGGTCATGCGCGCGGCCAGCTCGGGGGTGAGCTGGGTGTAGGTCGGCAGGATGTCGACGACCTGCTGCGGGTCGGACTCGGCCAGCTCCGCACCGCGCTCCAGGGCGCGGGCGAACGCCGCGGTGACCTCGGGGTTCTCCGCGGAGTACTGCGACGTGGTCATGAAGCCGATGACGGGCATCTCGGCGACCCGCTCACCGCAGCTGCTGCTGGGTTCGGCGACCACGCGGGCCCCCTGGTCCTCGGCGAGGGTGGTGAACGGCTCGCCGATGAACGCGGCGCCCACGTTGCCCTGCTGGAGGGCCGCCGGCATGTCCGGGAAGGGGATCTCGACGAGCTCGAAGTCACCCTCCTGCAGGCCACCGGCGGCCATGCACTCCCGGACCTGCAGCTCGACCAGGCCGGCGAGGGTGTTGACCGCGATCCGCTGGCCCTGCAGGTCGGCGGGGGTCTGGGCCGGGGAGTTCCCCGCGACCATGATCCCGTTGACGCCCTCCTTGGGGCCGGTCATCTCCCAGACCATCTGTGCCGGCAGGCCCTGGCTGGCCGCCTGGAGCACCGTGGTCCAGTTGGAGCTGCTGAACTGCAGGTCGCCGGCGACCATCGCCGGCAGCGCGGCCGAGCCGCCCGCGACCATCTGGGTCTCGACCTCGAGCCCCTCGTCGGCGAAGTAGCCCTCCTGGATGGCCAGGAACAGCGGGGCGTTGTCCGGGATCGGCAGCGTGCCGACCAGGATCGACACCGGGTCCTCCGGGCTCAGCTCCGTGCTCCCGGTCGCGGCCTCGTCGTCCCCACCCCCGCACGCCACCAGCAGGACGGCGGCCAGGGCGACCGGGACACCTCGCCGGACGGAACGGCTGATCCTCACGTGCTCTCCTCGACTCGATGCCCGTCCCGTCCGAGCTGGGGGACCGTGGCGGCTCGCCGAGCACCATAGTGACCGCCGTCACGGCGCCCTCCGCGACGTTCCGGTCCCCGGAAGTCCTGTTCGGACCGGGCGCGGGACGATGCGGAGGTGCCGTGGGCCGGTGGACTCCTGGAGGACTGGTGATCGACGTCGAGCTCCCCCCCGGACCCGCCGCGGGCGCGCTCGCCCGGGGGTTCGCCGCCTGCCTGGCGTCGGTCACCGAGGTCCCCGTGGCGGAGCTGCCGCCCCCCGGGGACGACCTGGCGTCCGCCCTCGGTTCCTGGCGGACCTGGCTGGCCGGGCGTGGCTCGGGCCTGGTGCCGTCGCCGACCCGGTGCGCTTCCAGTGGGCCGGGTGGTGGATCGCCGTCGTCGAGGGCCCGGACGGCGCGGCGGTGGCCGTGGTCGCGTTCGGCACGCCCCCGGGCGTCGTCCTCAGCCCGCAGGCGCCCGCGCTGCTGGGCCGGGCCACCGCGGACCTGTGCATCCGTGAGGCGCACGCCGTCGCCTCGCTCGACCCGGTCCTGCACCGGCCGCCGGCCGGCGCGGACCTGCACGGCACCGTCGAGGGCCTCGCCGTGGCTCCGGCGGCCGAGGCCCCGATGCAGCTGCTGACGGTCGCGCGGGCCCGTGCCGGCCGCGGGCTGGAGGGCGACCGCTACGCCGCGGGAGCCGGCACGTTCAGCCCCCGTGCCGGGAGGCGTCCCGGGTACGACCTGACCCTGATGGCGGCCGAGGTGCTCGACGAGTTCGCCGCCGCCGGCCGGAGCCCGGACTTCGCGGGGACCCGGCGCAACGTCCTCACCCGCGGGCTGGACGTGAACGCGCTGGTCGGGCGGCGCTTCCGCATCGGTGACGTGCTGTGCGAGGGGCGCCGGCCGTGCGAGCCCTGCGTCCACCTCGACCGGCTCAGCGGCCCGGGGGTGCTGCGGCCGCTGATCCACCGCGGCGGCCTGCGGGCCGACGTCCTCACCGACGGGGAGATCCGCCTCGGCGCACCGGTCCGCACCGTCTGATCAGGGATCCAGGTCGCGGCCGGCGGCGGCCAGCACCGCCTCCCGCACCCGGTCGAGGGTGGGGGAGCGCAGCCGCCACTGCTGCCAGTACAGGACGACGTCCACCGCGGCGGTCGGGTCCAGCTCGACCAGTTCGGCGGGCAGCCCGCGGGCCTGGAGGTCGGGCACCATGCCCCAGCCCAGGCCGAGGCCGACCGCGGCGGCGTAGTCCGCCGAGGCGGGCACGAAGTGCACCGGCGGGGCGACGCCGGCGCCGGCCTGCGCGTGCAGGTAGCGGTGCTGCAGGTCGTCCTTGCGGTCGAAGACGACGACCGGGGCGCGGGCGAGCGCCTCCGGAGTGGGGCCGCCGGGGAACCAGCGCCGCGCGAAGCCGGGGGTGGCCATCGGCCGGTAGCGCATGCCGCCCAGGCGGGTGGAGGTGCAGCCGGGCACCGGGTCGGCGTCGGCGGTCACCGCCGCCATGACCGTGCCGGCGCGCAGCAGGGCGCTGGTGTGCTCCTGGTCCTCGCGGTACAGGTCGAAGCACACCTCGCCGGCCAGCGGCGCCAGCGCGGGCAGCACCCAGGTGGCCATCGAGTCGGCGTTGACGGCGACGGGCAGCGTGGGCACGCGCTCGGGTGCGGGCTCCCCGCCGAGCTCGCGGGCGACGTCGGCGGTGAGGAGGTCGACCTGCCGGGCCAGCCGCAGCACCGCCTGCCCGGACCCGGTGACCTGCACCGGCTTGGTCCGCACCAGCAGGATCCGGCCGGTCGCGACCTCGAGGGCGCGCAACCGCTGGCTGACCGCCGACGGGGTGACGTGCAGCGCCCGGGCGGCGGCCTCCAGCGTGCCGCCACGGACGGTCGCGTCCAGCGCCCGCAGCTGGCCCAGGTCGAGGTCCATGGACAGCGATGCTAATGATGCATCAGGATCATGAGCTGGACTGCACGGATCGCCGTTCCTACCGTCGACCGTGTGCTCACCACCCCCGCGCTGCTCGCCGTCGCGTCCGGGCTGGCGCTCGGCCTGGGGCTGATCGTCGCCATCGGCGCCCAGAACGCGTTCGTCCTGCGGCAGGGCCTCCGGCTCGAGCACGTGGCCGCGGTCGTGGCCGTGTGCGCCCTCTCCGACCTCGCGCTGATCGCCGCCGGTGTGCTGGGCGCCGGCGCGGCCCTGTCGCGGGTGCCGTGGCTCATCCCGGTGGTCTGCTTCGCGGGGGCGGCGTTCCTCCTCTGCTACGGCGTGCTCGCCGCCCGGCGCGCGCTGCGTCCCGGCGCGCTCCTGTCCGATGCCGCCGGCGCGCGCGCCGGTCTCGCGGTGACCGTCGGCACGTGCCTGGCGCTGACCTGGCTCAACCCGCACGTGTACCTGGACACGGTGGTGCTCCTCGGCTCCATGGCCGCCACGTACGGCGAGCACCGGTGGCAGTTCGCCGCGGGCGCCGGCCTGGGCAGCGCCGTCTGGTTCACCGGCCTCGGCTTCGGCGCCCGGCTGCTCCGGCCGGTGTTCGCCCGCCCGGTGGCCTGGCGGGTCCTCGACGGGGGCATCGCCGTGGTCATGTCGGTCCTCGCCGTCTCCCTGGCGGTCCGCGGCGTCGCCGGGGCCTGAGCCCGGCACGGGACGGGGCGCGGGCACCCGGGTGGCGGAGGTCGCCGGGGGAGGACGGCGCCGGTCGCAGGTATCACGAGCCCGGCCGGAGGACTCCGAGCACTCGCTGACCAGGACACGCCCACACGACTCGTCGCGAAGGAGCCCGCCGTGCCCATCACGCCCGCCGACATCGAGGCCCAGCAGTTCCGCATCGTCTTCCGCGGCTACGACGTCGAGGAGGTCGACACCTTCCTCGACCGGCTGCAGCAGGCGTGCGGCGAGCCTGCCGAAGCGGCGCCGGACACGGCGCCCGACCAGCCGGTGCCGGCGGCGGACGGCGAGCGACCGCAGGACGACGAGGCGGCTGCCGCCCGGGCGCTGCGCACCCTCCTGCGGGCCGAGCAGATGGCCGACCAGGTGCTCGCCGACGCCGCTGCCGAGGGGGAACGGCTCGTCGCGGAGGGCCGGGCGGAGCGGGAGCGGATCCTGGCGGAGGCCCACGCCGAGCGGGCACGGGCCGAGGCGGAGCTGGTGGAGCACCGCCAGCGCGAGCTCGGCGTGCTGGCGGTGCGCCGCGCGGAGCTCCAGAGCGAGGTCGACCGGCTGGACGGCATCGAGCGCGAGGCCCGCACGTCGTTGCGGGAGTGGCTGCAGGACCACCTGGACCGGGTCGGCCCCGGCGTCCCGGTCGTGGGTGCGCAGCCGCCGTCCTCCGTCCGGGCCACCGGCGAGCCCCGCCCCCGCGCGGCCTGAGCCGGGCTGCGGGCAGTTCCCCCGAGCCGGAGGGCCGCCGCGTGGGGCAGCGGAGACCCTCCGCGTGCATCGGACCCGCGCACCTCGCCGTCCTGCGCGAGCTCGCCGCCCTGGCGGTGGCCGCGGTCGGCTACCCGCTCGGGTTCACGTCGGCGACCAACGGGGCCGCACTCCGGCTCCTCGGCGCGGGCGCCGAGCCGGCGGCCGGGACGCTGACCACCCCGGTCGTCCTGGTCCACGGCTACGGCGGGAACCGGTCGAACTGGCTGCCGCTGGAGCTCGCGCTCTCCCGTGCCGGGTTCGTGCACGTGTACGCCATGCGGTTCAACCCGCTGACCACCGACGTCCCCCGCCTCGCCGCCCGCCTCGTCGACGACTGCCGCGGCGCGATGCGGCAGGCGGGCAGCGACCGGGTCCACGTCGTCGGCCACAGCCTGGGCGGTGTCGTGCTCCGCTGTGCCGCGGCGCGCCTGGGGCTCGACGCCGCCCTGGACCGCGGGGTCACGATCGCCACGCCGCACCGCGGGACGTCCGTGGCGCGGCTCGGGCGGGGCCGGGTCGCGGCCGAGCTCCGGCCCGGCTCGCCGCTGCTCCGCGCGATCGAGCACGCCCGGGGCTCGGCCACGGTCAGGTGGCTGTCGTACTGGTCGGACCTCGACCCGATCGTCCGGCCGTGGTCGGCCCGGCTGCCCGACTCCGTGCCCGGTGCCGTCAACATCGCGGTGCCGCAGGAGGGACACCTGTCCATCCTGCGCGCGCCCGCCCTCCTCACCGATCTGGTCCGGCGCCTGCGTCAGGCCGAGGTGCCGATGCCGTCGCCGGCGGCGGACCGGCTCCCACGGGTGGCGTGAGGGCCGTGGCTCCGTGGCTCGGCCGCGTCCACGTGCGTGACCCCGGCGACCGGGCCACCGGCCCCCACCACGCCGGGTGGCTCCGCCCCCCGTGGCGCTCCTCCGGGTCAGATCCGTGCCCGGGCCTCGGCCGTGTCCGGGTCGTAGGCGTAGATCCACCCGCTCGCGACGAGGGGGTCGGCGGCGGCCAGCCCCGCATCGCGCGCGGCCTGCTCGGGGCCGTCCGGCAGGTGGTTGACGTGCGCCCGGGCGTGGCTGATCTCCTGCAGCCGGGTGGTGCGCCCGATCCGCAGCGACTCGTACCGCTGCAGCGCGCGGGCCGGGTCCTGCGGGTCGTCGGCGAGGCAGCGGGCCAGGACGGCGGCGTCCTCGATGGACTGCGCGGCGCCCTGGGCGAAGAAGGGGAACATCGGGTGGGCGGCGTCGCCGAGCAGCGTGACCGGGCCGCGGCTCCAGCGCTCCAGCGGCGCGCGGTCCAGCAGCGCCCACCTGCCCGGCGTGCCGGCCTGCCGGATGAGCTCCTGCAGGCGCGGGTCCCAGCCGGCGAACTCGGCGAGGAACTCCTCGACGGTCGCGGTGGCGCTCCAGGACTCGACGGTGAAGTCCCCGGCCGGGGCGAACGCCACGAGGTTGACCGCCTCCCCGCCGGAGATCGGGTAGTGCACCAGGTGGTGGCCGGGGCCGATCCACAGGGTCTGCGCGCGGCGGCGGGCGAAGTCGGGGGCGCGGTCGGCCGGCACGATGGCGCGGAAGGCCGACAGCCCCGAGTACGTCGCGGGCGACGGCTCGGTCACGACCCCGCGCACGGTCGAGTGCACGCCGTCGGCCCCGATGACGACGTCGGCCTCGGTGCTGGTGCCGTCGGCGAACGAGACCACCACCGCGTCGCCGTCCACCGCGACCGACGTGCAGCGCGCGCCCAGCCGCACCCGGTCGGCGGGGACGGCCGAGCCGATCGCGCGGAGCAGGTCGGCGCGGTGCAGTGTGTAGGTCCGCTCGCCGTAGAGGCGCTCGCACGAGCCGGCCAGGTCCTCGGCGGACAGCACCCGCCCGTCCTCCCACCGGCGGAACTCCCAGCCCACGTCCAGCGGGACGGCGCGGTCGAGCAGCGCGTCCAGCACGCCCAGCCGGCGGAGCAGGCGCACGGCGTTGGGGGCCAGGACCAGCCCGGCGCCGACCTCCGTGAGCTCCCGGGCCTGCTCGTGGACGACGGCCGGCAGCCCCGTCCGGTCGAGGAAGGCGGCCGCCGCGAGGCCACCGATCCCTGCGCCGACGATGGCGATCCGGGGGGTGCCGGCGGACGTGGCGACCATGGTGTTCCGCTCCCTCTCGGCGATCCGGTGGCGCTGGCGGACAGCGGGCAGGACCTGCGGACCCGAGCCTGCCCTGCGGCGCAGCCCCGCGCCTCCCGATCGCGGCGTTGCCGCCCACGCGGATCGCCGCTGCCGCCCCCGCGGACCCCCGGCGCAGGAGTGCGCCGGGCGACGATCAGGAGGCCACCAGGGCCCAGACGGTCTTGGCGCGCCCGTCGCGGTGCACGCCGTGGCGCACCGTGAGCCGGCTGACCATGTGCAGGCCCATGCCGCCCCGCTCGGCCGGCCGGTCGACGGCGACCGAGGGGACCCGCTCGGGAGCGGCGTCGGTGGCGATGACCAGCCAGCCGTCGGCGTGCCGGCACAGCTCGATCGACGCGGGCGGGGAGCCGTGCCGCAGGGCGTTGGACGCCAACTCCTCGAGCACCATGACCACGTGGTCGGCGGTCTCGGCCGAGGCGCCGTCCGGGTCGCGGGTCAGGCACCGCCGCGCGCCGCGCCGGGCCGTGGCGAGCTGGCGCGGCTGGTCGAGGTCCCAGGCACAGCACTCCTGCGCCTCGGGCGCGGGGGAGGGCTCCCACGGGCGGGGCGGGGGAGAGGCGGGAGTGGACACGGTGCTCCGTTGCCGTTCCTGGGCGGTGCCGTTCCTGTTCCCCCTGCCGCGCGGGCCACACCTGCCGGTCGGTCCGTCGCGCACGGACCTCCCGGTGGCTCCCCCTTTCCGGGGGAGACGTCGCCCACGGGCGGCGTGGCACCCGCCGACGCCGGGCACGCGGTCGTCGGAGGCGGCTACCGTGGCAGGGCAGGCACTCGGCAACGACCCGGGCGGGTCGACGGCCACGACGGGGGGAGCACGCGGTGGGCGGGGACGGAACAGTCGCGGCCGACACCGCCGACGCTGCCGTCGACGTCCAGGCGCGGGGGTTCCGGCACGACGCGCTGGTCTACGAGTCTCCGGACGAGCTGGTCGCGGTCGCCGCCCCCTGGCTGCTGGCGGGCCTGGCAGCCGGCGACGCCGCGGTGATCGCCGCTGCGCCGGAGACCGCCGGCCTGCTGCACGAGGCCGTCGGCGCCGATCCCCGGGTGACCGTGCTCGAGCGCCACGCCCTGTACCGCGCCCGCACGCCCACGGCCATCACGGCGTTCCGCCGCCTCGCCGACGAGCAGGCCGCATCCGGGCGGCGGGTCCGCGTCGTGGGCGAGGTCGACTTCGGCGCCAGCGACGCCGACCGCCGCGAGTGGCAGGCCTACGAGTCGGTCATCAACGCCGCGTTCGCCCCGCTGCCGCTGTGGGGCCTGTGCGTCTTCCGGGCGGACCTGCCCGAGCCGGTCCTGCGCTCGGCCCGGCACACCCACCCGCAGCTGGTCGGCCCCGGCGGGCGGGAGGCCAGCCCCGACTTCGTCGACCCGGCCACCTACCTGCGCGGTCTCCCGGTGCCGCCCGAGCCGCTGGAGGACACCCCGCCCGCGCTGGCCGACGACGACATCACCGACTACGCCGGCCTGCGGCACGCCGTCCGCCGGCTGCTCGCCGAGGTCGACGGGCCCCGCGACGTCCTCGAGGACTTCCTGATGGCCACCGACGAGATGACCTCCAACGCCGTACGTCACGGACGGGCACCGGCCGGGCTGCGGCTGTGGACGGCGCCGGGCCGGCTGGTGGCCACCATCCGGGACTCCGGCCGCGGCTGGGACGACCCCTTCGCCGGCTACGGGCCGGCGCACGGTGCGGACCTCTCCCACGGCGGCATGGGCCTGTGGCTGGCCCGCCAGCTGTGCGACCACGTCGCCATCCGCCGCGACGAGCACGGCGTCAGCGTCCGGCTGTCCACCAGCTGGAGCTGACGCCCGCGGGGTGCGGGGCCGGCCGCGCTCCGGTGCGGTCAGCGACCCGCCGCGCCGGTCGTGCAGGCGGGACAGCGGCCCCAGTAGACGACCTCGGCCTCGTCGATCGCGTATCCCGCGTCGTCCGACGCCGTGAGGCACGACTGGCACCGACCGCGCGGTCGACGTCGACGATGGCGGCGCAGGACCGGCAGACGAGATGGTGGTGGTTGCACGAAGACGGGTGCGACGTCGTCCCGGCGGCTCCGCCGGGACGACGTCGCGCTGCTCGGCTAGTCCTCGACGCGGAACCCGATCTTCATCTCCACCTGGTAGTACGCGACGTCGCCGTCGGCCACCATGCCGCGGATCTGCTGGACCTCCAGCCACTCGATGTTCCGCACGGTCTGGGATGCCTTGCGCACCGCCGTGCGGATCGCGTCGTCGACGCTGGTGGGGGAACTGCCGACGATCTCGCTCATCCGGTAGACGTGGTTGCTCAACCCAACTCCTCAGGGAGGCAGCCCGGACGGCTGCGGGGGCTCCACCGTGGCAGATGGGTGCGCGGTCGGCCCCCCGGAACGGGACGGGGACACCGCGGTGACCGCCGCGATCCCCGCCGTCGCTAGGACGATCCGGGAGGCGACGTGGCACCGGGCCGGTGGTCCGGCCGCCCCGCTCCGGTCCGCCGGGGGAGAGCGCACGTCCGCGGTCGTCCCCAGCGCGGGCGGGCCCAGGGCATTCGGTCCCGTGTCGTCCGGTCCCGCGCCCGTACACCTTGACCGCGCATGCGGGACGCGCTGGGCTGGCGGCCACCCCCTCCGCCCTGCGAGGTCCCCATGCCTCTCCCCGACGAGATCCCCGCTCCCCGGACCGGGGCGCCCGCTGCCCCGCCGGCCCGCGAGTCCGCGGCCCCGGTCCCCGACGACCGCCCGTCCGACGCCGTCGCCGACGTGGTCGTCGTCGGCGGGGGTGGGGCCGGCCTGCCCACCGCGCTGTTCAGCCGCTGGCTGGGCAACGAGGTCGTGCTGCTGGAGAAGGCCGACGAGCTCGGCGGCACCGCCCGCAAGGCGGCCTTCTGGTACTGGGTGCCCGCCAACGAGCCGATGCGCGCGGCGGGGATCGCCGACGAGGAGCCGGACTTCCTGCGCTACGTGGCCCGGCTGTCGCGGCCCGCCGCCTACGACCCGACGTCCCCGACGCTGGGCCTGTCGCAGTGGGAGTACGACACCTGCCGGGCGATCTACGCCAGCGCCTCCCCGGCGGCCGAGCTGCTGGCGCAGCGGGGGGCGCTGGAGTACCGGCACTGCGCCGAGGTGCCCGACTACTGGTCGGAGATCCCCGAGGACAAGGCGCCCACCGGGCGGGTCCTGGTGCCCCTCGGTGCGCGCGAGTCGATGTCAGACGGCGGTGCCGTCGCCGTCGAGTCCCTGAGCGCCGCGGCCCGCCGGGACGGCGTCGACGTCCGCACCGGTCACCGGGTGCAGCGCCTGGTCGTCCGGGACGGCGCGGTCGTCGGCGTGGAGGCGACCACGCGGGACGGCCGCACGCACCGCATCGCCGCCCGCAAGGCCGTCGTCTTCGCCACCGGCGGGTTCACCCACGACGTCGACCTGCGGCGCAACAACCTGCCCGCGGGCATCTACGGCGGGTGTGCGGCGACCACCAACGAGGGCGACTTCCTCGCCATCGCCGCGCCGCTGGGCGCCCAGCTGCGGAACATGAACTCCGCCTGGATGTGCCCGCTCCCGCTGGAGCGGGCGGTCGCGCGTGACCCGGGCCTGATCGGCATGTTCTCCGTGGCCGGCGACTCGACGGTCTTCGTCGACAAGACCGGCCGCCGGGTGGTCAACGAGAAGCTGCAGTACAACGAGCTGGCCCAGACCTTCTCCACCTGGGACGGCGGCAGGGGCGAGTACCCGTACCTCGTGCTGGTGCAGATCTGGGACCAGCACAGCCAGGACCACTCGGCCAGCGACGAGTACGGCCGGCTGATCGTCCCGCCCGGCACCGACGACTCGCACGTCATCCGGGGGGAGACCCTCGAGGCCCTGGCCGACGCGATCGCCGAGCGGCTGCGCCGGTACGCGGCCGTGACCGGTGGGCTGGCCCTCGACGCGGACTTCGTCCCGACCCTGCGGCAGACCATCGCGCGCTTCAACGGGTTCGCCGAGCGCGGCGTCGACGAGGACTTCCACCGCGGCGAGAAGGCGGTGCAGCTGCTGTTCAACGGGCCGGTCGCCGACGAGCCCGGGCGGGCCAACCCGACCATGTGGCCGATCAGCGACCGCGGCCCGTACTACGCCGCCCTCGTCACCGGCGGCACTCTGGACACCAAGGGCGGGCCGCGGACCAGCCCCGACGGCCAGGTCCTCGACGACACCGGGACGCCGGTGCCCGGGCTCTACGGCGTCGGGAACTGCGTCGCCTCCGCCTCCGCCCAGGCCTACTGGGCCGGCGGGGCCACCCTCGGCCCGATCATCGCCCTCGCCCACCGGGCCGCCGAGGCCGCCGACCGGGAACCGACGCGGCAGCCGGCCGTCCTGAGCCCCGCGTGAGGGCCGGCTCCCACCGCTGACGGCACCGCGCTCGTGCGGTGCTGCGCACGGTCGTGCGGTGCTGCACGACCGCGAGAGCCGACACGACACCGCGAGAGTCACGCGGATCGCCGGCGTCCGCGGCTCAGGCCGGGGCCGGGACGGCGCCCAACTGCACCATGAGGCCCAGGAAGTCGGCGGTGGTCCACCGCTCGATCACCTCGTCGCCCCGGAGCCGCATGATCGTGATGCCCTCGAACACGTACGGCCGGCCCGTGGCGGGCACTCCCATGAACTCGCCGCGGTGCTCGCCGGACACGGCGAACCGGCAGCTGTACAGGTCGCCGTCGACGAGGTGTTCGTGGAAGTCCAGCTGCGGGTTGGGCCGCCCCGGCGCCCCCATGGCCGACCAGAAGCGCTCGTAGAAGGCGGTCACGGACGGCTTGTCCATCGGATCCGGCTCCATGCCGTGGAACCGCAGGTCCCGGGCGTACACCTCGAGGTAGCCCGGCAGGTCCCCGGCGTTCCACCGTTGCCGTGCCCGTTCGACCCGTTCGGCGGGAGAGGTCATGACTCCTCCTGCGTGACGTGCCCCCGCAGCCTCGCGGAGGACCCTGGCAGGCGGGTCCCGGCCGCCCCCAGAGCCCTTCGTCCCGCCGGGGCGGGAGGGTGTGGCGGCGCTCCCGCACCCGCCGGCCTCACCGGTTGCTGTAGACCCGGCCCGGCGCGACGAGGACGGCGGTGCGCCGCTGCTCGGCCATGACCCGGTCGTAGGCGTCCCAGTCGTCGTGCCGGCCGCCGGCCGCGGTGAACACCGCGCGCAGCAGCAGCCGCAGCCGGTCGGCGTCGTCCAGCCACGGCTGCGGGTCGTCCGGCCCGGCCAGCTCCGCGCGCCCCTCCACCGTCGCCCACTCCCACCCGTGCCGGAACGTGAGGCTCAGCTGCGGCCGGGCGCGCAGGTTGGTCAGCTTCACCCGGCCGTAGGTCACGAAGCCGACCACCCGCTCGCCGGTCGCCGGGTGGGGGAGGAGCCCCGCGTTGACCACCGACGCCTGGACGGTGGCGTCGGCCCGCAACGTGGCGACGACCGCGAGGTGGTGCTCGCGCGCGGCGAGGGCGGCGACGTCGTCGAGGCCGGTCATGCCGTGCAGCGTCGCACCGATCCCGTCGCCGGGCGTGCCGCTGTCACCCCGCTCGTCCCGCGGCCGCGACGCGCTCGGCGACGAGGGCGGCGACCGCCTCGGGCCGGGACGCGGCGGGGCTGTGCCCGGAGGCCCACTCCACGGTCCGGGTGGCCCGCTGCGCCATCACCCGCTGCAGCTCCGGGTGCACCACCTCGTCGGCGGTGCAGACGACGAAGGTCGACGGCACCGTCCGCCAGGCGATGACCTCCGGCACCCCGCGGAAGACCGGTCGCGCGACCGGGCGCAGCCGGGCGGCGGCCGCCGCGGCGACGTCGGCCGGCGCGTCGGCGAACAGCAGCCGCGGGCCGAGCTCGGGATCCAGGCCCACCTCGTCACCGGACACCCGCACCGCCTCGCCCAGCCGCGTGTCCGGCAGCCCCTGCCCGGCGCGGGTCCGGCTGACCGACTCGCCCTCGTCGAGCTGGAACGCCGCGAGGTAGACCAGCTCGCGCACGAGCGGGTGCGCGCCCGCGGCGGTGATGACCGCCCCGCCGTAGGAGTGCCCGACCAACACCGCGGGCCGGCCGAACCGGTCGAGGGCGTCGCGCACCGTCCGGGTGTCGGCGGCGAGGTCGGTCAGCGGCAGGTCGACCGCGACGCTGTCCACCCCCTGGGCAGCCAGCGCCGCGCGGACGGCGTCCCAGCACCAGGCGCCGTGCCAGAGGCCGTGCACGAGGACGGCGCCGGGGGTCGTCGAGGTCTGCTCCACCCGAGCCAGTCTGCCCGTCGGCGTCCCCGGCCCGGCGACGCACGGGTGCCTGGGCAAGGCGGGTGCCGAGGAGGAGCCTTGACGCTCTTGGTGAGCCGTGTCACATTGACCCATGTCACTATGTCCGGACATGAGGACGGCAGAGGGCCCGATGTCCTCACGGCTGAGCGCTCCACCCGACGTCCAGGACTCAGCAGGTCAGCGGCCACCAGCCCGGTGGTCAACCCGACGAGGAGACACGAATGAGGACCAGCCGTAGGTCGCTGAAGGTGGCGGTGGTCGTGACCGCCGCCGCCACGGCGCTGGCCGCGTGCAGCAGTCAGGGCGGAGCACAGAACGAGGGCGGTGGGGCCGCTGCGGAGGGCGAGAACTTCACCATCGCGATGATCACGCACGAGGCGCCCGGGGACACCTTCTGGGACAAGATCCGCGCCGGGGCCGAGGCGGCCGCCGCGAACCACAACATCACGCTGAACTACTCCAACGACCCCGACGCCGGCGAGCAGGCGACCCTCGTCCAGAACGCGGTCGACAGCGACGTGGACGGCATCGCCGTCACGCTGGCCTATCCCGACCAGGTCGGTCCGGCCGCGCAATCAGCCGCGGAGGGCATTCCGGTCGTCGCGTTCAACTCCGGGATCAACAACTACCAGGACTACGGCGTGTCGATGTACTTCGGCTCCAACGAGCAGCTCGCCGGCCGGACCGTCGGTGAGCGCATCGGCCAGGACGGCGGCGGCAAGGCGCTCTGCGTGATCCAGGAGCAGGGGCAGGTGGCGCTGGAGACCCGCTGTGCCGGCGTGGCCGAGGGCTTCCCCAACACCGAGGTCCTCTACGTGCAGGGGACCGACCTTCCCTCGGTGCAGCAGACGATCGGCTCCAGCCTCCAGACCGACCCGTCGATCACCCACATCGTCACCCTCGGTGCCCCGGTCGCCCAGGCTGCGCAGCAGGCCAAGTCGGACACCGGTAGCCAGGCGCAGGTCATCACCTTCGACCTGAACGCGGACGTCGCCCAGGCGATCCAGAACGGAGACATCGCCTTCTCGATCGACCAGCAGCCCTACGTCCAGGGCTACATGGCCGTCACGTCGCTGTGGCTGAACCTCACCAACGGCAACGACATCGGCGGTGGCCAGCCGGTCCTCACCGGTCCGTCCATCGTCGACGAGTCGAACATCGACGTGATCTTGCCGTACACGGAGAACAACACCCGCTGATCGCCACCCGGGGGGAGTCGGGTTTCCGGCTCCCCCCGCCCGTCCCGACTCCTCTGGAGCAGCCATGAGCTCATCCGTGGCGGCGAAGCCGTCCAACGCACCCCCGACCACGCCGCCGGGGCGCACCCAGCGGTCGCTGGTGTCCCGCGTCCTCGGCCGGCCCGAGGTCGGCGCGCTGGCGGCGGCGATCGTGATCTTCGCCTTCTTCTTCGCCGTGGCCCCGCCGTTCCGGACGCTGCCCGCGCTGGCGACGGTCCTCTACGCCTCCTCCACGATCGGCATCGTCGCGGTCGGTGTGGCACTGCTGATGATCGGTGGCGAGTTCGACCTGTCCGCCGGTGTCACGGTCACCACGTCGGCGCTCGCGTCGGCGATGATCTGCTACCAGTTCAGCCTGAACATGTGGGTCGGCGTCGTCGTCAGCCTGCTCATCGCGCTGGCGATCGGCTTCGTCAACGGCTACCTGGTGATGAGAACGGGGATCCCCAGCTTCCTCATCACGCTGAGCACCTTCTTCATCCTCCAGGGCGTCAACCTCGGCGTCACCAAGCTGGTCACCGGGACGGTCGCCACTCCCAACGCCAGCGCGCTGGACGGCTTCGACGCGGCGAAGGCGGTCTTCGCCTCCGACATCCCGCTGGGGTTCATGACCGTCAAGGTCACCGTGCTGTGGTGGCTGCTGTTCGTGGCCGTCGGCACCTGGCTGCTGCTGCGCACCCGCACCGGCAACTGGATCACCGCGGTCGGCGGCAACCAGGCCAGCGCCCGCGCGGTCGGCGTGCCGGTCCGCGCGACCAAGATCGGCCTGTTCATGGGCGTGTCGTTCCTGGCCTGGTTCCTGGGCATGCACCTGCTGTTCAACTTCAGCTCCGTGCAGGCCGGCCTCGGCATCGGCAACGAGTTCATCTACATCATCGCCGCGGTCGTCGGCGGTGCGCTGCTCACCGGCGGCTACGGCTCCGCCGTCGGCTCGGCGCTGGGCGCCTTCATCTTCGGGATGACCACCCAGGGGATCGTCTACGCCGGCTGGGACCCGAACTGGTTCCGCACCTTCCTCGGCGTGATGTTGCTGCTCGCCGTGATGGTCAACCTGTACATCAAGAACTACGCCGCCCAGAGGAGATGACGACGTGACAGACACCATCGCCGAACACGCCGCCCCCGACCTGCACAGGGGCGAGCCCCTCGTCGAGATGGAGGGCGTCGGCAAGGCCTACGGCGCCATCCGGGCCCTGGAGGGCATCAACCTCAAGGTGAACGCCGGCGAGGTGGCCTGCGTGCTGGGGGACAACGGCGCCGGCAAGTCCACCCTCATCAAGATCATCTCTGGGCTGCACCCGCACACCGAGGGCACGCTGAAGGTCGACGGCCAGGAGCGGCGCTTCGGCTCCCCGCGCGAGTCCCTGGACGCCGGCATCGCCACCGTCTACCAGGACCTCGCGGTCGTGGGGCTCATGGAGGTCTGGCGGAACTTCTTCCTGGGGTCGGAGATCCGCAAGGGCAAGTACCCCATGGCGCCGCTGGACATCTCGGCCATGCGCGAGATCGCCGACGCCGAACTGCAGAAGATGGGCATCGTCGTCAAGGACATCAACCAGCCCATCGGCACCCTCTCCGGCGGCCAGCGGCAGTGCGTCGCCATCGCCCGGGCGGTGTACTTCGGGGCCCGCGTGCTGATCCTCGACGAGCCGACGGCGGCCCTGGGGGTCAAGCAGTCCGGGGTGGTGCTGAAGTACACCGCCGCGGCGCGGGACGCCGGTCTCGGCGTCGTCTTCATCACCCACAACCCGCACCACGCCTACCTGGTGGGCGACCACTTCATCATCCTCAAGCTCGGCCGCCGCGTGCTGGACAAGAAGCGCTCGGAGGTCACGCTGGAGGAGCTCACCACCGAGATGGCCGGCGGCCAGGAGCTGGCCGAGCTCAGCCACGAGCTCAAGCGCTGAACCGACCCGACGGCGCCCTCCCTCCCGGCACCCGGAGGGCGGGCGCCGTCGTCGTCCCGGGCGTCAGCCGGGGCGCACCGCCACCAGCTCGCGCGCGGTGGCCGCGGCGCGCGCGGCGGCCTGGCGGACGTCGAGCCGGCGGTGCCCGGCGGAGAGGATCTCGACCCCCCACGGACCGGCCCACCCGGCGGCGCGCAGCGCGGTGATCGCGCCGGGCAGGTCGAAGTCCCCCTCGCCGCAGTAGCGCCGCCGGTCCACGGTGTCCTCGAACAGCGTCCCCGCCGGCGTGCTGTCGGCGTCGTCCAGCTCTACGCCGACGATCCGGTGCAGCGGGAGCGACGCGAGCTCGGCCGGCGGCGTGCCGGCGCGCTCGACGGGCCAGACGTCGACGACGATCCCGCCGGCGGGGTGGGCGGCGTCCTCCACCAGTCGCAGCGCGTCGTGGACGGTCGCGACGTCGGTCCACGGCAGGAACTCGATGCCCAGGCGTGCTCCGGCGTCGGCGGCCTGGGCGGCCAGCCGGGCGAACTCGGCCGCTCGGCGCCCGCCGTCCCCCGGCGCGTCGCCGGCGTCGGGGGTGACCTTGAGGTGCCGGGCGCCGAGTGCCTCGGCGGCCCTGAGCAGGAACCCGCGCAGCTCGTCCGACGCCGCCCGCTCGGGCCCGCTGCTGCACCAGCCGGGGAGGCCCTCCAGCTCCAGGTGGACCAGGCCGTTGTCGGCCAGGATCGCCCGGATGCCGGGGAAGCCGTGCTCCCGCTCGGCGACGGCCAGGTCGACGGCGAGCACCCCGAAACCGGTGAACCCCGCGGCGGCCGCCGCCTCGATCCGCTCCCGCAGGGGCACCGGGCTGCGCCAGTCCGCCCGGGACGGCGCGGCGTCGCCGGCCGTCGTCCAGCACGTGGCCAGCAGCTCGTCCATCGCTAGAGGGCGCCGGCGTGCCGCTCGGCCTGGGCGGTGAGCTCGGCGTCGAGTGCCGCCGGCGACCAGCCCTCCTGCAGGGCGCGCCACACGAGCTCCGCCTGGGTCTCAGGCGCCAGGCCGCCGATCGGCTGGTCGTGGTCGAGGTTGGTGGGGAAGGCGTAGCCCTCGGCGGAGGCGGCGACGGCGTTGCGCAGGGCGCGCTCGTCGGCGCCGGCGGCCCGCTGCTCGAGCAGGCCCGGGTAGAGGGCGCGGACCATCGCCGTCCGGTCGACGGTCTCCATCGCGCGGCCGAAGGCGGAGGAGACCTGCAGCAGGTTGGCCATGCGGCGCACGCCGGCCGACCGGTTGGTGCCCGCGCCGTGGAACAGCGCCGGGTTGAAGAAGGCGGCGTCGCCCTTGCGCAGCGGCAGCTGCACGAAGTGCTCGTCGAAGTAGGCGGTGAACTGCGGCTGGTGGAAGGCGACGTACCCGGGGGCGTACTTCTGCGAGTGCGGCAGGTACATCGTGGGGCCGGTCTCCACGGGCATGTCGCAGTGCGCCACCGCACCCTGCAGCGTCATGACGGGGGAGAGCCGGTGCACGTGCGCGGGGTAGGCCAGCGCCTGCTCCTCGGACATGAAGCCCAGGTGGTAGTCGCGGTGCGCGACCTGCGCCCTGCCGCCGGGGTTGACCACGTTGACCTGGCTGGTGACCTGGTAGCCACGGCCCAGCCACGCCTCGGAGACCAGCGCGAGGACGTCGTTGCCGTAGTACTCGGCGAACAGCCGCGGCTCGCGGACGGCGAACTTGTCCAGCGCGCCCCAGACGCGGTCGTTGGCGCCGGGGGTGGCGAAGTGGTCCCCGCCGACGACGCCGGCCGCCTTCTGCTCGGCGATCAGCGCCTCGAAGACCGCGGTGGCGCGGTCGACGACTCCGGTGTCGGGGAAGGCGCCGGCGAAGACGACGATCCCCGGCCCGTCGGCCAGCGCGCGGGCCAGCTCGGCCTGCACCTCCCGGCGTCCCCCGGGGGTGGCGACGGCGTCGCGCAGCCGCGCGCCGTAGACGAGGACGTTCTGCCGCACCTCGTCGGCGGTGGGGTACTCGGCCGGGTCGGTGGTCGTCTCGACGACGGCGCGGAAGTCCGCCAGGCGGCAGTCCTGCGCGGTGAACCAGCCGGGGGTGCGTCGGGTGAGGGAGGCGGTCACGGGAGCGTCCTTCCTGAGCGGGGGCTGCAGACGAGCCTGACGGGTCGGTGATCCCGCATCAACCTCGCCCTTCCCTCATCTCCCCCTCAGACTGGGCCGGTGCCGCACCCGTACCCCATCCGCGAGATCGCCCGCCAGGCGGGCCTGTCCGAGGCCACCGTGGACCGCGTGCTCAACCGGCGCGGCGGCGTCCGGCAGAGCACGGTCGACGAGGTGCACCGGGCGATCGCCGACCTGCACCGGCAGCGCTCGCAGGTGCGGCTGAGCGGGCGGACCTTCTTCCTGGACGTGGTCGTCGACGCACCCGCCCGGTTCTCCGCCGCCGTCCGAGCCGCGCTGGAGTCGCAGCTGCCGCTGGTCCGCCCGGCGACCTTCCGGGCGCGCTTCCACCTGGCCGAGTCCCCGCCGGTCGCCGAGCTGGTCGCCACGCTCGACGGCATCGCGCGGCGCGGCTCGCAGGGCGTCGTCCTCAAGGCCCCGGACTCCCCGCTGGTCGCGGTGGCCGTCGAGCGGCTGGCCGAGGGAGGCATCCCGGTCGTCACGCTGGTGACCGACCTGCCGACCAGCCGCCGCGTGGCCTACGTCGGCCTGGACAACCGCGCCGCCGGGGCCACGGCCGCCTACCTGCTCGACCAGTGGCTCGGCGACGACGACGGCGCGGTGCTGGTGACCCGGGGCACCGGCACCTTCCGCGGCGAGGACGAGCGCGAGATGGGCTTCCGCGCGACGCTGCGGCAGCTTCGCCCCGGCCGCCGGCAGGTCGACCTGGTCGACGCGAGCGGGGACGACGCGGTGCTGCGCGGGCTGGTCGGCGACGCGCTCGCCGCCGACCCGGGCATCGTCGCCGTCTACTCGCTGTACGCCACCGGCGGCAACGCCGCGACGGTCGCGGCCTTCGCCGACGCCGGGCGCGGCTGCCGCGCCTTCGTCGCCCACGACCTGGACGCCGAGAACCTCGCGCTGCTGCAGGCCGGCCGGCTGTCGGCGGTGCTGCACCACGACCTGGCCCTCGACCTGCGCCGCGCCTGCCACGTGGTGATGCAGGCCCACGGCGCGCTGCCCGGCGCGCCCCGCTCCTGGCACTCCGGCGTCTCGGTGGTCACGCCGCACAACATCCCCGTCGAGGTGCTGTCCGCGCCGGCCCGCTGAGGGGAACTCGAGGGCTCCGCGTCGTTGACGGGGTCGTGGCGGCGGCCACAGCCTTGACCCCGGCACGGCCGGCACCGGCCGGCCGGACACGGAGTCGAGGAGGCGTCGTGACGCTGGACGTCGGGGTCATCGGGGTCGGCATGATCGGCCAGGAGCACGTCCGCCGCCTGGACGGCGGCCCCGGGGGCAGCCGCGTCGTGGCCGTCGCCGACGCCGACGCCGGGCGCGCCGCCACCGTGGCCGGGCAGCTGCCCGACGCCAAGGCGCTGCCGACGGGCGAGGAGCTGATCGCCTCCGACGCCGTCGACGCCGTCGTCGTCACCTCGTGGGGCCCCACGCACGAGCCCTACGTGCTCGCGGCCGTCGCCGCCGGCAAGCCGGTGTTCTGCGAGAAGCCGCTGGCCACCAGCCAGGACGCCTGCCGGCGCATCGTCGACGCGGAGGTCGCCGCCGGGCGCCGGCTGGTCCAGGTCGGGTTCAACCGGCGGTACGACCCGGCGCACCGGGCGCTGAAGCAGGCCCTGGACGGCGGTGCGATCGGCGCGCCGCTGCTGGTGCACTGCGCGCACCGCAACGCCTCGGTGCCCCCGCACTACACGCGCGACATGTCGATCGCCGACACCGCGATCCACGAGATCGACGAGCTGCGCTGGCTGCTGGGGACCGAGATCGCCGCCGTGCGGGTGCTCACCCCGCGCAGGAGCAGCCGCGGCGGGGAGCTGCAGGACCCGCTGCTGGTGCTGTTCGAGATGGCCGACGGCGTGCTGGTCGACGTCGAGGTGTCGGTCAACGTCCACTACGGCTACGAGATCCGCTGCGAGGTGTCGGGGGAGACCGGCACCGTCGAGCTGGCCGACCCCGCGCCGGTGACCATCCGCCGCGAGGGCGCCGTCGCCGGTCTGGTGCCGGCCGACTGGCGCGAACGCTTCGCCCTCTCCTACGACGTCGAGCTGCGCGAGTGGGTCGACGCCGTCGCCGGCGGGCGGTCGCCGCAGGGGCCCGGCGCCTGGGACGGCTTCGTCGCGCAGGTCGTCTCCGACGCGGCGCTGCAGGCGCTGCACACCGGAGCCCGGGTCGCGGTCGAGCTGCCCCCACGGCCGGACCTCTACGCCCCCGCCTGACCACCGGGCCCGGGCCCACCCCCCACACGAGAGGCTCAGCATGCGCATCGGACTCATCGGTCTCGGCAGGATCGGGGCCTTCCACGCCGGCACGCTGGTCGGCATCCCGGCGGTCGAGTCCCTCGTGGTGACCGACCTCGTGCCCGACCGGACCAAGCAGGTCGTCGACCGCCACCGGGCCGACGGCGTCGAGGGCGTCGACTCCCTGGCGGCGCTG
This sequence comes from Geodermatophilus sp. SYSU D01186, assembly GCF_054050215.1. Taxonomy (NCBI): domain Bacteria; kingdom Bacillati; phylum Actinomycetota; class Actinomycetes; order Geodermatophilales; family Geodermatophilaceae; genus Geodermatophilus; species Geodermatophilus sp. SYSU D01186. The sequence continues at coordinate 8,673 of NZ_JBJGYW010000032.1, read as the reverse complement.
CTCGGCTCCGGCGTCGACGGGGTGGTCATCGCGGCGGGCACCGACGCGCACCCCGAGCTCGTCCTCGCCTGCGTCGAGGCCGGGCTGCCGACGCTGTGCGAGAAGCCGGTCGCGCAGACCGGCGCGGCCGGCGCGGAGCTGCTGCGCCGGCTGGAGGGCTCCACCGTGCCGGTCCAGATCGGGTTCCAGCGCCGCTACGACGCCGCCATCGCCGCGGCCCGGGCCGCGGTCGCCGGCGGCGAGCTCGGCTGGGTCACCACGGTGCGCTCCACCACGCTGGACCCCGAGCCCCCGCCGCCGGAGTACATCGCGGTCTCCGGTGGCATCTTCCGCGACTGCGGCGTGCACGACTTCGACGCCGTCCGGTGGGTGACCGGCCAGGAGGCCGTCGAGGTCTACGCCACCGGCAGCAACCAGGGCGCGGACTTCTTCCGCCGGTACGGGGACGTCGACACCTCCGCGGCCGTCGTGACCTTCGCCGGCGGCGCCCTGGGGATCGTGTCCAACACCCGCTACAACGCGCGCGGCTACGACGTGCGGCTGGAGGTCCACGGCTCGCGCGACAGCGTCGCCGCCGGCGTTGACGACGGGTGGCCGATCCGCGCCACCGAGCCCGGCGTCACGTTCCCGGCCGGCCCGCCGCACCGCTTCTTCATGGACCGCTTCCAGCCGGCCTTCCGGGCGCAGTTCGAGACCTTCCTCGAGGTCGTCGCCGGCGACCGCCCCTCGCCGTGCACGGTCGCCGACGGGCTGGAGGCCGACTGGATCGCCGAGGCCTGCGCCCGGTCGCTGGCTGAGCACCGGCCGGTGCGGATCGACGAGGTGCGCCTGGCATGAGCGGCCCGCCCGGGCGCGGTCCTCGTCATCATGGTGTCGTGACCACTCCGAAGCACGCAGCGGTGGTCACGACGCCATGATCACGATGACGGGAATCCGCTGACCACACCTTCACGGCGGGGGCCGGCCCGGGCACGCTCCCCCCTCGGGGTCATTGGCCGGGGCGTCTTGAAGCGCTTCACTGGCGTCGTGGACCGCACCAGCAGGTCGCCGCGGTGTCGTGGGAGCGGGCGGCCGTGACCGCCTCGAACCGCGCGCGGCGTCCGCGGCTGCAGGACGTCGCCGATGAGGCCGGCGTCTCGGCGGCGACGGCGTCCCTCGTGCTGCGCGGGGCGCCCGGCCCGAGCGGCGCCACGCGGGAACGGGTCCTCGGCGCGGCGGGCCGCCTGGGGTACCGCCCGGACCGGGCGGCGAGCCTGCTGGCCCGCCGGCGCAGCGGGCTGATCGGGATCGCCATGGACGTCCGGAGCACCTTCCACGCCCAGCTGGTCGAGGACGTCCACGAGGCCGCCGAGGCGCACGGCTACGACCTCGTGCTCAGCACGGTCACCCGGACCCGCGACGAGCGCCGGGCGGTCGAGACGCTGCTGGACTCGCGGTGCGAGGCGCTGCTGCTGCTGGGGCCGGACGCGCCCGCCGCCCGGCTGAGCGCGCTGGCCCGGCAGCTGCCGGTGGTCGCCGTCGGCCGGCCGGTGTCGGCCGAGGGCGTCGACGTCGTCCGCGCCGCCGACGACGACGGCGTGGCGCAGGCCGTGGAGCACCTGGCCGACCTGGGGCACCGGCGCATCGCCCACGTCGACGGCGGCCGCGGGCCGATCGCCGCCGCCCGGCGGCGGGGCTACGAGCGGGCGATGCGCCGCCGGGGCCTCGGGGAGCACGTACGGGTCGTGGGCGGGGACGCCGGCGAGGGGGCCGGCGGCCGCGCGGCGGCGCCGCTGCTCGGCTCCGACGTGCGTCCGACGGCGGTGGTGACCTACAACGACGCCTCCGCGGTCGGCCTGCTCGACGCCCTGCTGCGCGCCGGTGTCGACGTGCCGGGGGAGGTCTCCGTGGTCGGGTACGACGACAGCCCGCTCTCCCGGCTGGCGCACATCGACCTGACCACCGTCAGCCAGGACTCCCCGCAGATGGCCCGGCTCGCGGTGGGGGCGGTGGTCGAGCGGCTCGACGGCGGCCGCACCGACCGGCGCGAGGTCGTCGTCCCGCCGCACCTCGTCGTCCGGGGGACGACGGGGCCGCCGACTTCGTCCTGACAAAGTCTTGACGGTGACGCCGGTCACCCGCCACGCTGGCGTTTGAAGCGCTTCAAAACCCCCGCGTCGATCCCGACGCCCTCGCCGCCCACGCGCCCGCGGAGACCGCCATGGCCAGCCTCGCCACCGAGCTCGACTACGACCCGTTCGCCCCCGACTTCTACACGTCCGACCCGTTCGCGGTGTACCGGCGCATGCGGGACGAGGCGCCGGTCTACTGGAGCGAGCGGTGGGGCTGGTACGCCCTGACCCGCTTCGAGGACGTGCGCGCCGCCGCGCTCGACGCGGAGACCTTCCTCAGCTACGAGGGCATGGACATCGACGACAGCCGCCTGGAGCAGGTGCCGCCGGGGTCGATCGGCAGCATGGACAACCCCCGGCACGACCAGGTCCGCTCGGTCGTGCAGCCGTACTTCCTGCCGCGCCGGATCGCCGAGCTGGAGGACGGCATCCGCGCGGTGGTGCGCGAGCTGGTCGCCTCGTGGCGGGACCGCGGCGCCGTGGACCTCGCCCAGGAGCTGGCCTGGCCGATGCCGTTCGACGTGTTCTTCCACCTGATGGGGCTGCCGAGCCGGCACGCGCCGGACCCGGTGGAGCGGACGCGGCGGGAGCAGCTGGAGCACTGGACCCACGAGCTCAAGGACCGGGTGCCCGGCACGCCGCACCTGACCCCGGTCGCGCGGGCGGCCACGGCCGGCGTCCAGCAGTTCTTCATCGACCTGCTCGACGACCGCCGCCGCAGCGCGCGCGACGACCTGGTCACCCGGTTCGTGCAGGCCGACATCGACGGAGTGCCGTTCGTGGAGGACCGGGTCACGCCGGACTCCGAGGTCAGCGGCCTGATGATGATCCTGTTCCTGGGCGGGGTGGAGTCCACCGCCGGACTGACCGGCACGCTGTTCAAGCTGCTGGCCGAGAACCGCGACCAGCGCGCGCTGCTGGAGCAGGACCCCTGGCTGATCCCGAACGCCGTCGAGGAGGCCCTCCGCCTCGTCACGCCCCTGCAGCTCACCGCCCGGACGACGTCGCGCGAGGTGACCCTGCACGGGGTGACCATCCCCGCCGGCGGCCGGGTCGTCCTCGTCCCGGGCGCGGCCAACCGCGACGAGCGCCAGTTCCCGGACCCGGACCGGTTCGACGTCACCCGGCCCCGGGCCCGGCACCTGGGCTTCGGGGAGGGCGTGCACGGCTGCCTCGGCGCCCCGCTGGCCCGCCTGGAGGCCCGGATCGCGCTGGAGGAGGCGCTCCCGGTGCTGGGCGACTACGAGCCGGCCGGCCCGCCGGGGTTCTACCCGAGCTCGCCGAACATGTACGTCTGGAAGTCCCTGCCGGTCACCGTCGGCCCCCGGGGTGCCGACGGGCGCCGCCCGCACGTCGAGGAGGTGCACCACCGGACGACCTCGGTCACCCTCGCCACCTCCGAGTTCGAGGTGTCCGCGCGCGTGGTCGCCAAGCGGCAGGCCGCCGACGGCGTCGTCACGCTGGCGCTGCGGGAGGCCGGCGACGCCCCGCTCCCGCGCTGGGAGCCCGGCGCCCACGTCGACCTCGTCCTCGACGGGGCGCCCACCCGGCAGTACTCGCTGTGCGGCGACCCCGCCGACCGCTCCGAGTACCGGCTGGGCATCCTGCGCGACCCGGCCGGCCGCGGCAGCTCGCTGTTCGTGCACGACCGCCTGCAGGAGGGCGACACCGTCCGGGTGCGCGGGCCGCGGAACAACTTCCCGCTCGTCGACTCACCCCGCTACCTGTTCGTCGCCGGCGGCATCGGCATCACGCCGATCCTGCCGATGATCCGCGCCGCGGAGGCCGCCGGCGCCGACTGGGAGCTGGTCTACGGCGGGCGCCGGCGGGCGTCGATGGCCTTCCTCGGCGAGCTGGCGCGGTACGGCGGCCGGGTGACGGTCTGCCCGCAGGACGAGGTCGGCCTGCTCGACCTCGACACGCTGCTGGGCGAGCCGCGCCCCGACACGCGGGTCTACTGCTGCGGCCCGGAGCCGCTGCTCGCGGCGGTCGAGCAGCGCGGCGCGGCGTGGCCGGCCGGGTCGCTGCACGTCGAGCGGTTCACGGCCAGGCCGCTGACCGAGCCGGTGCGGTCGGACACCTTCGAGGTCGTCCTCGCCCGGAGCGAGCTCACCCTGCCGGTGGCGCCGGACCGCTCGATCCTCGACGTGGTGGAGGCGGCCGGTGTGGGCGTCCTCTCCTCGTGCGCCGAGGGCACCTGCGGCACCTGCGAGACCACCGTCCTCGACGGCGTCCCCGACCACCGCGACTCGGTGCTGAGCAGCGAGGAGCGGGCGGCCGACGACTGCATGATGATCTGCGTCTCCCGGTCGACGACGCCGCGCCTGGTCCTCGATCTCTGAAGCGCACCCCTCACCCGACCGAGGAGACCGCCATGACCCCCGCCCGCACCGCGATGGAGTACGACCCCTTCAGCCCGGAGTTCCAGGCCGACCCCTATCCCGTGTACCGGTGGATGCAGGAGGAGGCGCCGGTCTTCCACAGCGAGAAGTGGGGATGGTGGGCGCTGTCCCGGTACGAGGACGTCCGCGCGGCCGCGACCGACCCGGACACGTTCCTCAGCTACGAGGGCATCGACATCGACGACACCGCCAAGGACCAGAGCGGGCCGGGCTTCCTGCCCGACGTCGACAACCCGCGGCACGACCCGGTCCGCCGCGTGGTGCAGCCGCACTTCCTGCCACGGCGCATCGCCGCCAAGGAGGACGCCATCCGGGACGTCGTCCGCGGCCTGGTCGACACCTGGCGCGACCGCGGGCACGTCGACCTCGCCCGGGAGCTGGCCTGGCCCATGCCCAACGAGGTCTTCTTCACCGTGCTGGGCCTGCCCAGCGCCCGGGAGGAGGGCCGGGCCCAGCTCGACCGCTGGGTGCACGAGCTCAAGGACCGCCGTCCGGGCGACCCCAGCCTCACCCCGGTCGCCAGGGCCGCCACCGAGGGCATCCGGGACTACTTCATCGCCCTGCTGGAGGACCGCCGGCGCGCCCCGCGCGAGGACGTCGTCACCGCGCTGGTCCAGGCCGAGATCGACGGGGTGCCCTTCGCCGACGAGCACCTGACGCCGGCCTCGGAGATCCTCGGCCTGATGATGGTGCTCTTCCTGGGCGGGGTGGAGTCCACGGCGGGGCTGACCGGCACGCTGTTCAAGCTGCTGGCCGAGAACCCCGACCAGCGCACGCTGCTGCGGCAGGACCCCTCGCTGATCCCGACCGCGGTGGAGGAGGCGATCCGCCACTCCAGCCCGCTGCAGCTGGTCGGGCGCACCACGTCCCGCGAGGTCACCCTGCACGGCGTGACCATCCCCGCGGGCGGGCGGGTGGTGCTCGTCTACGGCGCGGCCAACCGCGATCCGCGCCAGTACGCCGACCCGGACCGGTTCGACGTCACCCGCGGCAGGGTGCGGCACCTCGGTTTCGGCGAGGGCCGGCACGGCTGCCTCGGTGCGCCGCTGGCCCGGCTCGAGGCGAGGGTGGCCCTGGAGGAGGCGCTGCCGGTGCTGGGCGACTACACGCTCGCCGGGCCGCCGGTCCGCTACCGGACCACGCCGAACATGTACGTGTGGGACTCCCTGCCGCTGTCCTTCGCCGTCCCGGGGTGAGCGGGGGCGTCAGCGGGGCGGGGCGGTGGTGCTCCGGACGACCAGCCGCGGCGGCACCACGAGCTCGCGCTGCTCGACGGGGACGCCGTCGAGCCGGTCGAGGGCCCGCCGCACGGCCAGCGTGCTCAGCCGCCCGACGTCCTGGGCGACGGAGGTGAGGTCGACCGAGGAGAGCCGGGCGATCCGGCTGTCGTCGTAGCCCACGACGCTCACGTCCCCGGGCACCGTGCGCCCCGCCCGGCGCAGGACGTCGAGCAGGCCCAGCGCGCAGCGGTCGTTGAAGGCCGCGACGGCTCCCGGGAGGGGGCCGGCCAGCAGCGTGCGCGCGGCGGCCGCGCCGTCCTCCTCGGTGAGCCCGCCGGGCACGATCCGCGGCTCGAGGCCGTGCCGGCGCGCCGCCTCGCGGTACCCCCGGCGCCGCTCGGCCGCGCCCGGGGCGCGCCCGCCGTCGACGTGCACCACCTCGCGGTGGCCGAGGGCCACCAGGTGGTCGACCGCCAGCCGCGCGCCCTCGTCGTCCGCGGTCCGGACGACGTCGACCGCGGCCGACCGCACCGAGCGCGCGACCACCACGACCGGCAGGCGCTCGGCGAGACCGGCGAGCCGTGCGCTGGGCGAAGAGGGGCCGAGCAGGACCAGCGCCTCGCAGCGGTCGCGCAGCAGTCCCTCGACCGCCCGCTGCTCGCCGCGGCCCGGCGTCACGGCGCTGAGGGCCAGCTCGTACCCGGCCCGCTCGGCGGCGGCGTAGAGCCCGGTCAGCAGGTCGCCGTGGAAGGCGTGCTGCACCCCGAAGACGACGCCGATCAGCCGGCTGCGGGAGCTGCGCAGCAGGCGGGCGCGGCTGTCGGGCCGGTAGCCGATCTCCTCGGCGGCGCGCCGCACCCGCTCCCGGGTCGCGGTGCTGGCCCCCGGGGCGTCGCGCATGACGATCGAGACCAGGGCGGTGGAGACCCCGGCGCGGGCCGCGACGTCGGCGAGGGTCGGCCGCCGGTCGGGGCCCGTGGAGGACACCCGGCGAGCGTAGCCCTGACAGCTAGAACGTTCTAGCGCGATCCCCTTGACGAGGGAGAGTGACGGGGGCCACGCTGGCAAGGACCTAGAACGTTCTAGCCGAGGGAGTCCGGGATGGCTGGCGAGACCGTGGGCGTGGCCCTGATCGGATCGGGGCGCATGGGCGCCTTCCACGCGCAGACGGTGACCCTGCGCCTGCCGCGGGCGCGGCTGGTCGCGGTGGCCGACCCCGCACCCGGGGCGGCGGAGCGGCTGACCGGGGCGCTGGGCGCGGGACGGGCGTACACCGACCTGGCGCAGGTCTGGGCGGACCCGGAGGTCGACGCCGTGGTGATCGCCGCCCCCGCGCGGTCGCACGCCGACCTGGTCGTGGCCGCCACCGCCGCGGACCGGCACGTGTTCTGCGAGAAGCCGATGGCGGTCACGCTGCCCGACGCCGACCGGGCGATCGACGCCGCGCGCGCCGCGGGCGTCGTCCTGCAGGTGGGGTTCAACCGGCGGTTCGCCGCGGACTGGCGGGCCGCCCGCGCGCTGCTCGACGCCGGCACGCTCGGCACGCCGCGGCAGCTGCGCTCGCTGACCCGCGACCCGGGCGGCTTCGACCCCTCGCGGGTGCTGCCGGACACGATCTTCCTGGAGACGCTGATCCACGACTTCGACACGCTGCGCTTCCTCAACCCCGGCGCCGAGGCCGTCGAGGTGTACGCCACCGCCGACGCGCTGGTGGAGCCGTCGTGGCGGGACCGCGGGCTGCTGGACACCGCCGTCGTGCACGTCCGCTTCGACAACGGCGCCATGGCGGTCGCCGAGGCCTGCTTCGAGGCCGCCTACGGCTACGACGTCCGCGGGGAGGTGCTCGGCTCCGGCGGCCTGGCCACGATGGGCGACGGCCGCCGCACCGGGATGGTCTTCTCCGGCTCCGCCGGCCGGCTGGTCGAGACCGTGCGCAGCGACCAGGAGCTCTTCCCCGAGGGCTACACCGGCGAGCTGGCCGCGTTCGTCGACGCCGTCCGCACCGGCACGCCGGCCCCCGTGACCGGCGAGGACGCCCGGGCGGCCCTGGCGATCGCCCTCGCCGCGGCGGAGTCGGTCCGCGCCGGCCGCCCGGTCCGCATCGACGAGGTCGAGAAGTGACCGCCTACCGGCTGGCCGCGTCGGCCGAGATGCTCTTCCTCGACCTGCCGTTCGCCGAGCGGGTGCGGCGCATCGCCGACGCCGGCTGCGAGGTCGAGATCTGGGACTGGACGGTCCAGGACGTCGACGAGCTGGCCGAAACCGGGGCGACGTTCTCGTCGATGACCGGTTACGTCACCGGCACCCTGGCCGACGCCGGCGGCGCGGAGGAGCTGCTGAAGACGGCCGAGCAGTCCCTGACCGTCGCCGAGCGGCTGGACTGCCCGCGGCTGAACGTGCACGGCACCGGGCTGGACGGCCGCGGGCTGCCGGTGGTGCCGAGCGAGGTCGTGACCCCGGCGATGTGGCTCACCGCCGCCCGCACCCTGGAGCGGCTGGCGGCGCTGGGGGAGCGGGCCGGGCGGGTGTTCACCCTGGAGAACCTCAACACCGCCGTCGACCACCCGGGCACGCCGTTCGCCCGCGCCGCCGACACGATCGCGCTGGTGGAGGCGGTGGGCAGCCCGCACCTGCGGCTCAACCTCGACCTCTACCACGCGCAGATCGGCGAGGGGAACCTCGTGCAGCTGGTGGAGCGGGCGCTGCCGCTGGTGGGCGAGATCCAGGTGGCCGACGTCCCGGGCCGGTGCGAGCCGGGCACGGGGGAGATCCACCACCCGGCGATCGCCGCCGTCCTCGACCGGCTCGGCTACACCGGCGTCGTCGCCCTGGAGGGCTGGGCGTCGGGCGACCCGGCCGTGGCCCTGGACCGGTTCCGCGCCGCCTACACCCGCTGACCCGCGCGCGCCCGTGCCCTGCCCACCACCGTGGGCAGGGCAC
>NZ_JBJGYW010000031.1:0-65157 GCF_054050215.1 Geodermatophilus sp. SYSU D01186 | reverse complement strand
CGCTGGAGCGCGGCCAACCACCGGCTGGCGCAGGGGCTCTAGCCGCCGGACGGCGTCCCTCCCCGGACCGACCTGCTCCTGCGGTGCTGGTGCTGTGCCCACCAGGGTGGGCAGAGCACGAGCTTCCCGGGAGAGACCCCCTCAGAGGGCCGGCAGGAGCAGCAGCGCGGTCGGCAGCAGCAGGAGCAGCCCGGCCGACAGCAGCGCGGCGACCCGCGCCCAGCCCGGCAGCGGGGACGGCGGGTCGATCAGCCGGGTCACCCGCGCCCCGAGCGCACTGCCGGTGACCGCGAGCGCGCCGTCGGGCACCCCCGCTCCCCCGGCGCCGCCGGCCGCCACCACGATCGCCTGGGCCAGCGTGCGCCGCGGCGCGGCCCCGGTCAGCGAGCCCAGGGCCACGTCGTCGGCGCGCATCTCGACCAGCGCCCGCACGGCCGCGTGCGCCCGGGCGGCCGCGGGCAGCACGGGCAGGGCCGCCTCCCAGGCCACGAACGGCAGCAGCAGCAGGTGGTGGTGCTCGCGCAGGTGCGCCCGCTCGTGCGCCACGACGGCGGCCAGCTGCCCGTCGTCCAGCTCGGCGACCATCCCGGAGGAGAGCACCAGCAGCGGCTTGGCACCGGGGATGCAGAAGGCCACCGGCGCGGGGTGGTCGAGCAGTCGGGCGTCGGGCACGGCGGCCGGCTGGACGACCAGCTCCAGCAGGTCCCGGTGGCGGCGGCGGGTGCGTGCGGTGCGCAGCCACGACAACAGCAGAACGCCGAGCAGCTCCGCGGCGAGGACGGCGGCGAGTGTCTGGGTGACCCAGTGGTCACCGCGCACCGGCGCCTCGGCGGGGTGCCGGGTGATCCAGTGCCACCACGCCTCGGGGAGGGAGTGACCCCACGGCGCCAGGCCGTGGACGAGCAGCGCCCCGATGATCGACAGGCCGCCGGCGAGGCCGATCGCCTGCCAGCAGACGAGGGCGACCAGCGGGTCGCGTCGCGGCCAGCGGGCCCGGGCGAGCAGCACCGGCACCGGCCACGCCAGCAGCGCGGCCAGCACGGCGAGGGCGGCCGCGGTGGCGGGGAGCATCGGTCGGGGCGGCGGGGTGGGCGGCTCAGCAGGTCAGCGGTCGGCGTCCGGCCCCGGCGCGGCCAGCAGCTCGCGCAGCAGCCGGGCCTCGTCGGCGTCGACGCTGCCGACGAAGCGGGCCAGCACCGCCTGCCGGTCCCCCGCCGAGCCGAGCACCTCGTGCATCAGTTCGGCGGCGTGCTCCTCCCGTGTGGCCCGCGGGCGGAACCGCCGCGGCCGCGCGTCGTCGTGGACGACGAAGCCCTTCTGCTCCAGCCGGGTCAGCACCGTGTGCACCGTCGTCAGGGCCAGGCCCCGGTCGGCCAGCCCGTCGCGCAGCTCGGCCGCCGAGACGGCACCGTCGGCCGACCACAGCCGGTCCATGACGGCCCGCTCCAGCTCACCCAACGACGCCACCGGTCCTCCTGTCTCGCGTCTCACACCGTGTTCTTCTACGCATCGTAGAACTTTCTCTTCTACTCGGCGTAGAAAGAACTCGACCGATCGTACGTCGCCCAGTGAGGAGAGCGGCCGTGGACGTCCTGGACGTGGCGCGCTGGCAGTTCGGGATCACGACCGTCTACCACTTCCTGATGGTCCCGCTGACCATCGGGCTGGGGGTCCTGGTCGCGGTCATGCACACGATGTGGGTGCGCTCCGGCAGGCCCGAGTGGCTGCGGATGACCCGCTTCTGGGGCCGCATCTACCTGATCAACTTCGTGCTCGGCGTCGCCACCGGCCTCGTGCAGGAGTTCCAGTTCGGCCTGGCGTGGAGCGAGTACAGCCGGTTCGTCGGCGACGTCTTCGGGTCGCTGCTGGCCCTGGAGGCGCTGCTGGCCTTCTTCCTCGAGTCGACCTTCCTCGGCCTGTGGATCTTCGGCTGGGGGCGGATCCCGAAGAAGCTGCACCTCGCGGCGCTGTGGGCGGCGGTGATCGGCTCGGTCGTGAGCGCGTACTTCATCATCGCGGCCAACTCGTGGATGCAGCACCCGGTCGGCGTCCTCGCCGACGACGCGACCGGCCGGCCGGTGCAGGTGGACTTCCTGGCCGTCCTCACCAACAACACCGCGCTGGCCGCGTTCAGCCACGCGATCGTCGCCGCCCTCATGGTCGCCGGCGCGCTGCTGGTCGGCATCGGCCTGTGGCACCTGCGCCGCCGGACGCTGGACGAGGCCCCCACCACGGACGTCTCGGGCGGGCGGGAGAACGACAGGGTGTGGCGCCGCTCGGTGCGGCTGGGCGGCTGGGTGTCGCTGGCCGCGTTCGTCCTCGTCGCCCTCACCGGCGACTGGCAGGGCAAGCTCATGTACGAGCAGCAGCCGCTGAAGATGAGCTCGGCCGAGGCGCTGTGCGAGACCGAGGCGCCGGCGTCCTTCTCGATCCTCGCCTGGGGCAAGCTCGGCTCCAACGAGTGCGACGACGTGCACTCGCTGACCGTCCCGTACCTGCTCTCCTACCTCGCCCACGGGAACTTCTCGACCGCCGTCCCGGGCGTCAACGAGCTGCAGGAGGAGTACGCCGCGGTCTACGGCGAGACCTACCCCGACGACCCGTCGCGCTTCGGTGCCCTGGCCGGCGAGCCGATCGACTACACGCCGCTGCTCGGGGTCACCTACTGGAGCTTCCGGCTGATGATCGGCACGGGCGCGGTCTCGGCCGCGGTCGCCGCCTACGCGCTCTGGGCGACGCGGAGGGGCCGGGTCCCGACGTCGCGGATCGGCGTGTACGGCTCGCTGGTCGCCGTCGCCGCGCCGTTCGTCGCCAACGCGACCGGGTGGATCTTCACCGAGATGGGCCGCCAGCCCTTCGTCGTCCACCCCAACCCCGACGTCCCCGTCGACGAGCAGGTCTGGTTCTTCACCGCGCAGGCGGTGTCCCCCGGCGTCAGCGCCGCCGAGGTCTGGACGTCGCTGTCGGTGCTGACCCTCGTCTACGGCGCGCTGGCCGTGGTCGAGCTGTGGCTGATCACCCGGTTCGTCCGCCGCGGCGTGACCACCGGGGACGGCGCCCCGACGCCCGGCACCCCGCCCGAGGGTGCCCCGGACGACCGCGACGACGACGTCCTCTCCTTCGCCTACTGAGTTCGGAGCAGACCCATGGACCTGCAGACCCTCTGGTTCGCCGCCGTCGCGGTGCTGTGGACCGGCTTCCTGCTGCTCGAGGGCTTCGACTTCGGCGTTGCCGCGCTGCTGCCGGTGCTCGGCCGCCGCCCCGCCGACCGGCACCTCATGCTGCGCACCATCGGCCCGCTGTGGGACGGCAACGAGGTCTGGCTGATCACCGCCGTCGGCGCGGTGTTCGCCGCCTTCCCCGGCTGGTACGCCACCTGGCTGCCGGCGCTGTACCTGCCGTTCGTGCTCGTGCTCCTCGGGCTGATCATCCGCGCGGTGGCCTTCGAGTGGCGGCACTCCCACCACACCGAGGCCTGGGACGCGACGTGGACGCGGGTCATCACCACCGGCTCGCTGATCGCGGCCGCCGGGATCGGTGCCGCCCTCGGCGCCACCACCCTCGGCCTGCCGGTCGACGCCGACGGCATCCGGGTGGGCGGCGCCCTCTCCGGACTCGGCTGGTCGGCGCTGCTCGGCGCCGTCGCGGTGCTCGCCTTCTCCGTCGTGCACGGCGCCCTGTTCCTCGCGCTGAAGACCGACGGCCCGGTGCGGGTCGCCGCGCGCCGCTTCGCCCGGCGCTGGGCTCCGGCAGCCACGCTGCCGCTGCTGGCCTGGGCCGGCGTGGTGCACCTGCGCTACGGGACGCCGGCGACCGCGGTGCTGTGGCTGGTCGCGGCGCTGGCCGTCGTCGTCGCGGAGGCGCGGCTGCGGGTCGGGCGCGAGGGCCAGGCCTTCACCGCCTGGGGCGTGCTGCTGGTGGCCGCGGCCGCGACGGTGTTCGGGGCGGCCTACCCGGTCGTCGTCCCCTCGACGATCGACCCCGCCTTCGACGTCACCGTGGCCGACGCCTCGGTCAGCGACTACACGCTCACCGTGATGACGTGGGCGGCCGGCATCGGCCTGCCCGTGGTGCTCGCCTACCAGGCCTGGACCTACTGGGTCTTCCGCAGGCGGCTGACCGCAGAGCCGGTGCACGCATGAGCGGCCGAAGTGGCCACAAAGGCCCGCGCGGGCCCCTGGCGGCGCTGGCCGGGGTGCCGGGGCTGACCGGGGCGCTGGTCCGGCAGGCCGTCGCCGCGCTGGGCCAGGCGGCCGGGCTGGTGCTGCTGGCCGCCGGGCTCGCGCACGCGGTGGCCCGGGCGGCCGGCGCCGCCGACGGCGCGCTGGCCGGACCGCTGCTGACCGCCGCGGCCGGGGCCGGGCTGCGCGCGGCCGCCGGGTGGGCCGGGGAGCTGCTGGCCGCCCGCGACGCCCGCCGGGCCGAGGAGGAGCTTCGCGCCCGGCTGGTCGCCCGACTGGCCGCCTCGCCGGCGGCGGTCGAGGCCGCGGGCGGTCCCGGCCCGGCGGCGGTGCTGGCCACCACCCGGCTGGCCGACCTCGGCCCGGGCCTGGCGACCCGCCTGCCGGCGCTGGCCGCGACGCTGGTGGTCCCGCCGGTGCTGCTGGTCGTCCTGGCCTGGACCGACCTGCTGTCGGCCGTGCTCGTCGCGGTCACCCTGCCGCTGGTGCCGCTGTTCATGGTGCTGGTCGGCCTGACCACCCGGGACGGCACGACCGCCGCCGCCCGGGCCCTGGACCGCATCGCCGCGCACGTCGCCGAGCTGGTGCGGGGACTGCCGGTGCTGGTCGGGCTGGGCCGCGCCGCCGAGCAGGCCGCCGCCCTCGCCGAGCTCGGAGAGGCCTCCCGCCGGCGCACCCTGGCCACGCTGCGGCTGGCGTTCCTCTCCTCGCTGGTGCTGGAGCTGCTCGCGACACTGTCGGTCGCGCTGGTCGCGGTGACCGTCGGCCTGCGGCTGGTGCACGGCGACGTGGCGCTGGCCGTCGGGCTGACCGCGCTGCTGCTCGCGCCCGAGGCGTTCGCCCCGCTGCGCGCCCTGGGCGCGGCCCACCACGCCGGCGAGGACGCGGCGCTCGCCGCCGCCGAGGCCCGCGCCGTGGTCGCCGCCCCCGTCGCGCCCGCGCCCACGGGCACCCCGGACGACGACCCGCGCGGTGCCGACGTCGCCGTCCGCGGGCTGACCGTCGGCTTCCCCGGCCGGACGTCGCCCGCGCTGCCCCCGGTGGACCTGGACGTGCGGCCCGGTGAGCTGGTCGCCGTCCGGGGCGCCAGCGGGTCGGGCAAGTCGACGCTGCTGGCCGCCCTGGCCGGGCTGGTGCCGCCCGCGGCGACGGTCGAGGGAGCGGTCACCGGCGTCCCTGCGGGTGCCGTCGCCTGTGCGCCGCAGCACCCGCGGACCACCGGGGCGACCGTCGCCGACGAGCTGCGCCGGCACGCGGGCTCGGCGCCGGGCGTGGACGAGCTCGTCGGCGAGGCGTTCGCCGTCGAGGCGCTGGCCCGGGTGGGCGCGAGCGCGCTGGCCGGCCGGCACTGCACCACCCTCTCCCCCGGCGAGCTGCAGCTGGTGGCGCTGGCCCGCGCGCTGGTGCGGGTCCGCCGCGGGGCCCGGCTGCTGCTGCTCGATGAGCCGACCGCGCACCTGGACGCCGACGCCGCCGCCCGCGTGGCCGCGGTGCTGGCCGGCCTGCGCGGCACCGTGACGGTGCTCCTGGTGACCCACGACCCGGCGCTGGCCGCCCTCGCCGACCGCACGGTCGACCTGGCTCCTCCCGCGAGATCGGCGGTCTCGTGGCCATCAGCGGCTGATGGCCGCGAGACCGCCGATGTCGCGGACACCACCCCCACGACCCACGGCCACCCCACCGCCGTCACCAGCGCAGCCACCGCAGCCACCGCGCACCGCTGGCCGCGGCGGGCGCTGGTGCGGGCGGTCGCCGCCGGCACCGCGTCGGCGGGTGCCGGCGTCGCGCTGACGGCGGTCTCCGGGTGGCTGATCGTGCGGGCCGCGGAGATGCCGCCGGTGCTGACCCTGCTGGTCGCGATCGTCGGGGTGCGGGCCTTCGGCCTGGGCCGGGCCGGCCTGCGCTGGACCGAGCGGATGGCCGCGCACGACGCCGCGCTGCGGATGGCCGCCGACCTGCGGGTGCGCGTGTGGGCCGCCCTGGCCCGGCAGGGCATCGCCGCCGACCGGACCCCCGGCTCGGCGCTCGCCCGGGTCGTCGGCGACGTCGCGCTGGTGCAGGACCTGTCGGTGCGCGTCGTCCCGCCCGCGCTGGTCGCGGCCGTGGTCCCGACCGCGACCGTGGCCGCCCTGGCACTGGTCTCCCCCGCCGCCGCGGCCGCGACCGGCCTGGTGCTCGCGGTCACTGCCGCCCTGGTCGTCGCGGCACACCGGCGGGTGGACGCGGGCGCGGCGCGGGCCGAGGCGGCGCTGCGGGTGGCCGCGCTGGAGGAGACCACCACCGTGCTGGAGGGGGCGGCCGACCTGCGGGCGCACGGTCTCGCCGCGCACACCGCCGCCGACCTGACCGGCCTCGCCGCCCGCCGCGGCGCCGCCGAGCGCACCGGCACCGCGGCGGGGGCGCTGGGCAACGGCCTGGTCGTGGTCGGCACGGGCCTCGCCGCGGTGGCCGCTGCCGCGGTCGGAGCGGCATCCGGGACCACCGGTCCCGCCGTCGCGGTGCTGGCACTGGCCCCGCTCGCCCTGGCCGAGCCGCTGACCGGACTGGTCGGCGCCCTGCAGCGCCGGGGTGCGCTCGCCGACGCCCGCGCCCGCCTCGACGCCGTCCTCACCGCACCGGTGCCGGCCGACCCCGCCGCCCCGCTCCCGGGCCCGGCGCCGGTCCGGACGCTGGCGACCGACGACCTCGCCGCCGGCTGGCCCGGCGGCCCGGACGTGCTGTGCGGGCTCACGACCCGGGCCGACGCCGACGGCGGCTGGCTGGTGGTGCGCGGCCCGTCCGGGTCGGGCAAGTCGACGTTCCTGGCCGTGCTCATGGCGGCCCTGCGGCCGCGCGGCGGCGGCTACGACCTCGACGGCGTGCCGGCCGCCCGGCTGACCGGGGACGACGTCCGGTCGCGGATGGCCTGGCTGCCGCAGGAGGCGCACGTGTTCGCCTCGACGATCCGCGCCAACCTGGCCCTCGCCGCACCGCGCGGGGAGCTCGCCGGCCCGGCCGGTGAGGAGCGGATGTGGGCCGCGCTCACCGCCGCCGGGCTCGGCGGGCTGGTGGCCGGTCTGCCGGACGGCCTGGACACGCCGGTCGGCGCCGGGGGCACGGCCCTGTCCGGTGGCGAGCGGCGGCGGCTGGCCGCCGCCCGCGCCCTGCTGGCCGACCGGGACGTCGTGCTGCTGGACGAGCCCACGGCGCACCTGGACCCGCCCACCGCGGCCGCGCTGGTCCGCGACCTGCGGACGGCGCTGGCCGGCCGGGTGGTGGTCTGCGTGACCCACGACGACGACGTCGCCCGGCCCGGCGACACCGTCGTCCGGCTCGGGGAGCCGGTGGCCGCGCTGTCCCGCTGAGCCGCCGGCTCAGGCCGCGGCGGCGTGCGGCGGCACGACGCCGCCGGGCCGGGCGCGGACGACCTCGAAGCCCGGGGACGCCGGCAGCTCCGGGTCGACGACGAGCGGCACGCCGGGCGCCGGGCCGACGAGCACGTGCTCGACCCCGGCCGGGGCCAGCTCCGCGACCACGCGCTCGTACAGCTCGGGCCGCACGTGGATCTCCCGCGGCGCGGCCGCGCCGGGGGCGAAGGCGATGGCGACGAGATCGCCGGCGATGTCCGGCCGGGCCCAGTGCCTGGGGTGTGCGGGAACGGGCGTCGGCCCGCTCTCGCCCGAGCGGTCGGGTGCCTCCGGCAGGACGTCGGAGGCCGGTCCCCTGTGGACGGTGGCCTCGAACATGGGAGCCCTCCTGGGCGCTTCCCCCGCGCCCTTGTCCAACGCTGGGGGAACTTCGGGTATTGCCTACCCCAGAACACCGACAGTTCCCCTCCGATACACCGGCCGGACGACCCATTTCGTCCGTGCCTTCCGGCACGCTCCCGGCATGGACGCGCCCTTCACCGGTTCGGTCTTCCTCGGCATGAGCGTCGACGGCTTCATCGCCCGCCCCGACGGCGACCTCTCCTGGCTCACCGGCGACGCCGAGGTCGGCGGCGCCCCCGATGACGGCGCCGGCGGTGACTTCGGCTTCGCCGACTTCGTCGCCGGCATCGACGCGCTGGTCATGGGCCGCGGCACCTACGAGGTCATCGCGCCGATCGACCAGTGGCCGTACCAGGGCAAGCCCGTGCACGTCGTCAGCACGACGCTCGAGCCCGGCGCCGACGCCCGCGTCACCGTGCACGGGTCGTTCGACGACGCGGTCGCCGCGCTCACCGCGGCCGGGTACCGACGGGTGTACGTCGACGGCGGCCGCCTGGTGCACACGTTCCTCACCGCCGGGCTGATCGGCGACCTCACGTTCTCCCGGGTGCCGGTGCTCATCGGGGCGGGCCACACGCCCTTCGGCGCGCTGCCGGCCGACGTCCCGCTGGAGCACGTCGGCACCCGGACGTATCCCGGCGGCATGGTGCAGACCACCTACCGGGTGCGCCGGCCGGGCTGAGCTCAGGCGGCGGGGACGTCCACCGGCACCTCCGGGCCGAGCCGGGCGCCCTGCAGCAGCTGCAGGTCGTCGCCGGACCAGAAGCTGCCGGGGTCGTAGGCGTTGCGCGGCCGGCCGCCGTCGAGCAGCCCCATCGCCGTGTAGGTCGCGGCCACCAGCTCGGCGCAGAAGACCGTCTCGGCCGACGTCCGGCGGCGCAGTCGGCCGTTCACCCAGCCCACGGCCAGCCCGCGGGTGGTCGGGAACGGCTTCCCGTCGAGGCGGGCCACGGTCCGCAGGACGGCGTCCTCCATCTCCGGGGTCACGCCGCCGTCGTCGGCCGGGCCGACCAGCTGGCGCAGCCAGGTGCGCTGCCCGTAGCGCTGCCGCCACGTGCGGACGGCGTCGGCGAGGTCGTGCAGCTGGACGCCGCGCTGGTGCTGCCCGGTCCAGACGTCGGGCAGGGAGCGGCCGAGCTCGGCGTGCCACAGCAGCGGGGGCAGGTCCTCCAGCACCACCGCCATGCCGACGTGGTTGACCGGGGCGTTGGTGAGGGCCTGGATGGCGCGGTCGGCGACCGAGGCGCCGCGGAACACCCAGACGTCGCCGGTGCGGGTCAGCTCGACCGCGTCGTCCAGCGGCAGCGCACGGGGCTGGGGCACGCGGCTACGTTAGGCGACCGTGCGGCTCTGGAAGCTCCTCGGACTGGCCGGCCTCGCGGGCGTCGCGGCGAGCGGGGCGGTGCTCGCCCGCAACGAGCGTCAGCGCCGCGCGCACACCCCGGAGGAGATCCGGGCGCGGCTGCGCGAGCGCCACGCCGCCCTCGCCGAGCCGGCGGACCCGGTGCCCGCCGAGCAGCCGGCCGGACGCCGCGGCCGGCTGGCCCGGCTCCTGCGCGGCCGCTGATCGGTGCGTGACGGAGGGCGACCGCCACACCGGGTTCCGGCCGATCGCCTTCCGGGACGGGGGCGTCGGGTCGACACTGCTCGCGCCCGCCGGTGTCGCCGGGCGTCTGTCTGGGTCATCCGTCCGGCGACGCCGACGCGGTCGTCCGCCCTCACGGGGCGACGGGGACCGCGCCGCCGTCGACGCGGTGTTCGGCTGACGGTCAGCCGGCGGTCAGCGCCGGGCCCTCGTCCTTGAGCGCCACCCCGGAGGCCCCGAGCTCGCGCGCCGCCGAGAGCAGCTCGGCCACCGTGTCGGCGGCCTGCCCGTAGGACAGCCCGTGCGGCGGGCGGACGTTGGACACGCAGTTGCGCTCGGAGTCCGCCCGGCCCGGACGCGGGTCCCAGGTCAGGTAGACACCGAGGGAGTCCGCCGACGACAGCCCCGGCCGCTCCCCGATGAGGACGACGACGGCCCGCACACCCAGCGCCGCCCCCACCGCGTCGCCGAGGGCCACCCGTGCCTGGTGTGCCAGCACCAGCGGCGCCAGCGTCCAGCCGGACAGCCGCTCCAGCAGCGCCGTCGTCAGGCCCGCGGCGTGCTCGTGCACCGCCCGCGGGGAGAGCCCGTCGGCGATCACGACGGCGAGGTCGGCGTCGGCGCGCGGCAGCGCCGTCCCCTCGGCCAGCTGCCGGCCGAGGTCGGGCCGCTGGAGGTACGTGGCCCGGTCACCGGCCGCGGAGTGCACCTCCAGCAGCTCGTGCCCGGGCAGCCCGGCACGGACCGCGGCCGGGTCCAGCGGCTGGTGCACCGCGTCCCGGGCGGCGGCGTGCGCGGCGCGGAACTCCAGCTCCCGGGCCGTCGGCAGCGCGTCGCCGGCCCGGCCGAGGGCCACCCGCGCCCGGGTGGCCGCCCGCAGCACCGCCCACGGGTCGTCGCCGGGCGGCAGCGGCTGGTCGAGGGCCGAGCTCATGCCGACGCCGCCGCGAGCAGGGCCCGCGCCGCGGGCGCGTCGGCGGTGAGCTCGCGGACCCGGCCGGCGTCGTCGAGCAGCTCCATCCGGGCCAGCCACTCCTCGAACTCCGGTGCCGGGCGCAGGCCGAGCACCGAGCGGGTGGTGAGGACGTCGGAGAAGGCCAGCGACTGGTAGTGCAGCATCACGTCGTCGGCGCCGGGGACGGCGATGAGGAACGTGCAGCCGGCCGCCCCGAGCAGCAGCATGAGGGAGTCCATGTCGTCGCCGTCGACCTCGGCGTGGTTGGTGTAGCAGACGTCGACCCCCATGGGCAGGCCGAGCAGCTTGCCGCAGAAGTGGTCCTCCAGCCCGGCGCGCAGCACCTGCTTGCCGTCGTAGAGGTACTCGGGGCCGATGAACCCGACGACGGTGTTGACCAGCAGCGGCTGGAAGTGCCGGGCGACGCCGTAGGCGCGGGCCTCCAGGGTCTGCTGGTCGACCGGCCGGCCGCCGATGCCGTGGTGCGCGTTGGCCGACAGCGCCGAGCCCTGGCCGGTCTCGAAGTAGGTCACGTTGGACCCCACGGTGCCGCGGCCGAGCGCCAGCGCACCGGCGCGTGCCTCGGCCAGCAGCTCGAGGGTGACCCCGAAGCCGCGGTTGGCCGGCTGGGTGCCGGCGACCGACTGGAACACCAGGTCCACCGGCGCGCCCTGCTCCAGCGCCCGCAGCGTGGTGGTGACGTGCGCCAGCACGCACGACTGGGTGGGGATCCCGTAGCGGCTGATCACCGCGTCCACCAGCTCCAGCAGCGCCACCGTGCGGGCCGGGGAGTCGGTGGCCGGGTTGATCCCGATGACGGCGTCCCCGCAGCCCTGCAGCAGCCCGTCGACGATGGACGCCGTCACCCCCAGCGGGTCGTCGGTCGGGTGGTTGGGCTGCAGCCGGGAGGCGAGCCGGCCGGGCAGGCCGAGCGTGCTGCGCAGGCCGGTCACCACCCGCGTGCGGCGGCCCACGGCGACCAGGTCGGCGTTGCGCATCAGCTTGGACACCGCGGCCACCATCTCCGGGGTCAGCCCGGGGGCCAGTCCGCTGATCGCCGCCTCGTCCCCTGCCGCCGCCCAGGCCAGCAGCCGGTCGCGGAACTCCCCCACCGTCAGCGACGCGACCGGCGCGAACGCGGCCCGGTCGTGCGTGTCCACGATGAGCCGCGTGACGTCGTCCTCCTCGTAGCCGACCACCTGCTCCTCGAGGAAGGTGGCCAGCGGCAGGTCGGCCAGCACGGTCTGTGCGGCCACCCGCTCGGCGGCGGACTCCGCGGCGCAGCCGGCCAGCGCGTCGCCCGAACGGGCCGGCGTCGCCTTGGCCATGAGCTCGACCAGGGTCGGGAACTCGTACGTGTGCCCCGCGACGGTGCCGCGCCGCCTCATCGGACGTCCTCCTCCGCCTCGGCCAGCAGCTCGAACTCCTCCTCCGGCGCGGAGGCCACCAGGTGGTGGCGGCTGTAGAGCGCGAAGTAGGCGAGGAAGACGGCGTAGGCGCCGAGGGTCCACAGCGCCGCGGTGACGTCGACGAGGAAGGTGGCGACGACCGCCGCGGCAGCCAGCACGAGCGCGACGCCGGTGGTGGCCACGCCGCCCGGCGTCCGGTACGGGCGTTCCAGGTCCGGCTCGCGCCGGCGCAGGACGATGTGGCTGACCATCATGAGCACGTAGGACACCGTCGCCCCGAAGACGGCCATGTTGAGCAGCATCGCGCCCTGGCCGGTCAGCGAGAGGACGAAGCCGATCGCGCCGGGCACCAGCAGGGCCAGCATCGGCGCCTTGCGGGAGTTGGTCACCGACAGCGCCCGCGGCAGGTACCCGGCGCGGGACAGCGCGAAGGTCTGCCGCGAGTAGGCGTAGATGATCGAGAAGAAGCTGGCGACCAGCCCGAACAGGCCGGCGTAGTTGACCACCCGGGTGAGGGCGTCGGGGGCGTCGGAGCCGGCGAGCGCGTCGACCGGCGGGTTGCCCGAGCCGGCGATGGCCGACGAGCCGGCCGCGCCCGGGGTGAAGACCAGCATCAGGACGGCGAGGACGACGAGCACGCCCATCGCCGCGACGATCCCCCGCGGCATCGAGCGGGCCGGGTCGCGGGCCTCCTCGGCGGCCAGCGGCACGCTCTCCACGGCGAGGAAGAACCAGATCGCGAACGGGAACGCCGCCCAGATGCCGATCAGCCCGTAGGGCAGGAAGGACGAGGCACCCGCCGCGTCGGTGGGCGCGATGTCGAGCAGGTTGCCCGCGTCGAACTGCGGGATGGCACCGGCGAGGAAGATGACCAGCCCGACCAGCGCGATGACCGTGACGACGAACATCGCCTTGAGCGCCTCGCCGACGCCCATCAGGTGGATCCCGATGAACAGCGCGTAGACCGCCAGGTACACCCACCAGCCGTCGGTGATGCCGAACAACCCGAGGGACTCGACGTAGGCGCCGATGAAGGTGGCGATCGCGGCCGGGGCGATGGCGTACTCGATGAGCACCGCGATGCCGGTGGCGTACCCGCCCCACGGCCCCAGCGCCCGCCGGGCGAAGGTGTAGCCGCCGCCGGCGGTCGGCAGCGCCGACCCGAGCTCGGCCAGCCCGAACACCATCGCGGTGTACATCACCGCCATGAGGACGACGGCGACGAGCAGCCCGCCGAACCCGCCCTCGGCCAGCCCGAAGTTCCAGCCGGCGTAGTCCCCCGAGATGACGGCGGAGACCCCCAGCCCCGCCAGCAGGAGCCAGCCCGCCGTGCCGGTGCGCAGCTGCCGCTTGTGCAGGTATCCCTCGTCGACCCGCTCGGCCTCCACCCCCGCGTGGTGGCCCGCACGGCCGCGGGTGCCGGGTTCTGCGGTCATGACAGACCTCCGCGTCGGCCCCCGCAGTCGGGTGGGGTCAGCGTTCTCGCAGCACCGTGCCTGGTCAACCCGCTGGGCGAGGACGGAACACGCTGTTCACCGGCCCGACGCGGGCGGCCCCACCAGCAGCCCCAGGTCGCGGACGTAGACGCCCGTCCCGTGGCCGAACCCCGACACGACCGGCTGCAGCCGCGTGCCCAGCCCGGCCGCCGCGCGGGACAGCGCCGGCGTCGGCAGCCGGACGTCCTCGCCGGACAGCGTGAGCACCAGCCCGGCCGCGACCAGCGCCATGACCGCGACGGTCCCGATGGCGGCCGACAGCCCCAGGTGCTCGGCGACCAGGCCGATGACCGGCGGCCCGCCCAGCAGACCGGTGTAGCCGACGGTCGTGGCCAGCGCGATGCCGCGGGCGCCGCCGAGCACCCCGGCCCGGGCGATCGCCAGCGGGAACACGTTGGCCAGCCCGAGCCCGACCAGCACGAACCCGGCGAGGGCCACCGGCAGGGACGTCGTCGTCACCGCGGCGGTCGCGCCGGCGGCGGCGAGCGCGGCGCCGCCGGTGAGCAGGCGGCGCTCGCCCAGGGCGAGGAGCAGCCGGCTCCCGGCCAGCCGGCCACAGGCCATGGCGAGGGAGAAGCCCGCGTACCCGCCGGCCGCCACGACCGGCGCCGCACCCAGGTCGGTGCGCAGCAGCAGCGCGCCCCAGTCGGTGAGCGCCCCCTCCCCGTAGGCGGTGCAGCCGGCGACGGCACCCAGCACCACCAGCGCGGCGACGGGCCGGCCGCGCTCGGGCGTCCCGGCGTCGGCGCGGCGGACGGCCACCGCGGCGTCGGCACCGACCAGCGCGGGCGCCGCCCAGGCGGTGAGCAGCAGTCCGGCACAGGCGACGACGACCAGGTGCACGGCCACCCCCGCTCCGGCCGAGGCGAGGCCGCCGAGCACCGCGCCGGCCAGGCCGCCGAAGCTGAACCCGGCGTGCAACCCCGACAGCAGCGGGCGCCCGATCCGGGCCTCGACGGAGACGCCGAGCGCGTTGGCCGCGACGTTGACCATGCCGGTCGCCGCGCCGAAGACCAGCAGCGCTGCGCACAGTGCCGGCACGGAGGTCGCCAGGGCGGGCAGGACGACGGCCAGGCAGACCAGCACCGCGGCCGCCGCGCTGACCAGGCCGGCGCCGAGCCGGGCGCACAGCGCACCGGTCACCTGCATGCACGCCAGGGCCCCGAGGGAGAGGCAGAGCAGGGCGACGCCGAGCGTGCTGTGCCCGGCACCGACCTGCGCGGCCACGTCGGGCACGCGGGCCGCCCAGCTGCCGAACACCGCGCCGTCCAGGGCGAAGAGGGCGGCGACGGCGAGCCGCAGCCGGTCCGGCGACGGTTCGGGCGCGGACGACCGGGCCGAGCGCACGAGGACGGCGACCGGTTCGCGGGCGCGCAGGGCGAGGGTGGGAGCGGCCATGGGGACCTCACGGGAGAGGAGCCGGCCACCGGCGAACGGGCGGCCGCGAGGGACGGGGACGAGCACACGACCTCGGGCACCCGTCCTCCACGGTGCCAGCACCCGCGGGCCGGCGCCGCCCGGACGCGCCCCTCGTCCGCGTGAGGATCGCCACCCCCGAAGGCACTCGCGTGGCAGACGGCATCTCGGTTGGGCACGATCTTCCTCGACGCCGCCGTGGTTGATGGAGGAGCAGGACCGTGGGGACGCCCGACACGACACCCGCGCGCGACGACACCGATCTGCTGGCCCTGCTGGCCTCGGGTGGGGACCTCAACTCCTTCCTCGGGGACCTCGTGCACCTGGCCGTGGGGCACACGCCGGCCGCCGAGGCCTGCGGGCTGACCCTCGCCCGCTCCGGCAGCGGGGTGACGGTGCACGCGACCGGACCACTCGCGCAGGAGGCCGACGAGCGGCAGTACCAGGTCGACGACGGCCCGTGCCTGCAGGCGATGCGGGAGGGGGTCGTCGTCCGGGTCACGGACATGGCGGCCGAGCGCCGCTGGGGCCCGTACCCGGAGCTGGCCGCGCAGGCCGGCGTCCGCTCGTCGCTGTCCCTGCCGCTGGACGTCGAGGGCCGCAGCCGCGGCGCGCTGAACCTCTACTCCACCCGACCTGCCGCCTTCGGCGGCGCGGACGAGGCGACGGCCGGGCGGTGGGCCGCCCAGGCCGCCGGCGCGCTGTCGGTGGCGCTGCGCATCGCCGACGGCGACGACCGGGCCGACCAGTTGCTCGGCGGCCTGGACACCCGGGCGACGATCGGCCAGGCCGTCGGGTTGGTCATGGCGCGGGAGCGGTGCACCGCGGAGCAGGCGTTCGCCCTGCTGCGGGTCTCCTCCCAGCGGCGCAACGTCAAGCTGCGCGAGGTCGCCGCCGCCCTCGTCGCGGCGTTCGAGGCCGAGCTGCCGGAGCGCCCCGACCGCTGGTGAGCGGCGCTCAGACCGCCCGCCAGGGTCCCTTCACCGCGTTGCCCTCGGGGCGGGAGGCGAAGACGTTGCCCTCGGTGGGCGCGGCGTCGTCCCCGGCCAGTGCGAAGGTGCGGAACAGCGGGCCGACGAGCGCGTCGTAGAGCCCGGGCAGGAGCCGGAAGCCCGCGACGACGACGGAGTTGGCGACGCCGGACTGCACCAGCCGCCGCGGCCGGTCCAGCCGCGCCACCACCGCCCGGGCCACACGCTCGGCCGTGTAGACCGGCGGGGGCGGCCGTCCGGTGCTGCCCGCCCACGTCGCGCCCTGGTAGTAGATCGGGGTGTTGACCCCGCCAGGGGCGACCGCGGAGACGTGCACCCCGGGGGCGTCCCGGATCTCCTGCTGCAGGGTGCGCACGAGGGCCAGTTGGCCCCACTTGGCCGCCGCGTAGGTGCCCATCTGGGGTGCGGTGACCGACCCGAGCAGCGAGTTGACCACCACCAGGTGGCCGGCCCTCTGGCGGCGGAACACCGGCAGCACGGACCGGGCGACGTTCGCGGTGCCGTGCACGCCGGTGTCCACGACGGCCTCGAAGACCTCCCGCGGCACGTCCTCGATGCGCCCGTAGGCCATCGTCTGCGCCGCGTGGACGACGACGTCCAGCCGGCCGAACCGGTCGAGCGCGGTGTCGACCACCCGCTGCAGCGCGTCGGCGTCGGTGACGTCGGCGGGGCAGACGAGCACCTCCGCGGCGCCCCGCTCCCGCGCCTCCGCCGCGGCCTCCTCCAGCGGGCCGCGGCCCCGGGCGACGAGCACCAGGCGGGCGCCGCGGCCGGCCAGGTCGTGCACCGTCGCGCGGCCGATGCCACTGGAGGCGCCGGTGACGAGGACGGTCAGGGCGTCAGGCGGCGGCATGGGTCTCCTCGGGCTGGGGCCGAGGGCACCGTGCTGCGCTGGACCGCCCCGGCTCGACGTGCACCGGCCCCTACCCTCGCCGCGCGGCGCTCATGCGGGGCCGTCGGGCAGCGCGTCGTACAGCCAGCCCGGGCCGGTGACGGCCGCGCCCTCCGGCAGCCGCGCCCGCAGGCCGCGGTCGGCGGTGACCACCAGCAGGGGGACGCCCTGGGCGGCGAGCAGGGCGGCGCGGTCGGCGAGGGCGTCGTCGCCGCTGCCGGGGGCGCGCACCACGGTGACGCCGTCGGGCACGCGGACGTCGCGCGCCGCCCCCTCGACGACCACCACGAGCTCCCGGACCAGCAGCGTGCCGCCGCCCGGCGCGTCCACCCGGCGGCCGGCGAGGGGGGCCAGGCGCCGCAGCAGGCGGGTGGTCGCGCCGGCGCGGTCGCGCCACCAGCCGTCGGGACGGGCGCCGAGCACGTTGGCCACGTCGACCAGCAGGACCGTCATCGCACCCCTCCCCGGTCGGTTCCGATGGTGCCCCTCCTCCCGGCGGGTGACCGCTGTTTGCGCCGATCGGGCGCGGGAACCGACCGGTACGTCCCCGCGCCGGTGGGCGCGGACCCGCCCGGAGGAGGGGCCCATGGCCAGCAGCGACCGGACCGCCCACGACCACGACGCCACCCGCGACGGCGCCTCGGCGACCCGGGGCCTGGCCCGCGACGCGGTGGCCGCCCAGCGCTCCCGGTTCGGCGGCGTCAAGTGGGGGGCGGCGTTCTTCGGGTGGCTGTCGGCCAACGGGCTGGCGGTGCTGCTCATCGCGCTGCTGTCGGCCGCCGGCGTCGCCCTCGGCCTCACCCAGGGTCTGGAGTCAACGGACGACGCCACGGCGCAGGCCGACACCATCGGGCTGGCCGGCGCGATCGCGCTGCTGGTCGTGCTCTTCCTCGCCTACCTCGCCGGCGGGTACGTGGCCGGGCGCATGGCCCGGTTCGACGGGCTGCGGCAGGGCATCGCCGTCTGGCTGATCGGGCTGCTCGTCGTCGTGGTGCTGTCGGTCGCCGGGTACCTGCTGGGCCGCGAGTACAACGTGCTCGAGGCGCTCAACCTGCCGCGCATCCCGATCGACGAGGGCACCGCCACCACGGCCGGGATCCTCACCCTGGTCGCCATGGTCGTGATCACGCTGGTCGGCGCCGTTGTCGGCGGCATGCTCGGCACCCGGTACCACCGGAAGATCGACCGGGCCGGCTTCGCCGCCTGAGCCGAGCCGAGGGGGCTGCCGGGTGTCCCCGGCCGCTCCTACGCTGCGGGCCATGTGCCGGAACATCCGACCGCTGGCCAACTTCGAGCCCCCGGTGACCGACGAGGAGGTCCAGGCCGCCGCGCTGCAGTACGTACGGAAGATCAGCGGCACGACCCGGCCGTCGCGCGCCAACGTCGAGGCGTTCGACCGCGCCGTCGCCGAGGTGGCCGAGGCATCGGCCCGGCTGCTGGGCACCCTGGTGACGACGGCGCCGCCGAAGGACCGCGCGGTCGAGGCCGCCAAGGCGCGACAGCGGGCGGCCGTGCGGTACGGGAGCTGACCACCGGCTCCGTTGTGCGCAACCGGTGTGGGAGCCGGACACCCGGGTATCCCGGAACTCCCTCGACCTCGTCCCCCCGGAGCGCAGCCATGGCTCGCAACACCCTCTCCCGCACCCTGCACGACGTCGGCCTGTCCGCCTGGTTCGGCGGCACCCTCGCCAACGCCGTCGCCCTCAACGCCGCGGCCGCGGAGGCCGGCGGGGACCGCGCCACGGGGCGGGTGGCCAACGCGGGGTGGGACCGCTGGACCCCGGTCAACGCGGTGGCGATCGGCGCCCACCTCACCGGCAGCGTCGGTCAACTGCTCGGCAACCGCGGCCGCGTGGCCCGCCAGCAGGGCGTCGCCGGCATGAGCGTGCTCAAGACCGCCCTGACGCTGGCCGCGCTCGGCGTGACCGCCTACAGCCGGGTCCTGGGTCAGACGGTGTCCAACGCCGGGGCCGTGCCGTCGCGGTCGGGCACCAAGCCGGCCAGGCGCACCAAGGCGGTCAGGACGGAGGTCGCCGCCGCCCAGGAGCAGTTGGACCGCCTGCAGTGGGTCGTGCCGGCCCTGACCGGTGCCCTCGTGGCGGTGAGCTCCTACGCCGGGGAGCAGCAACGGCCCAGCGAGGTCGCCCGGGGTGTCGCCCAGCGCTGACGTCCCCGTCCCGCCACGTTCCGGGAGCCCCGTCGACCCGGACCGTGCCGCCCGGCCGCGACACCGACGGTCCGAGGCGCTGATCGCACCCGGTCAGCTGCGGCCGACGTCCCCGGGGTCCGGCGTCCGGAACGGCGGATCGCTCGACCGGCCGCCGTCCTGGTCCGGGGGCGGCGCCTCCTCGGGCCGGTCGGGCTCCTCTCCCCCGACGCCGAAGCCCTCGGCCGGTGGTGGCGCGCCCGCCCCGGGGTCGGCGGCCGGGATGCCGTCGTCCTCGCCGCCGAGGTTCGGCTCCATCGGTGTCCACGTCGACATCGCGCTCTCCTCACCCGCCCGGGTGGACGGGCGGTCCCCGCGGCATACCCGGGCCCGGTTGGGGGCAGCATCACCAGCCAGGTGAACGCCGGATGAACACGTCGGGCGGGAGGCGGCATGGCGGAGACGCGGGCAGCGCAGCACGACGGCGGGTCGACGGGCGAGAGCCGCAAGGAGCGGGTCGACCGGGAGCTTCTGGAGCTGCTCAACGAGCTGCGGGTTGCCCTGCCCGGGGTGCAGTTCCTCTTCGCGTTCCTGCTTGTCGTCCCGTTCCAGCAGGGGGGCGCGGACCTGACCGAGTTCCAGCGGGACGTCTACTTCGTGACCCTGCTGGCCGCCGCGATCACGACCGGGCTGCTGATCGCACCCGCCGCCCAGCACCGCGTGCTGTTCCGGCAGCACGACAAGGAGAACCTCCTGCGGCGCAGCCACCGGTCGGCGTTCCTCGGGCTCATCGTGCTGGCGATCGCGATCTGCTCGGCCGTGCTGCTCGTGACCGACGTGGTCTTCGACCTGACCCTGGCGTGGGTGACCACGGGGATCGTGGCCGCCCTGCTGGCGTGGTGGTGGATCGCCGTCCCGTTCTGGCAGCGGGCGCACGCGAGGCAGGACTCGCCGCCGGAGAACGGGGAGCGCTGACCGGGGACTCCGCTCAGTCCCGCAGCGCCTCGGCGACGCGGTGGACGTCGCGCCGACCCTTGCCGTGGTCGATGAGCGTCGACCCGGTCAGCAGCCGGAACGGGATGCCGAACACGAACAGGACGAGCCCGTGGCTGCGGAGCGCACGCACGGCACGGATCCTGGCCGGACGGATCCGGCGGTGCCGGGTCGAGGACGCCTCGTTCACCCGGGGGGGTGCGTCCCCCGGTGCCCGAGCGCCCGGCAGATGGCCTCCACGACGGCGTCCGGCTCCTCGTGCTCCCAGAACCGGAGGACCCGCCAGCCGGCCGCCCTGAGGCGGGCGTCGGTGCGGCGGTCTCGGGCGACGTTGCCGGCGAGCTTGGCCATCCACCACTCCCGGTTCGCCCGCGGCAGGTGTCCGCAGGCCGGGCAGGCGTGCCAGAAGCAGCCGTCGAGGAAGACGACGAGGCGCCGGCCCTTCCACACGATGTCCCCGCGCGCCCGGGTCTCGGGACCGGGCCGGACGTCGACGCGGAAGCGCACGCCCCGGGCGTGCAGTCCCCGCCGGACGGCGAGCTCGTGCGAGGTGTCGCGGCGCGGCTGCTTCCGGAACCGGGCCGCCACCACGTCGGAGGACGCCGGCGGCGCGGGACCCGGTCCACCGCGACACGGGTCGGGCTCGTCCGCTGCGCACATCCACCCTCCTCAGCCGGGCCCGACGCCGCGTGCCGCGGTGGACGGTCGAGGACCTCCGGCGGCCGGTCGCCTAACCTGCGCCTCGTGAGCTCGCCGGTGGTCGTGGATGCCGCACCGCCACGGGAGGCTCGCCGGACCCGCACGCGGTGGACGCCGGTCGAACTGCTGCCGCCCCTGGTGGTCGCCGTCCTCGGCACGGTGCTCCTGCTGCCGGGGCACGGCCTGTGGTTCGACGAGCTGTTCACGGCGGAGGTCGGACGGCTGCCGTTCCGGGAGATCGTCGCCGCGGTCGTCGGCGGCAGGGGGACGACGAGCTACCTGGTCGACGTGCCACCGTCGTACAACGCCCCCTACTACCTGGTCGTGCACGCGTGGGCCTCGCTGCCCGGCCTCGGCGGGGACACCTCGCTGCGCGTGCTGTCGCTGCTGGCCACCGCGGGCGGGCTGGCGCTGGTGACCCGGGCGGTCACCCGGCTGGCGTCCCGGTCGGTGGGCGTGCTGGCCGGCGTGGTGCTGGCGGCCAGCCCGCTGGTGCTGGAGCAGGCGGTGGAGGCCCGCAGCTACGGACTGGTCGTGCTGGCCACCGGCGGCGCGGCGCTGGGGTTGGTGCGGTGGCTGCAGGGGGCGCCGCGCGGGCTGCTGCTGTTCGGCCTGGCCGGCGCCGGCATGGGGCTGATGCACTGGTACGCGGTCACGGTGCTGGCTGCGTTCGTCGTGGCCGCACTGCTGCTGCGTGGCCGGCGGGCACTGCCGGTCGTGCTCATCGGGGCGGCCGCCGTCGTCCCGGCCGCCGGGCTGGTGGCGGTCAACCTGCTCAACGGCACCGGGGCCCGCAACGCCGAGCACCTGCGGGACACCGGCGGCACGCTGGCCGACCTCGCCGTCGAGGCGTGGGCCGGGGGCCGGACTCCCCTGCTGTACCTCGCTGTGGGGCTGGCCGTGCTCGGGGCGGTGCGAGCGCCCGGTCTGCGCGTCGTCGGGACCTGCTGGGTGCTGGTCCCGCTCCTGCTGCTGCTCGGCGCCGAGCTGGTGCGGCCGGTGTACCTGCCCCGCTACCTGCTCGCCGGGCTGCTCGGGCTCGGCGTGCTCGCCGCCGCCGGCGCGATGGCGGTACCGCGGACCGCGCGGGCACCGGTGGCCGCTCTCCTGGTGGCCTGCGCCCTGCTGGCCAGCTCGCCGCTGGCCGTTCGAGAGCCGCGTGAGCGCGCCGACGAGGTGGTGGCCTACCTCGCTGCGCAGCACCGTCCCGGCGAGCCGGTCGTGGCGGCCGACCAGCGGTCGGCGACCGGGCTGGACCACTACGTCCGGACGACCGCGCCGCAACTGCGGGCCGACGTGGTCCTGCCCCCGGACGACGCACCGGACTCGGCCGACCGGGTGTGGTTGGTGCGCCGGATCATCGACGGCGCCCCGGTGCCCACCGACGACGACGAGATCCTCGCGTCCGCCGGGCTCCGGATGACCGACGAACGGTCCTTCCCCGCCGGCAAGACCGACCTCGTCGTGCAGCTCTGGGAGCGCTGAGCCGGACGCGCGGTGGGGCACACCGGTTCGCGCTGTCCGCGTCGGCGGTGTCATGCGGCGGTGAGCAGTGGTGGGCCGATCACGATCTCGGTGCCGTCGGGTCGCCAGGTGCGCCAGCGGCCGTCGGGTTGTCGCTGAACGCGGAAGCCGTGGTGGACCTTGGTGTGGTGCCGCTCGCACAGCAACGCGGAGTTCTGTAGTGACGTCTCGCCGCCGTTGATCCACTCCCGCAGGTGGTGCACGTCGCACCAGAAGGTGGGCGCCTGGCAGCCGGTGAACACACATCCCCGGTCGCGGGCCTCCACCGCCTTGCGCAGGTGCGGGGGCACGACGCGTTTGTCGCGGCCGAGGTCCAGCGGGGTGCCGTCGGGGGTCATCACGATCCGGGAGACGGCCGCGTCGCAGGCCAGCCACCGGGCGCGGGCGGCGGAGATCGCGGCCCCGAAGCCGGTCTCCCCGGCGCCGGGGGCGGCCTTCGGGTCGATCAGGTCGGCCAGGTCGATGCGCACCATCACCTGCGGCTTGACCGTGCGCAGCACCGGCAGCCCACCGGCGGCCAACTGCAGGTCGCACAGCTGCACCAGCGCATCGCCCAGCTGCTGGGCGCGGGTGCGGGTGTCCCCGGCGCCGCGGCCGGCCTGCACCAGGGCCTCCAGGGCGGTGCAGAACCTCTCCCCGCCGACGGCGTCCAGCTCGACCCGGGCGGTGAGGCCGCCGTCGGCGTGCCGGGCGAGCCACACCGCCCGGGTCTCGGTGGGATCGGGCTCGGCCCCGTCGGGCTCCAGCCGGGCCAGGTAGTGCGCCACGGCCAGGGTCAGCTTCTGGTACGGCAGATCCTTGGCCACGGAGGTCAGGGCGATATCGACCTCGGCGAGGTCCACGCCCTGTTTCTCGGCGGCGGCCCGTCGCTCCGCGCTCACGACAGGTGCGATCACGGCGACCTGCTCGGCCGTGACATCTCCGGCGGCGCAGGCCTCCGCGAGCGCCGGCAGCTGCGCCAGCGCCCGCCCGCCGCGCACCACCCGCGCCGCGGCCGTGCCGGACAACCGGGCGTGCCCGCGCAACCACGACTGCATGCTCTTGAGCCCGTCGTGCTCGGCGGCCTGGCGGGCGTCGGCGGTGCGCACGGTGCGGGCCAGCTCGGCGTCCAGGCGGTTGCGGGACGCAACGAGCGCGGCGGTGCGGTCCAGCAGCTCCCCGTCAGACAGTGCGTGGAGGTCGTCGCCGGCGAGGGCGTCCAGCACCGACGACAAGCCGTCCACGACACCTCCCGCCGCCTTCGATCACGTGTTCGAAGTCTATCCCGGCGAGAAGGCGCAGACCACCCGAATCCCCAGCTCAGAGCCATGTCCACAGATCACGAAGGCGTCTTGCGGAGGCTACGGAGATGCCCTCCACGTCGCCGCGCCAGGAGGCCCTCGCGGGCGCGGCACTGGGGTCGCGTCACCACCGTCGCGGCGCGCGGCTGTGCCGCCCGGCCACCGCAGCCGCCGAGCGAAGCCTCTCGAGCAGGTCAGCGGCGTTGCCGCAGGGCCCACACCAGGGAGCGGGCCGACTGTGCGAGGCGGTCCCGGCTGCTCCAGGCGGAGCGGCCCTCCGGCCGCCGGTCCCGCGCCACGGGCACGCTCGTGACCGGCCGGCGGGTGGCGCCGACGGCCAGCACGACGCTCGGCGCACCGCCGCCGAGCACGGCCGCCACGACCGCCTCCCGCACCTCCGGACCCATGGCGAGGAAGGCGCCGGCGTCCGGCGGCAGCCCGGTGAGCCGGGCGGCCAGCCGGCGGTGCACCGTCCCGCTCAGCCGGCGGGCCGCCGACTCGTAGGCGCCGCGGCGTCCGGCGAAGACGGCGTCGACGTCGCCGAGGGCGAGCCGGTCCAGCAGTACCGGCACCGCCTCCGGAGGGTCCTGCAGGTCGGCGTCGAGGCACACCCAGACGTCGGCGTCGGGCTCGGCCGCGAGGCCGTGGGCCAGCGCGGCGTGCTGGCCGCCGTTGACGGTGAGCCCGGAGACCGCGACGCGGGGGTCGGCGGCGCTGAGCGCCGAGGCGACCCGCACGCTGTCGTCGGGCGAGGCGTCGATGACCAGCCGCAGCCGCCAGTCCCGGCCGGCCAGCGCGGCGGCCACCCGCTGCGCGAGCGGGGCCAGCGTCGCCTCGTTGCGGTACACGGGGACGACGACGGCGACGCGCGGCCCGCTCATCCCCCGGCAGCCCACGTCAGCGCCAGGCCCTCGGCCAGGTCCACGGTCGGCGTCCAGCCCAGCAGCGCCGCGGCGAGCGACGGGTCGCTGACCCAGCAGTCGGTGTCCCAGTCCCGCCCCGGGTGCGCACCCGGCGCTGTGGCGATCGGCCGGCCGGTGACCCGCGCGGCGACCGCGACGAGCTCCTCGGTGGCGGTCTGCACGCCGGTGCCGATGTTGAGCACCTGCCCCGGCGGCAGGTCGTCGGCGAGCGCGGCGCGCAGGCAGGCGTCGACGACGTCGCCGACCCACACCCAGTCCCGCCGGCTGACCCGTGCCGGCAGCGGGACGACGGCGCCGCTGCGGGCCGCCGCCAGCACCACGGGGACCAGCCGCGTCGGGTGGTCCCCGGGGCCGTACACCTGGAACGCCCGCAGCACCGCCGTCCGCACCCCGCGCTCGGCGCCGGCGGCCTGCAGCAGCAGCGAGCCGGCGGCCTTGGTGGCGCCGAAGAAGCCGCGGGGCCGCAGCGGGGCGTCCTCGGTCAGCGGCGCCGCGCCGGCGCCGTACTCGGTGGATGAGCCCAGCCGCACCACGGCGCGGCAGCGGTCCGGCAGGGAGTCGACCAGCCACGGGCTGGTGTTGACCGCAACCGTGGCCGCCCGCTCGGCGGCCGTCGCCTTCGCCCGGCCGGCGGCGAGGGAGAAGACGACGTCGGGGTCGGCGTCCCGCACCGCCGCTGCCGCGGCCAGCGGGTCGGCGAGGTCGGCCCGGGCCCGGGTCAGCGGGACGACGTCCCAGCCCTCGGACCGCAGCCGGACGACCAGGTGGCGGCCGACGAAGCCCCCGGCGCCGGTGACCAGCGCCCTCACGCCGGCTGCGCCTCCGGGACGCCGGTCACCGCGGCCACGAAGGCGGCCCGCCGTCCGGCGGCCTCCTCGGGGGTGGCGGCGCGCAGGTCGTCCAGCGCGGCGTGCAGCCGCGGCACCTCGACGAACGGGTCGCGGCCGGCCATGTCGGCGATGAAGGAGCGGCGCAGGAAGGTGAACCCGGTGTCCATGCGGAGCAGCTCGGCGGCCAGCAGCATCCCCGGCACGGGGAACCCGCCCCCGGGCAGGGTCAGCCCAGCGACGCCGAAGGGCCGGTCGGTGACCGTGGCGCGGACGGCGTCCACGGTGCCGTCGACCAGCGGGGTGAACAGCTGCGTCGCGCCGCGGTCGATGCGCAGGTCGTTGAGGCCCACGTAGACCCGCGACAGCGGCCGCCGGGCCAGCTCGTCGGCACGGGCGACGGCGTCCTGCGTCTCGATCAGGATGCCCAGGCCGCAGCGTCCGGCGACGAGGTCCAGGGTGCGGTCGACCTCCTCGGTCGTGCGGACCATCGGCAGCATGAGCTCGTCCGCGCCGCGGGCCACCGCGTCGTCGACCTCGGCCGCCGTCCAGGGGCCGTACCCGTTGAGCCGGCACAGCAGCCGCCCGTCGGTGGCGGCCCGCATGCGGCTGAGGTCCGCGGGGGTGTCGGCGTTGATCTGGGTGCCCTCGCCGGCCTGCCGGCGGTACTTCCCGCGGCGCTCCCAGTCGACGACGATGCCGGCCGCGCCGGCGGCGACCACGTCGGCGCTCCACGTCGGGTCCACGGAGAAGAGGAAGAGGTCCACGCGGGTGAGCTTAGGCATGCCTAAGCCGTCTGCACGACCCCGCCCACGGGGAACGGCAGCCCGGCGCCGACGACGCGCACCGACACGTCGTCCCCCGCCGACGGCAGGTCCCGGCCCTCCAGCCGGGCGCTGAACGCGGGACCGGCGTGCAGCTCCAGCCGGACCCGGGCGTCATGGCCGAAGAAGTCCACCCCGGCCACCCGCGCCGTCGGGCCGCCCGCACCGGGGACGCCCAGCCGCAGCTGCTCGGGCCGCAGCAGCACCCGCGCGGGCCCGTCCGGGCACGACCGGTCCAGGGGCAGGACGCCGAGCACCGAGTGCGCCTGCCCGCCGCGGACCTCGGCGTCCAGGACGACGGACTCGCCCACGAAGGTCGCGACGTCGAGGTCGAGGGGGCTGCGGTAGAGGGTGCGCGGATCGGCCAGCTGCACCAGCCGGCCGCCGCGGAGGACGGCCACCTCGTCGGCCATCGACAGCGCCTCGGCCTGGTCGTGGGTGACCAGCACCGCGGTCGCCCCCGAGGCGGTCAGCGCCTCGGCCACCGCCTGCCGCGTCTCCTCCCGCAGCGACGCGTCGAGGGAGGAGAACGGCTCGTCGAGCAGCACCAGGGAGGGCCGGGGCGCCAGTGCGCGGGCCAGCGCCACGCGCTGCTGCTGGCCGCCGGAGAGCTGGTGCGGCGAGCGCAGCGCCAGGCCTGCGTCGAGGCCGACGAGGGCGAGCAGCTCCGCCACCCGGCCGGGGTCGCGGCGCTGCCGACGCGGCAGGCCGAAGGCGACGTTGCCCGCGACGCTCAGGTGCGGGAACAGCCCGCCCTCCTGCGGCACGAACCCGATCCGCCGGCGGCGCGCGGCGACGCTGCGGCCGGGCCCGGCGACCAGTCGCCCGCCGAGCTCGATCGTGCCGGTGTCGGGGTCGTCGAAGCCGGCGATGAGCCGCAGCAGCGTCGTCTTGCCGCACCCCGAGGGGCCCAGCAGCGCGGTGAGGCCGCCCTCGCGCACGTGCAGGTCGACGCCGGTGAGCACCGGGGTCGACCCGTAGGACCTCGTCACACCGGTGACGGTCAGCGAACTCATGTGGTCAGACCTCTACGGACGTCTCGGGACAGCAGGACGGTGGCCGGCGCCGACAGCAGCACCATGACGACGGCGTAGGGCGCGGCCGCCCCGTACTCCAGGGCGCTGCTGGCCGACCAGAACGCCGTCGCCAGCGTCGTCGTCCCGGTGGGGGCGAGCAGCAGAGTGGCGGTCAGCTCGGTGACCACCGCGAGGAACACCAGCGCGGCGCCGGCGCCGATGCCCGGCGCGAGCAGCGGGAGCGTCACCCGGCGCAGCCGGTCCGGAGCCGAGGAGCCGAGGGACGCCGCCACGTCGTCGTAGAGCCGGGGCGACTGCTCCACCGCGGAGCGCACGGTGACGATCGCCCGCGGCAGGAACAGGATCGCGTAGGCGGCCAGCAGCACCGGCACCGTCTGGTAGATCCACGGCGTCACGTCGATGGCGATGGTGACCAGCGCGAGCGCGATGACGATCGCCGGCACCGAGCTGCCCAGGTAGGTGCTGCGCTCCAGCAGCGTCGCCACCCGGCCGCGGGCGCGCACCGCCAGCCAGCCGGTGGGCAGCGCCATCGCGGTGGTGACGGCGGCGGCCGCGGCGGCCAGCCCGAGCGTCGTCCCCGTGGTGGCGACCAGGGCGCCCACCTCCGGGTCGGTGGACGAGCCGCGGACCAGCCACGTGGCCAGGCTGCCCAGCGGCACCGCCAGCGAGAGCCCGACCAGGGCGGTCAGGCCCAGCAGCGCGGGGACGGTGAGCGCGCCCAGCCGCACCGGCCGGCCGGGCCGGGCCACGCCCGCGCCGGTGCGGGCGTAGCCGTGCCGGCCGCGCAGCCGCACCTCGGCCAGCAGCAGCGCGAGGCACAGCAGCACGAGGACGCCGGCCAGCGTGGTGGCGCCCGGCCCGTTGAAGGTCGCCCGGTACTGGTCGTAGATCGCGGTGGTGAAGGTCGCGTAGCGCAGCATCTGCAGGGCGCCGAACTCCGCCAGCACGTGGAGCGCGACCAGCAGGCTGCCGCCGAGCAGCGCCACCCGCAGCTGGGGCAGCTGCACCCGCCGGAACACCGCCCAGCCGGACAGGCCCAGGCCGCGGGCGGTCTCCTCGAGGGCCGGGTCCAGCCCACGGAAGGCGGCGACCACCGGCAGGTAGACGAACGGGAAGTACGACAGCGTCACGACCAGCAGCGCACCGGCGTAGGTGTCCAGCCCCGGGAGCAGCGAGATCCACGCGTAGCTGTTGACGAACGCCGGCACCGCCAGCGGCGCGACCAGCAGCACGTGCCAGGCCCGCCGTCCGGGCAGGGCGCTCCGCTCGACCAGCCACGCCGCGCCCACCCCCAGGACGGCGCACAGCAGCACCGTCCCGCCGGCCAGCCGGGCGGTGTTCCACAGCAGCTCCCCCACCCGCGGCCGGAACACCAGCTCCTGGATGCCGCTCCAGCCCACCTCGACGGTCGAG
The DNA here is from genome assembly GCF_054050215.1 of Geodermatophilus sp. SYSU D01186. NCBI lineage: Bacteria > Bacillati > Actinomycetota > Actinomycetes > Geodermatophilales > Geodermatophilaceae > Geodermatophilus > Geodermatophilus sp. SYSU D01186. The sequence continues at coordinate 36,816 of NZ_JBJGYW010000031.1, read as the reverse complement.
ACGACGATGTAGGCCAGCGGCAGCAGGGTCAGCGCGGCGACGGCCGCGGCGAGCACCAGCGTGACCGGGGTGCGGCGCACCGCGGAGCGCGGGCGGCCTCGCCCCGGGACGGCCGGCCGGGTCGGCGTCGCGGGAGCGGGCGGTGCGGGAGCGCTCAGAGCAGCCCCACCTCCTGCATGAGCTCGGTGACCCGCTGCTGGTCCAGCGACCCCGGGTCGACGTCCGGCGCCTGCAGGTCCGCGAGCGGCGGCAGCACGTCGGCGGAGGCGACGCCGTTCCCGACGGCGTACTCCAGCGCGGAGCTCTCGGCCAGCTTCTGCTGGGCCTCCGGGCTGGTGAGGTAGGCGACCAGCTGCTGCGCCTGCTCCGGCTGGTCGGAGGAGGCCAGCACGCCGGCCCCGGAGACGCTGACGAAGGCGCCCGGGTCCTGGTTGCGGAAGAAGTGCAGCCGCGCGTCGTCGCCCTTGAGCGCGTTCTCGGCCTGGTCGCGGTACCAGTAGTAGTGGTACATGACGCCGGCGTCGATCTCGCCCTCGTCGGCGGCGACCATGACCGCGGTGTTGCTCTGGTACACGGAGGCGTTGCGCTCGAGGCCCGCGAGCCAGGCGCGGGTGGCGTCCTCACCGCGCAGCGCGAGGACGGCGCTGACGATCGCCTGGAAGTCCGGCCCGCCGGCGGCGATGCCGACGCGGCCCTCCCACCGCGGGTCCGCGAGGTCGAGGATCGAGGCGGGCAGCTCGGCCTCGGGCAGCTGCGCCGGGTTGTAGACCAGCACGGTGGAGCGGGCGGCGAAGCCGGTCCAGGTGCCCGACGCCGGCCGGTACGGCTGCCCGACCTGGTCGAGGGTCGCCTGGTCCAGCGGCGCGAGCAGCCCCTCGTCGTCCAGGATGTCGATCGACGGGCTGTTCTCGGTGAGGAAGACGTCGGCCGGCGACGCCTCTCCCTCCTGGACGATCTGGTTGGCGAGCTCGGCGTCGTTCGCGTCGCGGAACTCCAGCTCGATGCCGGTCTCGGCGGTGAAGTCCTCGAGCATGGTGCGGACCAGGCTCTCGTGCTGGGCGCTGTAGACGGTCAGCGTCTCCGCGTCGCCCGCGGCTTCCGAACCGCAGCCGCTGAGCACCCCCGCGAGGGTCAGTGCCGCAGCAGTCGTCCGCCCGAGCCTGTTCACGCACACGCCTCCGAAGATAGGCAAGCCATACCTGACCAGAAGGTGTACCACGGACGGCCGCCGCGGCGTGGGCTACAACTGACGTCGTGCCCCCCGCTCCGACCCTGCCCATGCGCACCGCCCGCTTCGCCGAGCTCACCCCGTTCGAGGTCTACGCCCTGTGCCGGCTGCGGGTCGACGTGTTCGTGGTGGAGCAGCAGTGCCCCTACCCGGAGCTGGACGGCCGGGACGCCGAGCCCGCGACGGTGCACCTGTGGTTCGAGGACGACGGCGCGGTCGCGGCCACCATCCGGGTGCTGGACGACGGCGGCACCCGCGCGATCGGGCGGGTCGCGACCGCGGCGACGCACCGCGGGCGCGGGCTGGCCGCCGGCCTCATCCGCGCTGGCATCGACCTGTGCGAGGGGTACCCGATCACGCTCGGCGCGCAGGCCCACCTGGAGGGCTGGTACGAGCGGTTCGGCTTCCGGCGCAGCGGTCCCGGCTACGTCGAGGACGGGATCCCGCACGTGCCGATGCGCCGCGAGCCCGCCTGATCCTGCACCCGGTCCAGCCAGGCCACGACCAGCGTGTGCGGCAGGGTCAGCGCGGCCAGCACCGGCAGCAGGGCGGCGACGAGGCCGTGGCCGCCGTCCGTGGTCATCCACACCACGAGCAGTGCGCCCAGGGCGGCCCCGGTGGGCAAGGCCGCTGCCCGCAGGAAGCGGCACAAGGCGACGGCTGGACCGCCGGTCAGGTCCTCAGCGACCACCCGCGCCACGTGCCGCACCGAGTGCCAGGTGCCGAACCAGAGCCCGAGCGCAGCCGCCGGCGGCAGTACGAGGGCCACCGCCAGTACCACCGCCACCTCCAGCGCCTCCAGCCGTCGTCTGCGGACCAGGAACAGGGCCGCGAGCCCCACGGCGGCCACGACGACCGCGGGGACGACCACCGGCGGGAGCAGAGTCCGGTCCGCGGCGGCGCCGGGGAGCACGGCCGCGACCACCTCCGCCGTCAGCGGGGACGGGCGGGCCAGCGGGACGAGCAGGACCACCGATCCCAGGACCACCGCCGCAGGCACCCGGCGCCGCACCGGCCGCCCGGCACGCAGGTCGGCCACGGCGGTCTCCCCGCTGCCGAAGTGCCAGACCGACACGGCGACGAAGACGGCGAGGCCCGGACCGGGGAAGGCGCGGAAGAGCAACCAGGCCGAGGCGGCGAGCGCGGCGTACCCGCCGGTGACGGCCACCTGCCGACCGACCGACCGCCCCAGCCGCGCGGCGAGGAGGACGTGGTCGACCGCGCCGTGCGGCAGCCCCAGGAGCAGCCCGGCGACGAGGACCGCCTGCGCGCCGTGACCCCACCCGCCTGGGACCACCAGCCCGACGGCCAGCCCGAGGATCGCGACGGCGAGCGACACGGCGGTGGCCGCCGCCAGGGGTGCGACCGGACCCGCCGCCGTCCGGCCTGCCACCGCCGGTCAGGCCTCCCCTGGCCGCGCCCCGTCGTCCCGGCCCGGGTCGTGAGGACCGTCTCCGCGCAGCCGGTCGGCCGCCGCCGGCGACACCCGCCCCAACTCGGCCAGCACGCCGTCGCTCTTGTGCACGTTGCTCGACCACACCGGCTCGGGATGGGTGTCGACGCCCGCGGCCACGTCCTCGGCGGTGCGCAGCTTGGCCACCTTGTGCACGAGCACGCCGAAGCCGATCTTGGCCACCACGTCGGCCGCCGAGTAGCCGATCTGCATGGCGGTGAACCAGGCCGGGGTGACGTCCACGAACACGGGGACGGCGTAGACCAGCGGGTAGATGCCGAAACTGCTCAACAGCACGATCGTCGCGTTGCGCAGGCTCGCCGCGGGCTCGGTCCCCATCGTGGGCAGCGACCGGCGCACCGCGCCGATGAGCGCCACGTACAGGTAGGCGAAGAAGGCCGTGCTGACCAGGCCCCAGACGACGAGGGCGAGGGTGTCGCGGCCCTGGTCGACGACCTGCGCGCCCACGTAGCCGGTGACGATCATCAGGAACGCCGCCGCCATCGTGGTGAACCGCAGCCGGCGGGCAGCCGCGCCGGCGATCGAGCAGACGGCGAGCAGCTCGACGGTCAGCAGCGGCACCGTGACCGACCAGTCGATGTAGCGGGTGCTCTCCGTGGTCCGCGCCTCCTCCGTGGGCACGTACACACCGCCCTCGAGCCGGAACCCGCCATCCCAGTCGAGGTACAGCAGGAGGTAGGCCACCGTCGCCACGGCAGCCAGGCAGATGGCGGCGTACGCCGAGGGCCGGTAGCGGGCCGAGACCTCGTCCCGGCTGGCCCAGGAGTAGAGGAGGTAGGCGAACAGCGCGAACCCGGCGCCCAGGATCGCCAGCTGCACCACGTCGTAGAGGCCCAGCGGCATGGTCTGCAGCTCGGGCACGGACGAGTCGGACGAGCCCACGGGCGACTCCGGGACACGGACGGACGGGACCGCGGACTACCCGTCGGCACCCTCGGCCCAACCCCGCCCGCGTCGGGCAGCATCCCCCTGTGGACCCCGACGAACTGCTGCGCACCGCGGCGACCCGCCTGGAGGAGCTGGCCGCCCGCACGACCCCCGGCGACTGGCGGGCCGGCGGGCTGCTGGCCAGCCGGCCAGAGGTGGTCGCCCACCTGCCCGGCGGCGGCACCGAGCACGTGGCGGAGGCACGGGCCGGGACAGCCCCCTGGATCACGGCGCTGTCGCCGGCGCTCGCGGCCCCGCTCGCCGCGTGGCTGCGGGCCGCTGCCGCCGGACCGGTGGACCCCGCTGCCGAGGCGTTCGCGCGGGCCCTGCTGACCCGGCTCGGCGGCCTCCCCGACTGACGGTGGGGACCCGGGCCCCCCGTCAGCCCGGGTCGCCACCCGACCGCCAGTCTACGAAACGACCTCGTTCTGTATGACGTGCGGGCGGAGCTACGGTGGACACCCCGCCGTCCGCGGCGCACGCTCCGCCCGTGCCCGCCGAGCGCCGCGCCTTCGCCCACGACGCCGTCCTGGACCTGCCGGCCGGCGGCGACGAGCGGGCTCCCGGCGGCGCGGTCACGATCGCCCTCTGCGGCAGCTGGACCCACGACCCGCCCTGCCCGCTCGCGCCGCACCACACCGCGGCGGCTCGCGACGGTGACCACCTGCAGGTGCGGGTGCTGTTCGCGGCCGACCCGGCGGACGAGGCGCGGGTGCGCGGCCTGGTCGAGGAGGCGCTGGCCCGCGGGGAGTGCGTGGGACCCGACGGCGTCCGCACCTCGTGGCGGCTGGTAGGCGCGTCGGCCTCGCCGGTGCGGGCGGAGGAGACGGCGCACGCCGAGCGACTCACGCGCTCCTGACCGCAGCTCACCCGCACCCGGCGGCCCGGTGCAGCAGCAGCGCGCGTTCCCGCTCGTTGCGGGTCAGCGACGCGGCCCGCTCGAACTCCCGCCGCGCCTCCCGCCCGCGGCCGAGCTGCAGGAGCAGGTCCCCACGGGCGGCGGGCAGCAGGTGGTAGCCGCGCAGCGCCGGCGCACCGGTGAGCTCGTCGACGAGCTCGAGCCCGGCCGCAGGGCCGTAGGCGCGCGACACCGCGACGGCGCGGTTGAGCTCGACCACCGGGGAGGGCAGCAGCTCGGCCAGCGCCTCGTAGAGCGCGGCGATGCGCACCCAGTCGGTCTCCTCGGCGGTGCGGGCGCGCGCGTGGCAGGCCGCGATCGCCGCCTGCAGCCCGTAGGGCCCCAGGCCCGTCCCGGTGCCCTCGGCGCGTCGCAGCGCGGCCAGGCCGCGGCCGATGAGCACGTGGTCCCAGCGGCCGCGGTCCTGGTCGGGCAGCAGCACCGGCTCGCCGTCCGGGCCGGTGCGGGCGCGCACCCGCGAGGCCTGCAGCTCCATGAGCGCGACCAGCCCGTGCACCTCGCCCTCCGCCGGGGTCAGCGCGGCGAGGACGCGCCCGAGCCGCAGCGCCTCCTGGCAGAGCTCGGGCCGGGTCCACGACTCCCCCGCCGTCGCCGCGTAGCCCTCGTTGAACACCAGGTAGACGACCTCGAGCACGGAGGAGAGCCGGGCGGCGAAGTCGGGGCCGGCGGGCATCTCGAAGGGCACCCGGGCGGCGGCGAGGGTGCGCTTGGCCCGCACGATCCGCTGCGCGACGGTGGCCTCGGGCACGAGGAAGGCCCGGGCGATCTCGTCGGTCGTGAGGCCGCCGATCAGCCGCAGGGTCAGCGCGACCCGGGCCTCGCGGGAGAGCACCGGGTGGCAGGCGATGAAGACCAGCCGCAGGACGTCGTCCTCGACCACCTCGTCCAGCGCCGCGGCCCGGTCCGGCTCGTCGGCCTCGGCCAGCTCGCGGCCGAGCTCGGCGGTCTTGCGCTCCAGCCGCTCCGCGCGCCGGAAGACGTCGACCGCGCGGTGCTTGGCCGTGGCCATCAGCCAGGCGGCCGGGTTGTCGGGAACGCCGGTCCGCGGCCACCGTTCGAGCGCGGCGACCAGGGCCTCCTGGGCCAGGTCCTCCGCCAGCCCGACGTCCCCGGTGACGCGGGTGAGGGCGGCGACGAGCTTGGCGGACTCGATCCGCCACACGGCCTCGACCACACGGGAGGTCGTCGTCCCGCTGCTCACCGCCGCCCCCGCCCAGACGCTCGGGCGCTCAGGCCCGCTGCTGCTCCACGGCGGCCCGGATCCGGTCCTCCTGCTCACGGAGCTCCGGGGTGTAGGCCTCGCCGAACTCGTCGGCCTCGAACACCTGCCGGACCTCCACCTCGCCGTCGCGGAAGGGGATCCGCTTGACCCACTCCAGCACCTCCTCGCGGGAGCTGACCTGCAGGATCCAGTAGCCGGCCACCAGTTCCTTGGTCTCGGCGAACGGGCCGTCGACCACGGTGGTCCTCCCGTCCTGCGCGTAGCGGACCCGGAAGCCGCGGGAGCTGGGGTGCAGGCCCTCGCCGGCGAGCATGACGCCGGCCTTGGCCAGCTCCTCGTTGTAGGCACCCATCTCGGCGAGCTCCTGCTCGGTGGGCATGGCGCCCCGCTCGCTGTCCTCGGACGCCTTGACGATCACCATGTAGCGCATGGGGGTCTCCTCCTCGCCGGTGGGGCGCCGGCCCTGCTGACCGGCGTGCACCCCACCCTCACCGACACGTCGAACGGCCGGGGCGCGGATCGACACGACGCCCGAGAAATCTCCGGCGATCTCAGACGTGGGCGTCGACGAAGCGGGTGACCTCCGCGGCGAGGGCGGCCTCGGCGCCGCCGTACTCGTGCCCCGCCCCGGGCAGCTCGAGGCAGGCGCGGTCGGGGACGCGCATCTGCTCGTAGAGGTCGCGCCACGCGCCGGCCCGGGTCTCCGCGCCGCCCCAGGCCAGCAGCAGCGGGGACGACGAGGCGTTGCACCCGTCCAGCCAGCGGTCCGGGCGCTCGGCGAGACGTTCCAGGAAGGAGGTGGCCGAGATGGCGAAGTACCAGGCGGGCACGGGGATCAGCAGGTGGCCCCGGTCGCGGTCGACGAGGTCCTGCGCGTGCGCCCGGGCCGCCTCCAGGGCCGCGTCGTCGGCGAACCACGCCGTCAGCGGGAACCGCACGGAGGTCAGCGGGGAGAGGAACACCCGCCCGGCCACCTCCGGGCCGGGGGCCATGTCCCCGAGGAAGTAGCCGCCGGCGGAGTGCCCGACGACGAACACCGGCAGGCCCGTCCGCTCCCGCAGCCAGGTCACGCCGGCGCGGAGGTCCAGCGGGCCGTCGTCGAGGCGTTCCCACATGCCGCCGTAGGTCGCCTCGGCGCCCGTGGCGATGCCCGGGGCGTTGCGGAGGCGGCTGTAGCCGAGGTCGTGGCAGCGCAGGTTGAGCGCGAGGTGCACGAACCGGTCCGGCGCCACCAGCGGCGGCAGGATCCGCGGCGGGCCGGAGTAGCAGTTGCCCCCCTTGCCGTGCACGTGCAGCAGCGCCGCGACGGGCTGCGCGGGCGGCGGGTACAGCAGGCCCTCGAGCAGCACGCCGTCCTCGGCGGGCACGTCCACCAACTGCGGACCACCGGTGGGCAGGTTCACGGAGCTCCTCGCGAGAGAGAAAGGCCCCCGGTGCGGCGCCGTTGCCGCACCGGGGGCCTCCGGTCAGTCGATGGTGGGATCAGTCGTCGATGATCGCCGCGTCGTAGTCGATCTCCTCGTCGATGAGCCCGTACTTGACCATCAGCTCACCGAAGGTCTGGATCGACTCCGGGTCGTTCTTGCCCCGCCACTGGATGAGGTTGATGTTCTCGGCGAGGGCCGGGTCGATGTCGATCAGCTCCGGCATCGCCTTGCGGAAGGACTCCGGGTCCTCGCGGATGTCGTCGGCGGTCGCCTGCACGGCGCGCCCGAAGGCCTCCACCACGTCGTCACCCACCCGCGCGATGGTCTCGTCGGTCATCACCATGGTGCCGATCTGCAGGCCGGGCTCGATCCCGACCCACGGGCGGTGCACGACCCGCAGGCCCTGGTTCTGCCCGATGGTCGCGAACGGCTCGATGACGATGCCGGCGTCCACGTCACCGCGGGTGATGGCGGCGAGGATCTCCGGGAACGGCAGCTCGACCGGGCTGATCGCGTTCTCGGCGAAGCCCTGCTCGTCGCGGATCCGGCCGATCGCCAGGTCGTTGACGTTGCGCAGCGCGTTGACGCCCATCCGGACGCCGTCGAGGTCCTCCGGGCCCTGGATCGGGCTGTCGGGCTTGACCAGGACCGCGGCGAAGTCCCCGTCGGCCTCCTCGGAGGTGGCGCTGCCGGCGGCGACCATCTTGATCGGCAGGTCCGCGTTGATGCTGGTGATGGCCGAGACCAGGTCCAGGCCGAGGACGTCCATGTCGCCCTGCACGAGCGCCGGGACGGTGGCGGTGCCGCCACCGGGGTTGACCCGCGCCTGCAGGTCGATGCCCTCGTCCTCGAAGTGCCCGCGCTGGACGCCGTAGGCCACGAAGGAGTACGGGCCACCGGGGGTCTCGGCCATGGTCAGCGTCGTCAGGCCGCCGTCCCCGCCGCCGGTGGTGGCACCGGACGCGTCGCTCGAGCCCCCGTCGTCGGACCCGCCGCACGCGGCACTCGCCATGAGGACGCTGGCGGTCACCAGCGCCCAGGCGGCTCTCGAGGACTTCATCCGGTCTCCTTGGAGGTCGTTCGGGTCGCCGTCCTGGCGGACGGCGCGCTGTAACGTACGTCACCGTTCCACGCACGGCAATCAGGGTGGCGGAAGTTCCGCCAGATCGAACATGGCGTCACTTGAGCGAGAAGTGCACCCAGCGCTTGCCGTCCTCGAGGCCGGCCAGCTCGCGGCCGGCGGACTGCATGATCAGCGGCGAGGACGACACGTGCTGCGTGCCGCCGTGCACGTCGCGGAACAGCCGCTGCATGGTGCCCCGGCGCAGCGCGTCGGTGCCGGCGGAGGTGTAGGCGAACTGGGCGATCCCGGCGACGGAGAACGTGGCGTTGTGCAGCGCCACCCGGTTGAGGGTGTGCAGCCGGAGCGGGATCTCCTCCCCCCGGGCCAGCGTCGCCTCGATCTCCTCCCACACCTCGTAGAGGAGGGCCTTGGCGGCGCGCAGCTCGACCTCGGCCTTGGCGTAGTGCTCGGCGAAGGCGGCGGTGTCGGTCTGCGCGCCGGGGCGGCCGGCCTTGGCGCGGACGACGGCGGCCAGCTCGTCGAGCACCCGGCGGCCGACGCCGAGCACCCAGCCGCCGTGGTTGATGCTCGCGAAGTTGCCGATGCCGATGCGGTAGAGGTCGCCCCCGGTGACCGGCTCGGTGGACAGCGACGGGTAGCTGTACTCGATCGGGACGAAGCAGTCCTCGAGCGTGTAGTCGATGCTGCCGGTGCCGCGCAGGCCGAGCACGTCCCAGTTCTCGATGAAGGTCACCTGCTCGACCGGCACGATGAAGAACCGCGTCTGGCCGGTCTCGGTGTCCATGGCCGCGGTGTGCAGGTGGGTGCCGTGCTTGATCCCGGAGGCGAAGGACCACTCGCCGCTGATCCGGTGCCCGCCCGGGACGGGGACGGCGCGGCCGGGCTTGGTCCCCTGGCCGGCGATGCCCAGCCGCGGGGTGGCGAACAGCTCGCGGGCGGCGTCGGGCTGGAAGAACGCCCCGGCCAGGCCGGTGGCCAGCCCCAGGGCCATCGTGACCCAGCCGGTGGAGGGGTCGGCGTAGGACAGCGTGCGGAACAGGTCCATCGCCTGCCGCGGGGTCATCTCCGCGCCGCCGAGCGCGCGCGGGGTGAAGACGCCGATCGCGCCGATGTCGTACAGCGCCTCGACCACCGGCTCGGCGATGCGGCCGGTGCGGTCGTTCTCCTCGCCGTGCGCGTCGACGAGGTCGACCAGCCCCTCGGCCGCGCGGAGGACCTCGGCCGGCGTCCGCCCGGTGGCCACCGCCTGCTCCTGCACCGTCATGCCCGCTCCTCGCGTCGCCGGTCCCGTCCGCAGAGGAATGTAGGCACGTGTGACGCGCAGCACGACGTCCCGGTGATAGGGAGTGGGGCCGCACTGATTCCTGCTGGGAATGAGGCGTGCGAGCCGGGCTTACGCCTCCGGTGCGACGGCTCGAGAGGCCGTCCTCCACGCGGCTGATGACCGCGAGGTGTCAGGTCGCCCGCGGGAGCTCCCCGTCCTCCCAGGGGCGCAGGGCCAGGAAGTTGTCGAGCACGGCCGGGCGCGGCCCGGCGCGCCACAGGGCGCCCATGGTCAGCGCGAGGTCGCCGTCCTCCAGCGGCACGTGGGCGACCGCCGCCGAGGCGGCCAGCCGCGCCGACGCCGGGGCGAAGGCGACGCCGAGACCACCGGCCACCAGGCCGAGGGCGATCGAGGTGCTGCTCACCTCGTGCGCGACCCGCGGGCTGAAGCCGGCCTTGTTGCAGGCGGTGACGTAGTAGTCGTGCAGCCCCGGCTCCACCGAGCGCTCGATGAGGATGACCTCCTCGCCGGCGATCTCCTCCAGGCGGACCGACGGCCGCTCGGCCAGCCGGTGCCCGCGCGGCACGACCAGCAGCACCGGCTCCTGGCTGATCGGCTCGGTGCGCAGCTCCGGCCGCGGCGTGACGGGCAGCCGGGTGAACGCCAGGTGCATGCTGCCGTCGGTGATCTTCTCGACGGCCGACCGGCTGGTCTCCTCGCTGAGGCTGAGGACGACGCCGGGGTGGTGCCGGCGGAACGCGCGCAGCGACCGGGGCAGCAGGTCGGCCAGGGCGGGCTGGATGAAGCCGATGGTCAGCCGGCCGACCTCGCCGCGGACGACCGCGCGGGCCCGGTCGACGGCGCCGTCCGCGCGGGCGAGCACCTCGACGGCCTCGGCGAGGAAGACCCGGCCGGCCTCGGTGAGCAGCACTCCCCGGCGGTCGCGGTCGAGCAGCCGCACGCCGAGCTCGTGCTCGAGCGCGCTGATCTGCTTGCTGAGGGCCGGCTGGGCGATGTGCAGCTTCTGCGCGGCCCGCCGGAAGTGCAGCTCCTCGGCGACGGAGACGAAGTAGCGCAGGTGGCGCAGCTCCACGGGCTACCGCGCCGCGGCGGGCGCGGTCACAGCCACGCGGGCACCTCGGGGATGCCGCCGTCCGCGCTCAGCCCGTCACCGCGCGAGCGCCCGGTGAGCCACGCCGTCACCGAGGGCAGCGGACCGGAGACGGCCACCGCACCGGTCCCCCACTCGCGGTCACCGGCGAACACCACGACGTCGGGCACCTGGTCGCGGCGGTCCCACATCCGGAACACGTCGTCGACCATCGCCGCCTGCACCTCGTCGTCGATGTCGCCGAAGCCCACGCCCGCGTCGAGGTCGACGGCGTGCACGTACACCTCGCGGCAGCGCATCCACGGCACCTCCGACGCCGCGACCTCGCGCCCCTGCGCCGTGCGGACCGGAGCCGACCAGGCCTCCTCCGGGAGGCCGTGCACCGCCTCGGCCAGCCGCGCGGTGGCGGCCAGCACCTCGCCCCGCAGCGCCGCCGGCGACAGGGCCGCCGCCTCGGCGATGCCCGCCTCCCGGGCCTCGGCCGAGGCGTACATCGGCGTCTCGACGCCGGTCCGCGCCCAGTGGAGCAGGTTGCACAGCGCGTCGGCGTTGCGGGCCACGTGCGCGAGGAGGTACTGGCGGTTCCAGCCGGGGAGCAGCGACGGTCCCTCGAACTCCTCGTCGGTGAGCCGGCCGAGGGCGGTGCCGAACAGCCGTTCCCCGTCGGCCCACCAGTCGAGCGTCTCCGGCTTGGTCATGCGCGCCTCCTCGGCGAGGGGCCGGGTCAGCGGACGGTGACCGCCATCGACCCGATCCGGCTGATGGTCATCTCCAGCTTCTCACCCGGGGTGATGGGGCCCACACCGGGCGGGGCGCCGGTGAACAGCACGTCGCCGGGCAGCAGGGTCATGACCGAGGAGGCGTAGGCGACGATCTGCGGCACCGGCGTGAGCAGGTCCCGGGTGTTGACCGCCTGGCGCACCTGCCCCTCGCAGGTGAGCAGGATGTCCAGGTCCGAGCCGTCGCCGACCTCGTCGGTGGTGACCAGCCACGGCCCCAGCGGGCTGAAGGTGTCGTAGCTCTTGCGGCGGGAGCGGTCCGCGGCGCTGCGCACCGTGATGTCCAGGCCGGCGGTGAAGCCGAGGACGGCGTCCATGGCCGACTCGACCGGGATGTCCTTGCCGCCGGCGCCGATGACGACGACCAGCTCCGACTCGTGGTGCACCTCGTGGCCGGCGGCAACGACGTCCCGCGGCAGCACGATGTCGGCACCCGGGCCGACGATCGAGGACGGCGCCTTGAGGAAGACGTCGAACTCCATCATCCAGGACTCGACCCGGCCCAGCGTCCGCTCCTGGACGCCGTGCATCTCGGCCACGTGCTCGCCGTAGTTGCTGGCCGCGGCGAGCACCTTGGACGGCCCGAGGACCGGCGCCCGCAGCGCGACCTCCGCCACCGGACGCCGCGGTCCGGTCTCGGCGGCCTCGCGGAGCCGGGGCAGGACCGAGGCGGAGTCGCGGCACAGCGCCCGCCACCACCCGGCGGTGAGCGGGTCGGGGTCGTGCGGCCAGGGCAGCGCGGCGGTCACGTCGACCACGGTCGCGTCGTCGGCGGAGACGACCCCGAGCCGGTGGTCGTCGAAGAGTGCGAGCTTCACGGGTCTCCAGTGTCTGCGGGAACGGGTGGTTCTCAGCGTGGGGTGAAGGTGCCGGTCACCGTCTGCGGCCCGGGCAGGACCTGCTCGCGGTAGATGCCCAGCGCGCGCAGCACGGGGGCGTCGGTGAGCTGGAAGAGCACGCTCTCCTCGCCGGCGGCGTGCTCGACGGCCGACCAGGACGGCGCGACGAACATGTCGCCGGGACCCCAGTCGAAGCGCTGTCCGTCGATGACCGTCGAACCCGAGCCCTGGAACGCCACGAAGACGGCGTTGCCGCTGCGGCGCACCGGGGCGCTGTGCCCACCGGCGCGCACGCGCAGCACCGAGCAGCCCAGGGTCGGCAGCACGCTGGCACCGGTGGTCGGGTTGACGTACTCCAGCGCCAGCACCGGCTCGTCGGACTCCGCGGCCAGCCGGTCGAGCTCGGCGGCGGTGTCGGCCCAGCGGTAGATCAGCAGGGGCGACGGCGCGGGGGTCAGCGGCCCGTCGACCGCGCCCTGCACGTACCGGGTACCCGGCGGGTGCGCCCGCTCGGAGAGGTTGTGCTCGGCCGGCTGGGGCTGGCTCTCCCCCGGGCCCGGGTACGGCTCGAAGAAGACGGCGTCGAGCGCCTCGACCATCGGCAGGTCGAGCCCGTCGAACCAGAACATCTCCGAGTCGCCACCGTTGACGTGGTCGTGCCAGTTCCAGGACGGCGTGAGCACCAGGTCACCGGGGTGCATGTCGCACGCGTCGCCGTCGACCGTCGTCCAGACGCCCTCGCCCTCGAGTACCCAGCGCACCGCGCCCGGCGTGTGCCGGTGCGCCGGCGCGGTCTCCCGCGGGCCGAGGCACTGGATGGCGCCCCAGAGGGTGCCGGCGGCGTACGGCCGGCCGCCCAGGCCGGGGTTCTGGAGGCTGAGCACCCGCCGCTCCCCGCCGCGCTCGACCGGGACCAGCTGGATGGCCCGGCGGGCCAGGGGCTTCATCGTCGCCGCCGACCACAGCCACGGGACGGCCCGGGGCCGGGGCGTCGGGGTGAGCAGCTGCTCGGTGATGGTCCACAGCGGGCGGAGGTCGACCGCGGCGAGGTCGCGGTACAGCGCCTCCAGCTCGAGGTCGGTACGCGTGTCGGGGGTGGCAGTCATCGACGGACCTCCTCGGTCATGCGGGTCAGGCTAGACAGCAGTTCCACACTCCACCTAGGAAGCGCTCTACAGTTCCGGCATGTCGAATTCCGAGTCGGTCCCGGAGGGCCCGACCACCACGTCGGTCGACAACGCCCTCGTGCTGCTGCAGCTCGTGGGCGAGAGCCAGGCCCTGCGGGTGGCCGAGGCGGCCGACCTGCTCGGCGTCGCCCGGTCGACGGCCCACCGGCTGCTGACCGCCCTGCGCCGGCGCGGGTTCGTCACCCAGGACCGGCCCAACGGCGCCTACCGACCCGGCCCCGCGCTCTACGAGATCGGCCTGGCCGCGGTCAACCGCATCGACATCCGGCGGGTGGCCCGCCCGGTGCTCGAGCAGCTGCGCGAGGAGACCCAGGAGACGGTCAGCCTCGCCCTGCTCGAGGGGACGACGGTGCGCTTCCTCGACTGCGCCGAGAGCCCGCGGTCGGTGCGCGTCGGCAACCGCACCGGCGTCGTCCGGCCGGCGCACGCCTCGGCGGTGGGCAAGGCGGTCCTCGCCGGTCTGTCCGACGCCGAGCTGGACCGCCGCTACCCCGGCGGCACCCTCCCGGGCGGCACGACGACCGCCGCGCTCACCGACCTCGGGCAGCTGCGCGCGGAGCTCGCCACCATCCGGGCGCAGGGGTACGCCCTCAACTGGGAGGAGAGCGCCGACGGGGTGTGCGCGGTCGCCGTGGCGCTCCGGGACACCGTGGGCCAGCCGCTGGCCGGGCTCGGGGTGGCGGCGCCGAGCAGCCGCATGCGGGACGTCGAGGCCATCCGCGCGCTGGCCCCGGCCGTCGTCCGCGGTGCCGAGCTGGTGCAGGAACGGCTGCGCACGCCGTCCTGACCCGAGTGGACGCCGGGCGCCCGGGTAGCGAGGCGCCATGGCAGAGCAGAAGGGGCCCGGGGGTTTCGCCGAGCGGCTCGGGGCGGAGGTGACCACCGCCGACGACGGCAGCGCCCGCATCGGTTTCCAGGCGCGCGACGAGCACCTCAACCCGGCCGGCACCCTCCACGGCGGCGTGCTGGCCACGCTGGTCGACACGGCGATGGGCCAGGCGGTGCGCACCACCACCGGCGAGGGCGAGGTGCCGGCGACCAGCCAGCTGACCGTGACCTACCTGCGGCCGGGGCGGCCGGGGCCCCTGACCGTCACCGCGCGGGTGCGCACCCGCGGGGAGCACCTGACCGTCTGCGAGGCCGACGTCGAGCAGGAGGGCCGGGCCCTGGCCCACGCGGTCGCGACCTTCGCGCTGCTGCAGCGCTGACTGCACCCCGCGGTGCGTGGACACCGCCGGGAGGGGCCGGGACACTGCGGCCTCCGACCATGTCCGTGGGAGGTCGCGGTGAGCCACCCCTTCGACACCAGCGGCATCGAGACCGGTCCCGACGGGGTCCGTCGCTACACGGACCTGCCGCCCGACGTCCCGAGCCTGCTCCGCCGCGCGGCCGAGCGCCGCCCCGACACGGTCGCGGTGGGCGAGCTCGGCTGCGACCGGCTCACCCACCGGCAACTGTGGGACGCGGCCTGCCGCGTGGCCGGCGGGTTGCGGGCCGCGGGGGTCGCGCCCGGCGACCGGGTGGCCAACCGGCTGCCCAACGGGCTGGACTGGGTGCTGGCGTTCTGGGGGACGCTTCTGGCCGGCGCCGTCGCCGTACCGGTGAACACGCGGTTCGCCGAGTCCGAGGTGCGCTACGTCGTCGAGGACTCCGGCGCGGCGTACGTGGTCGAGCCGGGCACCCCGCTGCCGGACGGCGACCCGCTCGCGGTGCCCGCCGCCGACCACGACACCCTCGCCGCGATCTTCTACACGAGCGGGACGACGGGCTTCCCCAAGGGCGCGATGACCACCCACGGAAACTTCCTGTCCAACGTGGAGACCGTGCTGCGGTGCATGGGGATCGACCGCGACGAGCCGTCGACGACGCTGGTCTCGGTGCCGCTGTTCCACGTCACCGGCTGCAACTCCCAGCTGCTGGTGTCCGCAGCGGTCGCCGGCACCACGGTGGTCATGCCCGCGTTCGAGGTGACCGCGTTCCTCCGGGCCATCGAGGAGGAGCGGGTCACGCACCTGGTCGCCGTGCCGGCGATCTACTGGCTGGCACTGCAGCAGCCCGGCTTCGCCGACGTCGACACCTCGGCGGTCCGCGCGGTCACCTACGGCGGTGCGCCCATCGCGCCGGACCTCGTGCACCGCATCCAGCGGGCCTTTCCCACCGCGCGCGTGGGGAACGGCTTCGGGCTCACGGAGACCTCCTCGGTGACGACGTTCCTCCCGCACGAGTACGCCGCCGAGCACGCCGACTCGGTCGGGTTCCCCGCACCGGTGGTGGAGCTCGACCTGGCCGACGTCGACCCGCGCACCGGCGTCGGCGAGCTGCTCGTCCGCGGCCCCAACGTGGTCCGCGGCTACTGGGGCAAGCCAGAGCAGACCGCCGAGACCTTCGTGGGTGGCTGGCTGCACACCGGCGACCTCGCGCGCATCGACGAGCGCGGCCTCACCTACGTCGTCGACCGCAAGAAGGACGTGATCAACCGCGGCGGGGAGAACGTGTACTCCGTCGAGGTGGAGAACGCCCTGGCCGCGCACCCCGCCGTGGGCGAGGTGGCGGTGGTCGGCGTGCCCGACCCGATGATGGGCGAGAAGGTCGGTGCGGTCGTCGTCCCCCGGCCGGGCGCGGAGCTGTCAGCCGCGGACCTCCTCGGATTCGCGCGGACGCGGCTCGCCGACTTCAAGATCCCGCAGTTCCTGTGCGTCCGGGCCGACCCCCTCCCCCGCAACCCCGGGGGCAAGGTGCTCAAGCCACCACTGCGCCAGGAGTCCGAGTGGCAGCCCGTGTGACGTCCGGGCCTGTTCCGCGCCCGGACCCGGCGGTACGGTCGGTGCGGTCGCCCAACCCGCTCCGGTGAGGACCCGCGATGCCCGTGTTCATGATCGAGCGCCGGTACGCCGACGTCCTCGAGCTCACCGCCGACATGGCCGAAGGGGTCAACCGGATCAACGCCGACGAGGGCGTGCGCTGGCTGTACTCCTTCCTCTCGGTGGACAAGCGCAAGACCTACTGCCTGTACGAGGCGCCGTCGGCCGACGCCATCCACCGGGCCGCCCGGCGCGCCGGCCTGCCCGCCGACGTGGTCGTCGAGGTGGGCGGCACCCTGCAGCCGGACGGGTCACTGGCGCCCGTCTGACCCCTCCAGCAGCCCGTGCGAGGCGGCGTACATCGCCGCCTGCGTGCGGTTCCCCGCGCCGGTCTTGGCCAGGATGCTCCGGACGTGGTTGGCGACGGTGTTCTCGCTGATCACCAGCCGCTCGGAGATCTCCCGGTTGAGCAGGCCCTCGCCGAGCAGCTTGAGCACCTCCGCCTCGCGCGAGGTCAGCCCGGCGGGGCGGGCCGGCCGGGACGACGCCGTCTGCGGCGTGGGGCTCGGCCCGAACGAGCGCAGCAACCGGCCCAGACCCAGGTCGCTGGCCAGCCGGTGGGCCTCGCCGAGCAGGTCGTCGGCCCGCCGTCCCGGGTGCCCGGACCGGCGCAGGTGCGTGGCCAGCGCGACCAGGCTCTGCGCCCGGTGGACCGTCGCACCCATCCGGGTGTCCATCTCCAGGGCCGACTCCAGCAGCGGCCCGGCCGAGCTGCGGCCGAGCGCGGAGTCGATCTCGCCGAGGTACCGGTCGGCGCTGCCGAACAGCGCGACGAACTGGGCGGCCCGCAGGTTCGTGCCGCCGTACTCGGCCGCCCGCGGCCGCAGCGCGCGCAGCGCCTCGGCGTCGCCCAGGTGGAGCGCGGCCTCCACGACGAAGGCGAGGACGCAGGGCCACTGCGCGTCCTCGTAGCGGTCCAGCCCGTCGTCGAGCAGGCGGTGGAGCAACCGGTGCGCCGGCCGGTCCAGGCCCAGCTCGGTGTAGAGGGCGAGCAGCCCCGGCGCCCAGTTCTCCGCCGGCGGCTCGTCGCCGGTGATCAGCGGGCGCACCGCGGCCAGGGCGCCGGTCTCCCGCCGCAGCATGAACGTCTGCACCGCGGTGGAGCCCTCGGTGTCGTCGGTGCCGAAGGACTCCCCCAGTTCCAGCAGCCGCGCGCAGGTCCGCTCCGCGCCGGCGAAGTCGCCCACGATGAACTGGCGGCCGTAGCCGATGCACCCGGCCACGTACTCGAAGTACGGCTCGCCGGTCGCCCGCACCATGCGCAGCACGTCCCGGTACGCCGCGGCCAGGCCCTCCGGGTCGCCCTGCTGGTAGGCGATGGCCGCCCGCCAGTAGGCCGCCGGGCCGAGGTGGCTCGGGTCGCCGATCCGCTGGGCGATCTCGGTGAGCTCGGTGGCGCGCGCCAGCTTGGCGGGGGCGTCGGCGGGGCGCAGCCCGTTCCAGAGACTGGCCGCCAGCGCCGCCGCGAGCAGGCCGTCGTCCCCCAGCGCGCGGGCCATCTCGACCGACCGGCGGCCGAGCTCGGCGGACGGCTCGACCGCCCCGGTGAACGCCAGGGCGCGACCCAACCCGGCCAGCCCCCGGACGTAGAGCGGGTCGGCGGGGTCGTGGGGCACCCCGCGCAGCGCGTCGGTGAGCAGCTCCACCGCCCGCTGGCCGGGCAGCCCCGGGCGCCAGGACGCCGCCTCGAAGCCGATGGCCGCCTCCAGCCGGTCGTGCGGGGCCGCCGCGCCGGCGACCTCCTCGCACCGGGCGCGGGCCCGGGCGAAGTCGCCGCCGAGCAGGTGTCCGCGCGCGGCCGCCAGCAGCAGCCGGTGGCGGTGCGCCGGCTCCTCGGAGAGCGCGGCCGCCTGCTCGAACCACCGCGCGGCGTCCTCGTGGGCCAGGCTGCGCGCGGCGGCCTCCGCGGCCTCGGTCAGGTAGCGGACCGCCCGGTCGGCGGCGCCGAGGGCCGCGCCCTGCGCGTAGTGGTGGGCCAGCCGCTGGGTGCGCCGGTCCGACGGCGTCCCGGAGGCCTCGAGGACGGCGGCGACCCGCAGGTGCTCGCGGGCCCGGCGGGTGGCCGGCATGAGGTCGAGGACCGCCTGCCGGGCGAGGCTGTGCGGGAACCGGAAGGCCGCACCGGCCGGCTCCAGCAGTCCGAACTCGACCGCGGTGTCCAGCGCGGCCAGCGTGCTGTCGGTGCTCCACGCGGCGACGGCGAGCACCGTGGCGAGGTCGGGCTCCTCCCCGACGACCGCGGCCAGCTCGAGGGTCTGCCGCTCGGGCACGGTGAGCCGCTCCAGCCGGGCCGCCAGCATGTCGCGGACCGACAGCGGCGCCGAGCCGGCCGGGTCCGGCCGCGCACCCGCGGCCGCGTCGCGCAGCAGCTCGCGGAGGAGGAAGGGGTTGCCGCCGGTGCGGTCGCGCAGTTGCGCGGCGGCGACCCGCGCCCGGTGCGCCGGCAGCTCCGCCTCGTGCGCCAGGTACTCGGCCACCTCCTCGGTGTCCAGCCCGGCGAGGTCCAGCCGGCGGACGCCGTCGAGCCGGTACAGGGCGGCGATGGTGCCGGTCAGCGCGGCGGAGCGCTCCGGGGCCGTCGTCCGGTGGGTGGCCACCACCAGCAGCGGCAGCTCCGCCGTCCGCTCCACGAGGTGGGCGAGCAGCTGCAGCCCCGCGCGCCCGGACCAGTGCACGTCCTCCAGGGCCAGGACGACCGGGCCGCTGCGGGTCACCCCGCGGACGGCGGTGACGGCGGCGTCGTAGAGCTCCCGCCGGGTGTCGGGCTCCGGGCTGTCGTCGTCCGCGGCCCGCCCCACCAGCCGGGCCAGCGCCTCCCGGGCCGGGCCGGGTTCGGTGGCGGGCAGCAGCGCCTCGATCGGTTCGACGAACGGCTGGTACGGCGGTCCGAGCTCCGCGGCACAGGTGCCCAGCAGCACCGTGGCGCCGCGGTCGTGCAGGAGCGCGGACAGCTCGGCCAGCAGGCGGGACTTCCCGGCGCCCGGCTCGCCGCCGAGGAAGACCACCTGGCGGGCGCCGCCGCAGGCCGCCGTCCAGAGGTCCTCGAGGCAGGCGAGCTCACTCCGGCGGCCGACGAACCGCGGGGCCGCGGCCCGGGTCCAGCGCGACGGGAGGGGTGGCGGCGTCCAGCCGGACACCCTCCCGGACGTTAGCCCTGCCCTCCGGGGCTGTCGATGGTCAGAACTGACCACGACGACCGGGTCGGCGATTCGCGCACATCTGGTCATGTGCCGACCCCGGTGCCCTCCCTAGCGTCGTCGGCCATCGACCGAGGCGCCGAGGAGGGGCCATGACGACACAGCTGCCCGGGACGCTCGCCGACCGCGTGCGGGGCCAGGTGATCCGTCCGGGGGACGACGACTACGAGCAGGCCCGCCGGGTCTACAACGGCATGATCGACGCCCGGCCCGACCTCGTCGTGCGCTGCGCCGGCGTCGACGACGTGGCGACGGTGGTGCGGTTCGCCGCGGAGGACGGCCGGGACCTGGCCGTGCGCGGCGGCGGGCACAGCGTGCCCGGCTTCGGCACCGGCGACGGCGTCGTCGTCGCCGACCTGTCGATGATGCAGGCGGTGGACGTCGACCCCGAGGCGCGGACGGCGGCGGCCGGCGGCGGGACGACGTGGGGCCGGTTCAACGACGCGACGGCGGCCTCGGGGCTGGCCACGACCGGCGGGATCGTCTCCACCACCGGGATCGGCGGCCTGACCCTCGGCGGCGGGATCGGCTACCTGACCCGCGGCTACGGCCTCTCGTGCGACAACCTGCTGTCGGCCGAGGTGGTCACCGCCGACGGCACGGTCATCACGGCGGACGAGGACGAGCACGCCGACCTCTTCTGGGCGCTGCGCGGCGGGGGCGGCAACTTCGGCGTCGTCACCCGGTTCACCTACCGCGTCCACCCGGTGGACACCATCCTCGGCGGCCCGATGTTCTTCGAGCTCTCCGACGCCGCGGCCGTCTTCGCGTTCTTCCGGGACTTCATCCGCGAGGCCCCGCGCGAGTTCGGCGGTTACCCGGGGTTCCACCAGGCTCCGCCGCTGCCGTTCATCCCCGAGGACCGGGTCGGGGAGTCCTTCGCCGTGGTGGTCCCGTGCTGGACCGGGTCGCCGGCCGAGGGGGAACGGGTGATCGACCGCTTCCGGCAGGTGGCGCGGCCGATGGCCGAGCTCGTCGGTCCCATGCCCTATCCCGCGATCAACAGCCTGTTCGACCCGCTGCTCCCGCCCGGGCTGCAGAACTACTGGAAGGCCGTGTTCGTCACCGAGCTCTCCGACGAGGCCATCGCCGCCCACGTCGAGTTCGGCTCGCGGGTGCCCACGGCCAGTTCGGGGATGCACCTGTACCCGATCAACGGCGCCGTCCACGACCTCGGCCACGACGCCACGGCCTTCGGTCACCGGGAGGCCACCTTCGCCGCCAACATCGCCGGGTTCTGGCCCGACCCGGCCGACAACGCGGCGAACACCCAGTGGGTGCGCGACTACTACGCCGCCGTGGCGCCGCACTCCGACGCCGGCGGGTACGTCAACTTCGCCTCGGGCGACGACGCCGGCAAGGCGCCGGAGAACTACGGCGCCAACTACGAGCGGCTGCGGGCGGTGAAGCGCACCTACGACCCCGGCAACCTGTTCCACCTCAACCAGAACATCCGGCCGTGAGGAGCGCCGTCATGCAGGCCATCGAGCGCACCGATCTGCCCGTCGCCATCGAGGGGAACGGCGTCGACTTCCGCGCCGCCCGGTTCGGGAGCATGAGCGTCGCCTGGGTCCGCCTGCCGGCCGGGACCGACCTGCGCCCCGCTCTGGCCGGCCTGCCGGACGACCTCTGCCCGTGCCCGCACTGGGGCTACCTGATCAGCGGGCGGCTGGTGATGCACGGCAAGGACGGCGACACGACCTACGACGGCGGCCAGGCGTTCTACTGGGCGGGCGGGCACGCGCCCGAGGCGCTGACCGACTGCGAGTACGTCGACTTCTCGCCGTCGGACGAGCTCGAGGCGGTGGTCCGGCACATCCAGGCCGGCTGAACGCGGCAGGTCCGTCGTCCGCCGCCACGGGTGGGGGGCTGGTCCTTGCCGGTGTGCCTCGCGGGGGGGGGGGGGGGGGGGGGGGGGGGGGCCCCCCCCCCCCCCCCCCCCCCCCCCCCCCCCCCCGAGTCCGGTCGGCACCGCGCCCGGCCCGGGAATGCGGTTGCGGAACCGGGAGTTCCCGGTCGTCATGGCCACCGCGAGCTGGAACGGGACCGTCATCGCCGAGTCCGACGACATCGTCGTCGTGGAGGGCAACGCCTACTTCCCGCGGGAGGCGGTGCGTGCCGACGTCCTCCGACCGTCGGGCACGACCACCTTCTGCCCGTGGAAGGGGACGGCGTCCTACCACTGCCTCGAGGTCGACGGGCAGGTCAACCACGACGCGGTGTGGTTCTACCCGGAGCCGAAGGCCGCCGCGCGCGAGATCGCCGGCCGGGTCGCGTTCTGGCGCGGCGTCGAGGTGCGCTGACCCGTCAGCGGCCGGGTCGCGCGCCCGCGAGCTCCCGGGCCGCGGCCGCGGCGTCCGGATCGAGCAGGCGGGCGCGCTCCTGGCGTTCGATGAGCCGGTGGTAGGTGGCCCAGGCCTCCTCCGGCGAGACGTCGACGGCGGCGGCGATCTGCTCCCAGGTGGCCCCGCCGCGCAGGGCGGCGCGGAACCCGACCAGCTGGCTGTCGCGCGCCTTGCGGGAGACGACCTCCCCCAGAGCCAGCAGCTCCAGGGACTCGGGCACGTCCAGCGACGTGGCCGCCTCCTTGAAGGAGCTCCAGTCGTCGTCGTCCACCTCGGAGACGGTGCTCGTCGTGGTCGCCCCGCTGTCCCGACGGCTCAGGAAGTCCAGGCGGGTGACCGCCGTCGTGAGGGAGAACTCCTGCTCGAGGGCGTCGGGTGTGATGCTCATGAGGCATCACATCCCCGGGCCCGTCGGCGGGTCAAACCCGCTGCGATCCTCATCACCCGGACGTGACGGTGCCCCCACCCGTCGTGGACGAGCGGAGGGCCCGCACCCGGCGCGCGGGTACGGGCCCTCCGGGCGCCGGGGCGGTCAGCTGTCGACGCCCACGGCCTCCTTGGCGAGGTCGGCCAGGCGGGTCTGGGTCGCGCTGACCACGCCGGACCGGTTCTTGTGGGTCTCCTCGTAGCGGATCACCACGTTGACGTCGTGCGCGGTCTTCAGCTGCTTGACCGCCTTCACGGCGTCCTGGGTGGACAGCGAGTCGTAGCCCTTGATGGGCAGCTCGTCGGCGCTGACGTCGCCGAGCTCCTCACGGGCCGCCTTCGCCGCGTCGGCGGTCTCCCGGTCACCCTCGCGGCGGGCGATCCGCTCGGCCCGGCGCAGTGCGGCGCTGCGGCCCACGGTGAGCGTCTCGCGCACCGCGTCGGTGAAGGAGCTGGCCTTGCCGGCGACCTGGCCGAGCTTGTCGGAGGCCTCCTGCCGGCGCTGCTGCGCGGTGTCGACGGCGTCGTTGACGACGTTGGCGGCGAAGCGCACCGGAGCGTTGGCCACGCGGACGGCGCTGCCGGCGACGCGCTGGAACGGCGTCGGCCGCAGGGCGGCGGGACCGCCGAGGGCCTCCTCGGCCAGCACGACGGTCAGCCACTCGACGGTGGCCGAGTGGGCGGTGACCAGGCGCTCGGCGAGCGCCCTGACCTTCGGCAGCTCGGCCTTCTCGGCGAGCACCTTGAGGTGCGTGGCGCGGTCGAGCAGCTGGTGCTCCAGCTGCAGGTCCTGCAGCAGCGCCTCCTCGATCGGCTCGGCCTGCTCGAAGGCGGCCTTGAGGACGGCGGCCAGCCGGCCCAGGGCGGGGGTGACGACGTCGGGCACCCCACCGAGCGCGCGCAGCTGCTCGGTGATGGCCGTCGAGCGGTCGGCGGCGTTGTCGGCGTTCTGGGTCAGCTCGCGGCGGACCGCGTCGGTACGCGCCTGGGTCACGCGGGTGCGCGCGATCTGCTCCTCGGTCTGGGTGAGCAGGAGGAGGGCGCGGAGCTGGTTGACGATCTTGGCCGTGTCGGCCTTCAGGATTGCGTCGGTCATGGGGAGACTCCAGACATCGGGGATGACCTGACGTCGGGAGGGTTGCCCCGGGCTCGCCGTCCGCTAACTCCTGCAAGCAGATTGCTAGCAGTGAGGTCGGTCACAGTCGGCTGCGCGCGGGGCCGGACGGCGTCGTCCGGCCCCGCGCGCAGCGGTCGTCAGCGGGCCGGGACGGCGGGCTTGGAGGGACGCTCCAGCCGCAGCACCGGCTGGGTCAGCTCGTCGGCCAGCGGGGACCGCGGGCGGGGAGCCTGGGTGGACGGCGCGACGGCCTTGCCGCACCCGATGCAGAACCGGCCACGCTGCTCGGCTGCCCCGCACTGTGTGCACGCCATGGGGTGCCTCCTCGATCTCGGAAGTCCGATCGACTTCGCTCGCTCGGCACCCTGCCAGGCCGGACGGACCGGTCGGCGCGTTCCGGGATGGATGGGACGACACGTCAACGGACCGTTATGAAGCCGCACCCCGGGGCAGCGCCCGGCCGGGTCCTCAGCTCCGCCCGCGGCGCGCGATCGGCTCCGGCAGGTCGGCCAGGGCCAGGGCCAGCACCAGCGCCGAGTGCCGCTGCGGGGCGTGCACGTCTCCGATGAGCTCCTCGATCCGCTGCAACCGCAGGTACAGCGTCTGCCGTCGCAGCCGCAGCGCCTCCGCCGTCCGCACCTTGGACGACGAGTGCGCCAGGTAGGTGCGCAGCGTGTGCACCAGCTCGCTGCCGGAGGCGGCGTCGTGGGCGACGAGCCGGCCGATCTCCTCGCCCACGAGCTGCTCTGCCAGCGGATCCTGGCGGACGCCGTCGAGCAGCAGACGGGTCGTCATCGCCCCGGCCGCGACCACGCGCTGGCCGGCGTCGGCGAGGTGCAGGGCGCGGCGTGCCCGGGCGAACGAGCGGTCGACGTCTTCCAGCGCGGCGACGACGGTGCCGGCGACCACCCGGGCGCCGGTCACCCCGACGGCGTCGACCGCGGAGAGCGCGGCTCGTGCGGCGGCCACCACCGCCGACGTGCGGACGACGGCCACGACGTCCGTGCCGACGTCGGCGACCAGGGCGGTGCCCGCGGTCAGCGCCGAACCCACCGCCCGCACGACGGCGTCGAGGTCGACCCGACCCAGGTCGGTCACGACCAGCGCGGCGTATCGGCCCTCCGGCGGGAACGGCAGGCCGAGGACGCGCGCCCGGGTGACCAGCTCGCCCGACGTCCGCCAGCGCCGTTCGATGAGGTCGGCGAGCAGCTGACGGCGGCGGTCGTCGAGGTCCCCGCCCACGGCCGACCGCAGCAGGGACAGCCCGAGCGCCTCCGCGCCGTACGACACCACCACGGGGAGCGCCGGGTCGTCAGGACGGCCGGGTGGCAGGACCGCCACCTGGCCCCAGTGCCGTTCCAGCAGGACGACGTCGCGACGGGCCACCGGCCGGCCGCGACTGGAGCCGGAGCGCTGCCCGGCGGCGGCCACGAGGGCGCCATCGGCCGTGGTGACGACGACCGGGGCCCCGGCGAGCTCGGACATGATCGTCGCGAGCTCCTGCGGGCCGGCCCCGTCGAGCAGCGCGTCGGTCAGCAGCTGGCGCACGTCGCGCTCGCGGCGCGCGCCGGCGGCGGCGCGCTCCATGAGCACCGTCTGGATCTGCTCGGTCATCTCCACGAAGGGCACCACCTCCCGCAGCACCACCAGCGGCAGCGCGTGCTCCCGACACGCGGCGACCAGCGCGGCCGGAGCCTCGGGGAACGTCCACCCCAGTTCGAGGGCCAGCGCCGCGGCGCCGCGCTCGGCGAGCGCGGCGACGTAGGCGGCCTCCCCCACCGCGCCGCGGCCGCCGATGCCCAGACCGGTGGTCAGTAGCAGCTCCCCGCCCTTGAGCAGGTAGGCCGCCTCGGCCAGCTCGCTGGTGTGCACCCAGCGCACCGGCCGGTCCAGGAGGTCGGTGCCGACCACGACCTCGGGCGCAGCGCGCCGGAGCGCGTCGAGCCGCAGGACCTCGCCGAGCGTCGTGACCACGCGAGCAGTGCACCAACGACCGGACAGAACGTCCAGTCCCGCCCCCACAAGTCGCCACAGGACGTCCATGGAGCGCACCCGTCCCGTCCCGCCACGATGACCACGGCGGCGCGGCCTCCCGCACCGCCGCCGAAGGGAGAAAGTGAGTCCGTGAAGCCTGCTCCGTTCGACTACCTCGCGCCGACCACGATCGAGGAGACCCTCGACGTGCTCCGCGAGCACGGCGACGACGCGAAGGTGCTGGCCGGTGGCCAGAGCCTGGTGCCGATGCTCAACTTCCGGCTCGCCCGGCCGGCGGTGCTCGTCGACGTCAACTCCGTCGCCGGGCTCGACGACGTCACGGTGGCCGGCGACGCGCTCACCCTCGGCGCCACCGTCCGGCAGCGGGCGCTCGAGACCCGGCTGCCCGACCGGCTGCCGCCCGCGTCGGCGTGGGCGCTGCTGCCCCGGGCCGTGGCCCACGTCGGGCACAAGCAGATCCGGGCGCGGGGCACGCTGGGGGGCAGCCTCGCGCACGCCGACCCCGCGGCAGAGCTGCCCGCCGCCGTCACCGCGCTGGGGGCCACCCTCTGCCTGCGCAGCGCGGAGGGCGAGCGCGAGGTGGGCCCCGACGAGTTCTTCCAGGGCTTCTTCACCACGTGCCTGGAGCCGGAGGAGCTGCTCGTGGCGATCCGCGTGCCCACCTGGCCGGCCGGCACGGGCACCTCCTTCCTCGAGGTGAGCCGCCGCCGGGGCGACTTCGCCCAGGTGGCGGTCGCCGCCGTGGTCACCGTGGACGACGGCCGGATCAGCCGGGCCGGGATCGCCCTGGCGGGCGTGGCCGGGGGCACCGTGAACGCGCGCGGGCTCGTCGAGGCACTGGTCGGCCAGGAGCCCGCGCCGGCGTTGTTCGCCGAGCTGGCCGCCGACCACGCGGCGACGCTGGACCCGCCGCCGGACGTGCACGGCCCCGCCGAGTACCGGCGGGCGCTGGCGGCCCACCTGCTGGAGCGCGCCCTGACCGAGGCGACCGCCCCGTCCACCGCCGCGGCAGCCTGACCGTGCCGCCCACCGCAGCAACCGACCCGACCAGCGCGCCGGCTCCGGCCGGCCGAGGAGGAGAGCAGACGATGCACGCCGAGGACCGCGCGACGGCGGGGACGGGCACGCCCGTCGCGGAGAGGTCGATCCGGGTCACGATCAACGGGACCGTCCACGAGCGGACCGTGTCGGTGCGGCGCTCGCTGGCCGACTTCCTGCGCGAGGACCTCGGCCTGACCGGCACGCACGTCGGGTGCGAGCACGGGGTCTGCGGCGCCTGCACCGTCCTGATGGACGGCGAACCGATCCGCGCCTGCCTGATGTTCGCCGTCCAGGCCGACGGCGCGGCGTTCACCACCGTCGAGGGCCTGGCCGAAGGCGAGGAGCTGCACCCGATCCAGCAGGCGTTCTGGGACCATCACGGCCTGCAGTGCGGCTTCTGCACCCCCGGCATCCTGCTGACCACCTACGACTTCCTGCGGGACTCGCGCGGGGTCGACGAGGCCGAGATCCGCGAGGCGCTGTCGGGCAACCTCTGCCGGTGCACCGGCTACCAGGGGATCGTCCGCTCGGTCCAGGCCGCCGACGAGACCTGGGAGCGCTGAGATGGGCGTGCAGACGATCGGCGCGAACGTCAAGCGTCTGGAGGACCCCCGGCTGCTGCGCGGCGAGGCGGCCTACGTCGACGACATCCGCGTGCCCGGGCTGCAGCACATGGCGATCCTGCGCAGCCCGCACGCCCACGCCCGGCTGCTGTCGGTGGACGTCGGCGCCGCGCGCGCCCTCCCCGGCGTCGTGGACGCGTTCTCCGCCGCCGACCTGGGACCCGAGCCCCCGGCCATCCCCGCCCTCTTCGCGCTCGAGACCTTCCACCCCGCGCCGCAGTACCCGCTGGCCACCGACACCGTCCGGTTCGTCGGCGAGCCGGTCGCCGTCGTGGTCGCCGAGAGCCGGCACGTCGCCGAGGACGCGCTCGAACTGATCGAGGTCGAGTACGAGCCGCTCGAGGCGGTCGTCGACGCCCTGGCGGCCATCTCGCCCGGCGCGCCCGTGCTGCACACCAACGCGCCGGACAACGTGGCCGCCCGCTCGGTCTACGAGTACGGCGACGTCGACGCGGCCTTCGCCGCCGCCGACCGGGTGGTCCGCGAGCGGCTGGACATGCAGCGCTACACCGGCATCCCGCTGGAGACGCGCGGCGTCGTCGCCTCACGGGACGCCGTCACCGGCGAGCTCACCGTCTGGGACTCCACCCAGTGGCCGCACACGGTGCGCACCATCCTCGCCGGGATGATGGGCGTGCCGGTTCGCGCGATCCGCGTGGTCATCCCCGACATCGGCGGCGGGTTCGGCGTCAAGGCCGACTTCAACTCCGAGGACTTCCTCGTGCCCTTCGCCGCCGCCCGCACCGGCCGGCCGGTCAAGTGGATCGAGGACCGCAACGAGCACTTCCTGTCCATCGCGCACTCCCGCGAGCAGGTGCACGAGGTCGAGATCGCGCTGCGCACCGACGGCACGATCCTCGGCCTGCGGGCCCGGCACGTCACCGACTGCGGCGCCTACCAGCGACCGCTCGGCGTCATCAACGCCTCGCTGGCCGCGACCAGCCTGGGCGGGGTCTACCGGGTGCCCGCGTACCGGGTGGAGGCGGTGTGCGCCTCCACCAACAAGGCCCCGGCCTCTCCGTACCGCGGGGCCGGTGCGCCCGAGTCGACGTTCGCGCGGGAGCGGCTGCTCGACATCGTCGCCCGCGAGCTCGGGATGGATCGCGCGGAGCTGCGCCGGAAGAACCTGCTCACCCCCGAGGAGCTGCCCTTCGACACCGGGCTGGCCTCGCTGGAGGCAGCCGTGGTCCTGGACAGCGGCGACTTCCCAGCCGGGCTGGACAAGGCCCTGGAGATGATCGACTACGCCGGGTTCGCGGCCCGCCAGCAGGCGGCGCGCGAGGAGGGCCGGCTGCTCGGCCTGGGGATCTGCGTCTACCACCAGATCACCGGCCCCGGCCCGTTCGAGGGCGGCAGCGTGCGGGTCGACCCCACCGGCGAGGTCACGATCGTCTCCGGCGCCGCCCCGATGGGTCAGGGCACCGCGACGATGCTGTCCCAGATCGCCGCCGACGAGCTGCAGGTGCCGCACGACTCCATCAAGGTCGTGTTCGGCGACACCGGCCGGCTGCCGTTCGGCATGGGGACCTACGCCAGCCGCAACGCGGTCATGGCCGGCACGGCCGTGGTGCTGGCCGCGCGCGAGGTCCGGGAGAAGGCCGGGGAGCTGGCCGCGCACCTGCTCGAGGCCGACCCGGCCGACCTGGTCCTCGAGGACGGCGCCTTCTCGGTCGCCGGCGTGCCCGCCGCGTCGGTGACCTGGGCGCAGGTGGCGGCGTCCGCCAGCCCCGGGGGCAGCCGGCCGGCGGGCATGGCCCCGGACCTGGAGTCGGTGCAGTACTTCGAGAACCTCGCCGCGCCGTACTCCTACGGCATCCACATCGCCGAGGCCGAGGTCGACCCCGCCACCGGCTACACGACCGTCCTGCGGTACGTGGTGGTCAACGACGCCGGCACGATCATCAACCCCCGCAACGCCGAGGGCCAGATCGTCGGCGGCGTGGCCCAGGGCCTGGGCGGAGCGCTGATGGAGGAACTGGTCTACGGCCCCGACGGTCAGCCCCAGTCGACGTCGTTCATGGACTACCTGCTCCCCGGGTCGCTGGACGTGCCCGACGTCGAGATCGGCCACCTGGAGTCCACGTCCCCGCTCAACCCGCTGGGCGTCAAGGGCATGGGCGAGGGCGGGGCGATCGGCGGCCACTCCGCCGTCGCCAACGCCGTGGCCGACGCCATCGAGCACCTCGGCGTCCGGGTGACCCGCACCCCGCTCAAGCCGGCGGTCGTGTGGCAGCTGCTGCGGTCGGCGGGAGCGCCGACGTGACCGAGCCGGCGTCGGTCACCGTCCTGTCGGGCGGCACCGTGGTGACGATGGACGGCGAGCGCCGCGTGCTGCACGACGGCGCGGTCGCGTTCTCCGACGAGCTCCTCGCGGTCGGTCCGTCCTCCGAGGTGCGGGCGGCCCACCCAGGGGCGGACGTGGTCGACTGCGCGGGTCGGCTGGTGCTCCCGGGCTTCGTCAACACCCACACCCACCTGTTCCAGACCCTGCTCAAGGGGCTCGGGGACGACCGGGTGCTGTCGGACTGGTTCCTGACGATGACGGGGCCGTCTGCAGTCGAGCTCACCCCGGAGGACTGCTACGCCGGCGCACTGCACGGCTGTGCCGAGGCCCTGACCACCGGCACGACCACCCTGCTCGACTTCATGTACGTGCACCCGCGCCCCGGACTCGGGGACGCGGTGGCGTCGGCGATGGAGGACATCGGCATCCGAGGCGTCATGGCCCGGGGGTACATGACCGCCGGGGCCGACGTCGGGGCCCCGGAGCCGCTGGTGCAGCCGCTGGACGACGCGCTGGCCGACGCCGAGCGGCTGATCAGCGCACGCAACCGGGCCGGGTCGCGGGTGACCGTCGGACTCGCCCCGTGCATGAGCTGGACGGTGGACGAGTCGACGCTCCGGGAGACGCGGGCACTGGCCGACGCCACCGGGGCCCTGGTGACCATGCACCTGGCCGAGTCGCCGTTCGACGTCGAGGAGTCCGTGCGCCGGTTCGGCATGCGCGATGTGCCGTTCGCCGCGCACACCGGGCTGCTGGGTCCTGACCTCCTGGCGGCGCACTGCGTCCAGGTCGACGTCCACGACCTGGACCTCCTGCAGGAGACCGGTACCAAGGTGTCGCACAACCCGTGCTCCAACCTCTACCTCGGCTCCGGCTTCGCCCCCGTGCCGGCGATGCACCGGCGCGGCATCACCGTCGGTCTGGCGTCGGACGGCCCGGCCTCGTCGTCGAACCACTCGATGCTGCAGGCCATGAAGTTCGCCGCGCTCCTGCACAAGGGGGTACACCGCAACCCCGAGGTGATGACCGCCGAGAAGGCGCTGGAGATGGCCACCATCGACGGCGCCCGCGCACTCGGGATGGCCGACTCGATCGGCTCGCTCGAGGTCGGCAAGCGGGCCGACGTCGTGGTCCTCGACCTCACCAACCTCTGTGCGACGCCGCTGCACGCAGCGGTCTCGTCCCTGGTCTACAGCCAGCGGGGCGACGAGGTCGACCGGGTCTACGTCGACGGGCGGTTGGTGGTCTCCGGCCGCGCCCTGACCACGGCGGACGAGCGCGACGTGCGCGCCGGGTCCGCGGCCGCGGCCGCCCGGCTGACCGCACGGGCAGGCACCGACCGCCTCGCCGCCCGGCCGTGGCGGTCGATGGTGGGCGCCTGACGGTCCCCCGGAGCGCCCGTGCCGGTCGCGGTGCACCCCGCTGTGACGCCGCGGCCGGCACGGACCCGGACGAACGCGCGGGCCGACCGGCGTCAGGCCCCGTACACGCGGGCCGCACCGGTCGAGGGTCGGGCCGGGTGACCGTCGAGCCACTCCCGGGTCCGCCGGCCACAGGGGCGGTGGCGCAGGACGCGCAGATCGCCCGGTCGATCGACGTCGGCGCGCACCGTGGGCGCCGGGACACCGAGCGGGTGCGCTCCCTCCGCCTGGTGGGCAGCGGCGGAGCCGGGGCCGTACCGGGGCTCGAGTCGGTGCCCCGCACGAGCGGTGAGCAGCGTGGTCCCGGCTCCCCCGGCATCGGCGAGGAAGGCGCGGGGATGGGCCGTCGCCGCCGACAGGGCGAGGTCGAGGTCGGCCGGGTCCAGCCCGGGCAGGTCGGCGGGGAGCACCGCGAGCCCGAGCCCGGCGTCCGGCCCGGCAAGCAGCTCCGCGGCCCGGCCGACCGCGAGGTTGAGGACCCCGCCGCCGAGATCCGGGAGGACGGCGGCGCCCATCCCCACCGCCTCCGCCGCGACGAGCGGGTCCGCCGTGACCACGTGCACGCCGCCGACGCCGCCGGCCCGGCCGGCCGCCTCGACCGTGTCCAGGGCGAAGGCCAGCGCCAGCGCCGACGTGTCCCGGCCGGTGGACGGCCGCAGGCGGGTCTTCGCCCGGTCCAGCGTCTTGACCGGGACGAGCACCGTCCAGCCGGGCAGGATCACCGCGGAGCGGCGGCCGCGCCTGCCGAGGGGTCCGCGCCGGTGGTCGGGCGGGCGGCGACGAGATCGAGCGCGACGTCGACGATCATGTCCTCCTGGCCGCCGACCAGCCGGCGCCGGCCCACCTCGACGAGCACGTCGCGGGTGTCCAGGCCGTACTGCGCCGCGGCCCGCTCGGCGTGACGCAGGAAGCTGGAGTACACCCCGGCGTAGCCCAGGGTCAGGGTCTCCCGGTCCACCTGCACGGGCCGGTCCTGCAGCGGCCGCACCAGGTCGTCGGCGGCGTCCTGGAGGGCGAACAGGTCGCAGCGGTGGTCCCAGCCCTGGATGGAGGCGACGGCGATCAGCGGCTCGATCGGGCAGTTCCCGGCGCCGGCGCCCATGCCGGCCAGCGAGGCGTCGACCCGGTACACCCCCTCCTCCACCGCGACCACCGAGTTGGCCACCGCCAGGGACAGGTTCTGGTGGGCGTGCACGCCGATCTGCGTGCCCTCGTCCAGGACGTCGCGGTAGGCGCGGACCCGCTCGCGCACGTCGTCCATGGTCAGCCGGCCGCCGGAGTCGGTGACATAGACGCAGTGGGCGCCGTAGGACTCCATCAACTTGGCCTGCCGGGCCAGCTCGGCCGCCCCGCTGAGGTGACTCATCATCAGGAAGCCGGAGACGTCCATGCCGAGTTCGCGCGCCTTCGCGATGTGCTGGGCGGAGACGTCGGCCTCCGTGCAGTGGGTGGCCACGCGGACCGAGGTGACGCCCAGGTCGTGGGCCCGCTCGAGGTTCTCGATGGTGCCGATGCCCGGCAGCAGCAGGGTGGTCAGCCGCGCGTTCTCCACCACCTCGGCGGCGGCGGAGATCCACTCGGCGTCGGTGTTGCTGCCCGGTCCGTAGGTGAGGCTGGCTCCGGCGAGGCCGTCGCCGTGGGCCACCTCGATGGCGTCGACGCCGGCGGCGTCCAGGGCGGCGGCGATGGCCCGGACCCGGTCGACGCCGACCCGGTGTCGGACGGCGTGCATACCGTCCCGGAGGGTGACGTCCTGGATGTAGACGGCGGTCATGAGCCGGCCTCCACGAGGTCGGGAGCGCCGGTGAGGCGCTCGGCGAGCCGCTCGGCCACGCGCACCGCGGCCGAGGTCATGATGTCCAGGTTGCCGGCGTAGGCCGGCAGGTAGTGCGCGGCGCCCTCGACCTCGAGGAACACCGACACCTGCACCCGGTCGGCCGCCGGGGCGTCCTCGCCGAGCAGCACGCGCAGCGAGTCCGCCGCCGGCAGCGGGGCGAACTGCACCGCCTGCTTGAGCCGGTAGCCGGGCACGTACTCCTGCACCCGCGCGACCATCTCCTCGACCGCCGCGGTGACGACCTCGCGGTCGCAGTCGTCGACGACGCACAACACCGTGTCGCGCATGATCACCGGCGGTTCGGCCGGGTTGAGCACGATGATCGCCTTGCCTCGGGCCGCGCCGCCGACGGCCTCGATCGCCCGTGCGGTGGTCTGGGTGAACTCGTCGATGTTGGCCCGGGTGCCCGGCCCGGCCGAGCGCGAGGAGATGGACGCGACGATCTCCGCCCAGAGCACCGGGGTCACCGAGGCGACGGCGGCGACGATCGGGATCGTGGCCTGCCCGCCACAGGTCACCATGTTGAGGTTGTCCGCGACCAGGTGCTGCTCGAGGTTGACCGGCGGGACGACGTAGGGACCGATCGCCGCCGGCGTCAGGTCGACCAGCCGCTTCCCGTACGGAGCCAGCGCCTCGGCGTTGGCCACGTGCGCCCGCGCGGACGTGGCGTCGAGGACGATCCCGATCTGGTCGAAGTCAGGCATCGCGATCAGCCCCTGCACGCCGTCGGCCGTCGTCCGGACGCCGGCGCGCCGGGCGCGGGCCAGCCCGTCGGAGGCCGGATCGATGCCGACCATCGCGGCGACCTCGAGTTGCTCGGAGAGCTGCGCCTTGATCATCAGATCGGTGCCGATGTTCCCCGAGCCGATGATGGCGACCTTCGTGGTCACAGCTCTCCCTCCTCGGTGAAGGTGACCGAGACCGGTCCCAGGCCGGTCATCTCGGCGGTGTAGACGGCCCCGGGGCGCACCGGCACCATCGGCCCGAGCGCCCCGGAGAGCACGACGTCGCCGGCGCGCAGCGGCGCCCCCAGGTCGCGTGCGGCGGTGGCCAGCCAGGTCAGCGCGGCCAGCGGATCGCCCAGGCAGTCGGTCCCGGTGCCGGTGGAGACCTCGCGGCCGTCCTCGACCATCGTCATCCGGACATCCCGCAGGTCCAGGTCGCCCAGCGGCACTTCACCGCGGCCCAGCACGAACAGGCCGCTGGAGGCGTTGTCGGCCACGGTGTCCACCAGGCTGATGTCCCAGTCGGCGACCCGGCTGTCCACGATCTCCAGCGCGGCCACCACGCGTTCCACCGCCGCGCGCACCCGCTCCGGGCCGAGGTCCGCACCGTCCAGGTCGGCGCCCAGCACCATCGCCACCTCCGCCTCGATCCGCGGTTGCAGCAGCCGGCCAACCCCGACGGTCCCGCCGTCGGCGACGGCCATGTCGTCGAAGAGCACGCCGATGTCCGGGGTGTCGACGCCGAGCTGCGCCTGCACCTTGGGGTTCGTCAACCCGATCTTGCGGCCGACGATCGCGCGGCCGGCCGCGACCGCCCGGGCGGTCAGCACCTGCTGCACCGCGTACCCGGCGGGGAGGCTCATCGGCAGCAGGTCACGGACCGGGGCGCACGGGGTGCCGGTCTCGGCGGCCCGCTGCAGGCGGGCGGCGGCGGCGTCGATCGCGGCGCGGGCGGGGAGGCCGGCCGGAGCCGGCGGGACGGTCGTCACGGGGCGCTCTCCACGGGGACGAGGGGCAGCGCACGGCGGCGCCGCTGGTGGCTGGACAGTCGTTCGGCCGGCACGGAGCCGTACGTGGTGGTGCGCTGCCGGATCGGGCGGCCGATCCCCGCGGCGATGGCCTCCAGCTCCGGGACGGTCCGCTCGGAGCCGTACGCCGAGCCCGCCATCCGGCTGATGGTCTCCTCCATCAGCGTGCCGCCGAGGTCGTTCGCGCCCCCGGTGAGCAGGCGCTGCACCCCGCCGTCGCCGAGCTTCACCCAGGAGCACTGGATGTTGTCGATCCGGCCGTGCAGCAGCAGCCGGGCGACGGCGTGCACCGCCCGGTTCTGCGCCTCGGTCGGGCCGGGACGGGCGACGCCGGCGAGGTACAGCGGGGCGTTGCCGTGCACGAACGGCAGGGGCACGAACTCGGTGAAGCCCCCGGTGTCGTCCTGCAGCGCGGCGAGCGTGCGCAGGTGCGCGACCCAGTGGGCGGGGGTGTCGACGTGGCCGTACATCATCGTGGCCGAGGAACGGATGCCGAGGCGGTGGGCCGTGCCGACCACGGCCAGCCAGGTGGCGGCCGAGAGCTTGCCCTTGGTGAGCACCCAGCGGACGTCGTCGTCGAGGATCTCCGCCGCGGTGCCCGGGATGCTGTCGAGCCCGGCCTCCTTCGCGGCGATGAGGAACTCCTCGAACGACAGCCCGGTGCGCGCGGCGCCGTTGACGATCTCCATCGGGGAGAAGGCGTGCAGGTGGATGCCGGGCTGCCGGCGCTTCACCTCGCGGGCCAGGTCCAGGTAGGCGCTGCCGGGCAGGTCGGGGTGGATGCCGCCCTGCATGCAGATCTCGGTCGCCCCGGCGGCCCACGCCTCGTCCACCCGGTCGCCGACCTGGGCCATCGACAGGGTGTAGGCGTCGGCGTCGGTGCGCCGCTGGGCGAACGCGCAGAAGCGGCAGCCGGTGTAGCAGACGTTGGTGAAGTTGATGTTCCGGTTCACCACGTAGGTGACGTCGTCACCGTTGACGTCCCGGCGCACGGAGTCCGCCAGCCGGCACAGCGCCTCCAGCGCGGCCCCGTCGGCGGTGAGCAGGGCCAGGTACTCGGCGTCGGTCAGCCCGGCCGGGTCCCGCTCGGCGTGCCGCAGCGCGGCCCGGACGTCGGCCGGCAGCGGCGCCGCGGCCGCCCCGGTGCGGGCCGCGTGGCCCCGGACGGTGTCCCAGTCGCCGTAGACGGTGTCGAAGTCGCCGCGCCGGTCGTCGCTGCGACCGGAGCTGTCGACCTCGGCGTGCAGGTCGACCCGGCCGGTGCCCGTGGCGCCGAACTCGGGCTCCTGCCACGGCCGCCCGACCGGGGTGCGGCCCTCGACCGCGAGCCCGTCCGGCCCGGCGAGCGCGGCGACGTGCGCGGCCACCCGCGGGTCCAGCCAGGGCTCGCGCTGATAGGGCGGGTACACCGTGAGCCGCTCCCGCAGGGTGAACCCCGCCTCGGCGGTCCGCGCGGCCAACTCCTCCAGGTGGGGCCACGGGCGTTCGGGGTTCACGTGGTCCGGGGTCAGCGGCGACACCCCACCCCAGTCGTCGATCCCCGCGTCGAGCACCGTCCGGTACTCCTCGCCGATCAGGTTGGGCGGGGCCTGGATGCGCACGTCGGGCCCCAGCAGCAACCGGGCGACGGCGATGGTGGCGGCCAGGTCCTCGAGGTCGGCGTCGGGGTGCGCGCGCATCGCGGTGTCCGGCTTGGCCCGGAAGTTCTGGACGATCACCTCCTGGACCCCGCGGTAGGTGCGGGCGATCTCGCGCAGCGTGAACAGTGCGTCGACCCGCTCGGCCAGGGTCTCCCCGATCCCGATGAGGATGCCGGTCGTGAACGGGACGGCGGTACGACCGGCGTCGTGCAGCACCTTCGTGCGCACGAGCGGGTTCTTGTCCGGCGAGCCGAAGTGCGGACCGCCCGGCTCGGACCACAGCCGCTCGGCGGTCGTCTCCAGCATCATCCCCATCGAGGGCGCCACGGGCTTGAGCCGGGACAGTTCCTCCCAGGAGAGGACGCCGGGGTTGAGGTGCGGCAACAGGCCGGTCTCCTCCAGCACCGCGATGGCGCAGGCCCGGAGGTACTCCAGGGTGCTGGCGTACCCCCGCTCCTCCAGCCACGTCCGCGCGACGTCCCACCGCTCCTCGGGCCGGTCCCCGAGGGTGAACAGCGCCTCCTTGCAGCCGGCCGCCGACCCCGCGCGGGCGATCTCCAGCACCTCGTCGCGTTCGAGGAACGGTGCCGGCACCCGGTGCGGGACGGTGGCGAAGGTGCAGTAGTGGCAGCGGTCCCGGCACAGCCGGGTCAGCGGGACGAACACCTTCCGGGAGTAGGTGATGACACCCGGCCGGCCCGCGGCGAGCAGTCCGGCGTCGCGCACCCGGGAGGGGGGGGGGGGGGGGCCGCCGGGGGGGCCCCCCCCCCCCCGCCGCGCCCCCCCCGCGCCCCCCGCGCGCCGCCGCCGCCCCC
>NZ_JBJGYW010000030.1:0-65552 GCF_054050215.1 Geodermatophilus sp. SYSU D01186 | reverse complement strand
TCGATCCAGACATACAGTGCGGTCAGGAGGGTGTTTAGGTCGGTTCTCACACCCCGAGCCTGGGCACCCTCCGCCTGCGCCTACAGCGCCCTTCGGCCCTGCCCGCCGATAGGACTTACTCGTCTAGGGGCCCGGGACGACGAAGGCCCCCCGAGCGTCTCCGCTCGGGGGGCCTCCGTCGTCGCGCCCGGACCTAGTCGAGGTAGTCGCGCAGCACCTGCGACCGGCTCGGGTGGCGCAGCTTCGACATCGTCTTGGACTCGATCTGCCGGATCCGCTCGCGGGTCACGCCGTAGACCTGGCCGATCTCGTCGAGGGTGCGCGGCTGGCCGTCGGTGAGGCCGAACCGCAGCCGGACGACGCCGGCCTCCCGCTCCGACAGCGTCTGCAGGACGCTGGTCAGCTGGTCCTGCATGAGCGTGAAGCTCACGGCGTCGACGGCGACCACGGCCTCGGAGTCCTCGATGAAGTCACCGAGCTGGCTGTCGCCCTCGTCGCCGATGGTCTGGTCGAGGCTGATGGGCTCCCGGGCGTACTGCTGGATCTCCAGCACCTTGTCCGGGGTGATGTCCATCTCCTTGGCCAGCTCCTCCGGGGTCGGCTCGCGCCCGAGGTCCTGGAGCAGCTCGCGCTGGATGCGGCCGAGCTTGTTGATGACCTCGACCATGTGCACCGGGATGCGGATGGTGCGGGCCTGGTCGGCCATGGCGCGGGTGATCGCCTGCCGGATCCACCAGGTGGCGTACGTGGAGAACTTGTAGCCCTTGGTGTAGTCGAACTTCTCGACCGCGCGGATCAGGCCGAGGTTGCCCTCCTGGATGAGGTCCAGGAACGCCATGCCGCGGCCGGTGTAGCGCTTGGCGAGGGAGACCACGAGGCGGAGGTTGGCCTCCAGCAGGTGGTTCTTGGCCCGCTCGCCGTCGCGGACGATCCAGTTGAGGTCGCGGCGCATCTGGGGGGAGAGCTTCTGGCCCTCCTCCTCGGCCTGGCGCAGCCGCTCGGCGCCGTAGAGGCCGGCCTCGATCCGCTTGGCGAGGTCGACCTCCTCCTCGGCGTTGAGCAGGGCGACCTTGCCGATCTGCTTGAGGTAGGCGCGGACCGAGTCGGCCGAGGCGGTGAGCTCGGCGTCCTTGCGGGCCTGCCGCAGCGCCTCGGACTCCTCCTCGTCGTCCCACTCGAAGTCGCCGCCCTCGGCCGCGGCGGCCTCCTCCTCGGCGGCGGCCTCGACGGCGACGCCGTCGGGCCCGGCGACGACGGTCTCGTCGAGCTTGAGGCCCTCGCCCCCGTCGACGACCGCGACGGCGGAGTCGTCGGTGGCCACGGCGGTCAGCACGGCGCCCTCACCGGTGCCCGGCGACGGCGTGATGCTGGGCTTGCCCTTGGCGGCGGTGGTCTTCGCCGCTGCCTTCTTGCGAGCGGGGGCCTTGGCCGGGCTGGCCGAGGCGGTACCCGCGGATACCGGTGCGCTGGTCCGGGTGGTCCGAGGGGCGGCGGCAACCGCCCTGGAGCGACCCGGGGTGCTCGCTGCGGCTTCCGGTGCTGGCTGGTCGGCGGGCACTCAGGGTTCCTTCCCGTGCTGGGTGCGTTCCCCGGGGGGCCGTCTGGTCCCCGGGCAGCGGCCTCGGCCGGCGTCCGGAGCGGGAGGGGTCCCAGCAGACCGGGCCCGGGTTTGACCGGTGCGCGGGTGGGGGATGCCTCTCGGCTGGGGAGCGACGGCGCGGGGCTCGTCCATTGTAACGACGCTCC
Organism: Geodermatophilus sp. SYSU D01186; assembly: GCF_054050215.1. Taxonomy (NCBI): domain Bacteria; kingdom Bacillati; phylum Actinomycetota; class Actinomycetes; order Geodermatophilales; family Geodermatophilaceae; genus Geodermatophilus; species Geodermatophilus sp. SYSU D01186. Next base: position 63,806 of record NZ_JBJGYW010000030.1, on the reverse strand, counting down.
TCGACGAAACCACCGTTGCGGAGCTGCGGGGATCGCTCGCACGGGTGCGACGCCGGGGTGGGAGTGTCCCCACGCTCCGTGGTGCCCCGGCCGCGTGCGCGGACCTGGAGCCGGGCTCACTGCCCGATGCGCTCCTCGGCGGCGAGCGCGGCGCCGACGATGCCGGCGTCGTTGAGCAGCTGGGCGGGGACGACGGGGGTGCGCGTGGACAGCAGCGGCACCCACTTGTGCGCCTTCTTGCTCACCCCGCCGCCGACGATGATGAGGTCCGGCCAGACGCTCGCCTCCAGGACGTCGAGGTAGCGGTCGACCCGCTTGGCCCACTGCGGGTAGCTGAGGTCCTCCCGGTCGCGAGCGGACGCGGAGGCACGCTTCTCGCCGTCCTCGCCGTCGACCTGGATGTGGCCGAACTCCGTGTTGGGCACGAGGACGCCGTCGGTGAACAGGGCGCTGCCGATGCCGGTGCCGAACGTGAGCATCAGCACCACGCCCTTCTTGTCGCGGCCGGCGCCGTAGCGCATCTCGGCGAACCCGGCGGCGTCGGCGTCGTTGAGCGTCTGCACGGTGCCCGGGATCCGGCCGGCCAGGCCCTCGGCCAGATGCGTGCCCAGCCAGCTCTTGTCGACGTTGGCGGCGGTGTGCACGATGCCGTGCTTCATGACGCCGGGGAAGGTCACCCCGATCCGCCCCTCCCAGCCGAAGTGGTCCACGATCTGCGCGACCACGTCGTAGACCGGCTCCGGATGCGAGGGCTGGGGTGTCTCGATGCGCAGCCGCTCGCCCTGGAGCTCGCCCTTGTCCAGGTCGACCAGGCACCCCTTGATCCCGCTACCACCGATGTCCACCCCGAAGCCCAGCACGCGGTCAGGGTAGTGACCGCGTGCCGCGCGCGTCAGGTCCGCTCGGGCAGGATCGGGATCGTGACCGCCTCGCCCGAGCCCGCAGCCCTGCTCGACCTCGCCGTCGCCACGGCCCGGGAGGCCGCCGGCCTGGTCGCCCGCGGTCGCGCCTCGGCCGCCGAGCACGTGGACGTGAAGTCCAGCCCCGTCGACATGGTCACCGCCGTGGACAAGGCCTGCGAGGAGCTGGTCGTGACGCGGCTGCTCGCCGCGCGGCCGGACGACGGGCTGCTCGGCGAGGAGGGCGCCGTGCGCACCGGCAGCAGCGGGGTCCGCTGGATCGTCGACCCGATCGACGGCACGACGAACTTCGTCTACGGGTTGCCGGCGTACGCGGTGTCGATCGCCGCCGAGGTGGACGGGCGGGTGCGGGCCGGGGCGGTGCTCAACGTCGCCACCGGCGAGCTCTACTCGGCGACCGAGGGCGGCGGCGCGCACCTCACGGTGCCGGGCGCCGACCCGGTCGCGCTGGGCGGCAGCCGGCCGGCGTCCCTGGAGCAGGCGCTGGTCGCCACGGGGTTCGGCTACCGCGCCGAGCAGCGCCGGGCGCAGGGCGCGGTGGTGGCTGCGCTGTTGCCGCACGTCCGCGACATCCGCCGGCTCGGGTCGGCCGCGCTCGACCTGTGCACCGTGGCGGCCGGGCGCGTCGACGCCTACTACGAGCTGCACCTCAACCGGTGGGACTTCGCCGCCGGCGCGCTCGTCGCCGCCGAGGCCGGGGTCGTGGTCACCGGCCTGCCGGGCCGCCCGTTCGGCGACCCCCTGGGCATCGCCGTGGCGCCGTCCGTGGCCGAGGAGTTCGTCGCCCTGCTGGACCGGCTGCACGCCGCTTGACGCGGCGGGCTCACCTCAGCAGGCGGCCGCGGCGCTGGAGGCGGTGCGGAGCGCGGCCGCCACCTGCTCGGGGGTGGCGAGGCTGTCGGGGAAGACGAACTCCGGGCCGATCACCAGGTCGACCTGCGCCGTGGCACGGGTGTCGAGGTAGTCGCCGGCGTCCCGGAGGAACAGCCCGAGGTAGGCCGCGGCGTCGGTGCCCCGCGGGCCGTGCCGGACCTCCCCGACGCCGGTCACCTCGCGGTCGGTGGGGTCGTTGGCGACCTCCTCGACGACGAAGCCGCGCCCCTGGAGGTCCGCGGCCACCGACTGCGCCAGCCCGGCGGTGTCGGTCGCGTTGAACACCCGGACCGACACCGTGGTCGGGTCCAGCGACGGGGGAGCGGCCGACGCGGTGGTGCACGCCGCCGCCTGGGCCGCGTCACGGTCCTCCTGGTCCTGGAGGACGTTCCACCACACCGCCAGCGCGGCCAGCGCCAGCACGAGCAGGAAGATCAACGGCGGGATCGGTCGCCGGCCGCTGCGGGGACGCACCGCGGGACGGTCGGTCGGCGGCGCGCTCACGGGCTCTTCTCCCCCTCGGAGGGCTGGCGGGTCGGCGGGAGTCTAGGGCCGGTCCGGGGCCCTAGATCGCACCGTCGTCCAGTGCGGCGCGTCCCCGCTCCACGCACGGGTCGATGCGCTCGGCGTAGCCGGAGGTGTCCTTGCCGGCCATCGCCCCCGCGCGGGACCGGGCGACGATGCCGGCGACGATCGCGGCGAACTTGAAGTAGGCGAACCCGACGTACCAGTTGAGGTCGGTGAGGTCCAGGCCGGTGCGCGACGCGTAGCGCTCGGCGACCTCCGCGCGGCTGGGGAAGCCCGGCAGCGCGGTCACGCTGCTCTGACCGGCGACGCTCTCCTCGCCGGCCTGCGGCCAGTAGACGTGCAGCATGCCGAGGTCGGCCAGCGGGTCGCCCAGGGTCGACATCTCCCAGTCCAGCACCGCGCGGATGCCGCCGGGCCGGTCGGGGTCGAGCAGGCAGTTGTCCAGCCGGAAGTCGCCGTGGACGACGCCGTCCCGCTGCGTCGCCGGCACCGTCTGCGCCAACCGGGCGGCGAGGGCGTCCAGTCCGGGGCGGTCCTGGTCGCGGGTGGCCTCCCACTGCTGCGTCCAGCGGCGCACCTGCCGGGCCATGAACCCCTCGGGTCGGCCGAAGTCGCCGAGGCCCACTGCCTGCGGGTCCACCGAGTGCAGGTCGGCCAGGACGTCGACCAGGCCCTCGCCGATCTGCCGCCGTTGACCGGGCTCGTCGGCGTAGCCGGGCGGGATCTCGTCGACGACGTGCAGGCCGTCCACGCGCTCCATGACGTAGAAGGGCGCACCGAGGACCGCGGTGTCGGTGCACAGGTGCAGCGTCCGCGGCACGGGTACGGGGGTGGGGCCGAGCGCGGTGATGACGCGGTGCTCGCGCGCCATGTCGTGGGCGGTGGCGAGCACGGCCCCCGTCGGCGGCCGCCGGAGGATCACCGACTCCCCGGGAGCGCCGCCGTCCGGGCTCACCACGTAGGTGAGGTTGGACATACCGGCGGCGACGAGGTCGAGGCGCACCGATCGCCAGCGGTCGTCGCCGAGGACGGAGGCCAGGTAGGGCCCGACGACGGCCGGGTCAGCACCCACGGGAGTCGACACGGGCGCAGGGTAACCTCTGGCGCTCCGCGGCCCTCCCGGCCGATCCGGCGCCGATGTGTTCGACCCGTCGTGAGCCGGGCACAAACGGAGACCGCGCGACGTTGGGGGGTCCGCCGACGGACCACCGTCGTCCATCGGACGGCGGCGCGGTCCGCAGCACCCGGCCGGTGCCCGAGCAGCGGGCGCCGGTCTGCAGACCCCCGGTCGCCCCGGCGACCGGCCAGGACGGCGGCGCCCCCGGCACCGCTGTCAGACGATGCGGGCGCCGACGCCCGCGAGAACCCCGGAGGAGGGGCACACCCCATGGCCACCGACTACGACGCCCCGCGCCGCAACGAGGCCGACGAGCTCGGCGAGGACTCGCTCGAGGAGCTCAAGGCGCGGCGAGCCGAGGCGCAGTCCTCGTCGGTCGACGTCGACGAGACGGACTTCAACGAGAACCTCGAGCTCCCCGGCGCGGACCTGTCCAACGAGGAGCTCACCGTCCGCGTCCTCCCCAAGCAGGAGGACGAGTTCACCTGCTCCCGCTGCTTCCTCGTGCAGCACCGCAGCCGGCTGGCCGCCACCCGTGGCGACCAGCTGTTCTGCCGCGACTGCGCCGCCTGAGGAAGGACCCCCCGCCCCTCGCAGGCGCGCGACGGACCCTGCAGGGGGCCGGGGAGGGGCAGTCAGGGCACTCGACGGTAGGAGACGCATGACCCAGGACCAGCAGCGCACCGGCGCGGTGCGCGACGTCCCGCCGCCGCGGCCCGTCACGGCGAGCGGCTCCGCCGCGACGCCGGCGGAGGAGAGCCCCCTGAGCCGCGCCGGGCGGGTCCTGGCCGACGCGGTCTCCGGGCTGCTCGGCGGGGCGACGGCCCGGGACGGGGACGCCGCAGCGGCCGGCGACGGACGGCGGTCGGCGTCCTCGACCCTGCGCGACGTCGTCTCCGCGGTCGCGGCCGCCGCCGGCAACCTGGGCGGCCGTGCCGCGCCGTCCGGCGGTGCGACCACCGCGGAGCCGGGGCCGGCGAAGGCACCCGGCGCGATCCTCGGCGACCTGCTCACCGCCGCCGTGCCGAGGTTGCCCATCCGGGACGCCGGGCGACTGCGCCAGGCGTACCCGGGGGCGAGCGACGACGAGATCGCCGACGCCCTGGTCGCCCGGGCAGCCCGGCTGACCGGGGGCGTCGGTGCAGCGACCGGGGGTCTCTCCGCGGCCTCCTGGGTGGCGCCGCCGTCCCTGGTGGCCGTGCCGCTGGGGCTGGGCGCCGAGACGGTGCTCACCGCCGCGGTGGAGGTGGTGCTCATCGGTGAGCTGCACGAGCTGTACGGCCGCCCGGCGCCCGGCGACGCCCGGGCCCGCGCGCTGGCCTACCTGTCCAGCTGGTCGGAGCAGCGGGCCGTCGACGACTCGGTCGTGCCCGGGCTGGGCGTGCTTCTCGGCGGCGCGGGCCTGCGGGCGCTGCGCCACCGCATGACCCGCCGTCTGGCGCGCAGCGTCCCCGCGGCGGCGCCGTTCCTCGTCGGGGCGGCGCTCGGCGGCCGGGGCAACCGCAGGGGCACGGAGGACCTGGCCCGTCGGGTGCTCGCCGACCTGCGGCGTCCCCGCACCTGACGCCGGTCCGGCTCCCGCGCGGTTAAGGTCGCCGACGTGCCCGACCCCGCCGTGCCCCACCCCGTCGTCCTCGAGGTCGAGGTGCCGGTGCGGCTGACCTCCCCGGAGGACACCGTCCCGAGCTACGCCCTGCCCGGGGACGCCGGCGCGGACCTCGCCATCGCCGAGGACCTCGAGCTGGCCCCGTTCCAGCGGGCCCTGGTCGGCACCGGGGTGGCCGTGGCGATCCCCGAGGGCTACGCCGGCTTCGTGCACCCCCGGTCGGGCCTGGCCCACCGGCTGGGCCTGAGCCTGGTCAACGCGCCGGGGACGATCGACGCGGGCTACCGCGGCGAGATCAAGGTCAACCTGGTCAACCTGGACCCCACCACCCCGCTCACCCTCCGCCGCGGCGACCGCGTCGCGCAGCTGGTCGTGCAGCCGGTGGCGCGGGCCCGGTTCGTCCCGGTGGAGCAGCTGCCCGACAGCGCCCGCGGGGCCGGCGGCCACGGCTCCACCGGGGGCCACGGGAGGGCATCGTCGAAGGGACTCAGCTGACATGCCGTTCGGACGGCGACGGAACCGGATCGACCGCAGCCTGCGGGAGCGCGGGGTGCCCCCCGAGCCGCAGCACCGCCCCCGGGAGGTCGAGGCGACCTCGGGGCCGTGGGACGAGGCCGACGCGCCGCAGGACGGCGTGGCCCGCATCGACCTGGGGTCGCTGCGACTGCCCGCGGTGCCCGGCATGGAGCTGCGGGTCGACGTCAACGCCCAGCAGAAGGTGATCGGCGCGACCCTGCGTGCGGGCGAGTCCATGCTGCAGGTGTCGGCGTTCGCCGCGCCGCGCGCCGGCGGCATCTGGGACGACGTCCGGGCAGACCTGGCCCGCAGCGCGTCGGGCCAGGGCGGGTCCCTCCGGGAGGTGGACGGACCGTTCGGCCCCGAGCTGGCCGGCACGATCCTGGTGGCCCAGCCCGCACCACAGGGGCAGCCGGCGCCGAAGCCGGTGCGCCGGGCGGCCCGGTTCCTCGGCGTCGACGGCCCGCGCTGGTTCCTGCGCGGGCTGCTCAGCGGCCCCGCCGCGGAGACCCCCGAGGCGGCCGCGCAGCTGGAGGAGGCGTTCCGGCGGATCGTCGTCGTCCGGGGCAACGAGCCGATGCCGGTCCGCGAGCAGCTGCCGCTGACGCTGCCCCCGCAGGCCGCGGCGCAGGTGGCCGCCCAGCAGGCGGCCCGGCGGCAGGGCGGCGCCCCGACGCCGCCGGCCCCCGGCGCGTGAGCACCGCGCAGGTCGCCTACGGCCCGCACCCCGACCAGTTCCTCGAGCTGACGCTCCCGGCCGGCTCGGGGCGCGCGCCGGTCGTCGTCGTGCTGCACGGCGGGTTCTGGCGCGCTCCCTACGGCATCGAGCTGGCCCGGCCACTGGCCGCCGACCTCGCCGCGGCCGGCTTCGCCGCGGTCGCGGTGGAGTACCGCCGGGTGGGCGCCGGTGGCGGGTGGCCGGTCACCCTCGAGGACGTCGCCGCCGCCGTCGACGCGCTGGCCGACCTCGCCGACGGCGCGGGCGCCGGCCGGCTGGACCTGGACGACGTCACGGTCGTCGGCCACTCCGCCGGCGGCCACCTCGCCGCGTGGGTGGCCGGGCGGGAGCGGCTGCCCGACGGCGCCCCGGGCGCGCGGCCGCGGGTGCCGGTGCGCGCCGCGGTGCTGCAGGCCGGCGTCCTCGACCTGCAGGTGGCCGCCGCACAGCGGATGGGTGACGGCGCGGTGCAGGGCCTGCTGGGCGCGGAGCCGGACGAGGCCCCCGACCGGTACGCCGTCGCCGACCCGGTGCGGCTGGTGCCGGCCGGCGTGGACCTCCTCTGCGTGCACGGCACGGACGACGAGGACGTCCCGCCGGGGCAGAGCACGCGCTACGCGGCGGCCGCCGCGGCAGCCGGCGTGCCGGTGGAGGTCCGCTGGGTGGACGGCGACCACATGGGGCTGATCGACCCCGACGGCGCGCCGTGGGCACTGGTCCGCACGTGGCTGCGGGAGCGCGCCGCGCCCGCGCGCGACGGATCTACGCTGGGACCGTGACGGAGACCCGTTCGGGCGGTTGGCTGGCGCGCACCCTGCAGCGCCTGACCGCCGACGACCAGACCATCGACGCCGAGCGGCTGCGCGAGGGTGCGGTGAGCGCCGGCTGCGAGGCGGTCAGCGCCTGCCGCAAGGGTGAGGTGGTCACCGTGACCGGCCGGCTCAAGTCCGTCGTCTACACCCCGCGCGAGACCGTGCCCACCCTCGAGGCCGAGCTCTTCGACGGCTCCGGGTCGGTGACGCTCGTCTGGCTCGGCCGGCGGCGGATCCCGGGCATCGAGCCCGGGCGCACGCTCAGCGCCCACGGCCGGTTCGCCTCGTTCGACGGCCGGCAGGTCATCTACAACCCCCGGTACGAGCTGAGCGCCGGGTGACGGCTGCGCCCGAGGGGGAGGGGCGTCCCGGGCCGGGCGAGCCCGGCGGTCAGCCTGCGGCGGGTGCACCGGCCGAGCCCGGCGCCGTCGCGTTCGACCGGCACCTGGTGCTGGAGCAGCTCGGTGGCTGGCGCGGCATGGTCGACGCCTCGCTGCCCACGATCGCCTTCATCGTCGGGAACTCCGTCGGCGGGCTGCGGGCCGGGATCTGGGCGGCGGTCGGCGCCGCCGTCCTGGTCTTCGCGCTGCGGCTGGTGCGCCGCGAGAGCATCCAGCAGGCCGTGAGCGGCCTGTTCGGGGTCGCCATCGCCGTGGGCATCGCCGCGGTCTCCGGTCAGGCGCGCGACTTCTTCGTGCCGGGGCTGATCCGCAACGTGGCCCTCGGTGTGGTGCTGGTCGGCTCGATCGCCGTGCGCTGGCCGCTGGTCGGCGTCCTCGCGGAGTTCCTCGCGCCGAGCCACCTCGGGGCGATGGCCTCGCACTCCCTGCCGGGGCTGCGGCAGCGGATCGGCCGGGTCAGCGCCACCCTCCACCACCGGCCGCCGCCGGACCCCGGGACCGGTGCCCGGCCGGCCGACCCCGAGCCGGAGCGGCACTGGCGGGAGGACCCGCGCATGGTGCGCGCCTACTCCTGGCTGACGCTGCTGTGGGGGGCGACGTTCCTGGCGCGGGCCGTCGTCCAGTACGTGCTCTACCGGGCCGACGAGGTGGAGCTGCTCGGCACCGCGTCCCTGGTGCTCGGCCTGCCGGTCACCGCCGTGGAGGTCGTCGTGACCCTGTGGGTCGTGGCCCGGCTGCACCGGCACCGCGCGGTGCCGGAGGGCCGGGAGGAGGCCGATCCGGAGCGGCCGGCCGCCTGAGCGTCAGCCGGCGCGGGCGGGGGAGAGCACCTCCTGCAGCTGCTCCTCGACGTCGGCGTGGGTGACGAACAACAGCTCGTCGCCGGCCTCCAGCGGCTCGTCGGGGCTCGGGGTGATCACCCGTTCGCCGCGCAGGATCGCGGTGAGCACGGTCTCGCGCGGCAGTGGCACCTCGCGCAGCGCCTTGCCCACCCACGGGGTGTCCTCGGCGAGGGTGATCTCCACCAGGTTGGCCGCGCCCTTGCGGAAGCTCATCAGCCGGACGACGTCGCCGACGGTCACCGCCTCCTCGACCAGCGCCGCGAGCACCCGCGGGGTGGAGACGGCGACGTCGACGCCCCAGGCCTCGGTGTAGAGCCACTCGTTGCGGGGGTCCTTGACGCGGGCGACCACCCGGTTGACCGCGAACTCGGTCTTGGCCAGCAGCGACACGACGAGGTTGGCCTTGTCGTCGCCGGTGGCGGCCACCACGACGTCGCAGGTGGCCAGCTGGGCCTCCTCGAGCGAGGACACCTCGCAGGCGTCGGCCTGCACCCACTCGGCGCCCGGCACCGACCGGGTGCGGACCTTGCGGCCGTCCTTCTCGATGAGCATGACGGCGTGGCCGTTGTTGAGCAGCTCGCCGGCGATGGACCGGCCGACGGCGCCGGCACCGACGATGGCGACCCGCATCAGGACTCCCCTCCCTGGGGACCGCGGTCCACGACCTCGTGCACCCGCGGGATGATCGCGTCGGTCGCGGCCACGATGAGCTGGTCGCCGTCCTGCAGGACCGTCGCCGTCGTGGGCAGCTGGGCCTCGCCGAAGCGGACCAGCCAGGCGGCGCGCGCACCGGACCGGGCCTCGAGCTCGGAGAGCTTCCGGCCGACCCAGCCCTCGGTCACGGTGACCCGGATGAGCAGCACCTGACCGGTGGGCTCCCGCCACAGCTCGCTGACCTTGACCGACAGCAGCTCCCGCAGCAGCCGGTTCACCGTCCAGGGGACGGTGGCCACGCTCGGGATGCCCATCCGCTCGTAGACCTCGGCGCGCTTGGAGTCGTAGATGCGCGCGACGACGTGCTGGACACCGAAGGTCTCGCGGGCCACCCGGGCGCTGATGATGTTGGAGTTGTCGCCGCTGCTCACCGCGGCGAAGGCGCCGGCGGAGTCGATGCCGGCGTCCAGGAGGGTCTGGCGGTCGAAGCCCAGGCCGGTCACCTGCCGGCCGGCGAAGTCCGGCCCGAGCCGGCGGAACGCCTCCGGGTCCTGGTCGATGACCGCCACGCTGTGGCCGATCTCCTCGAGCCGGCGGGCGATGGCCGACCCGACGCGGCCGCAGCCCATCACGACCACGTGCACTGGTGAACTCTCCGCTCGACGGTCCAGGGCACCGGCGCCGACCGCCGGCGCTGCCCGGGCGCGAAGCTACACCCGGGCACGGCGGGGGAGCGCTACAACTCACCCTCCCGGCGGGGGCGCGGGGGATCCGGGCGTCCGTACCATCGCCGCCGTGCCATCCCTGTCCGACCTCGGACAACTCCCGAAACGGCTGGTCCTGGGTCGTCCGGTGCGCAGCGACCGCGCCGGCGAGTCCCTGCTGCCCAAGCGCCTCGCGCTACCCATCTTCGCCAGCGACCCGCTCTCCTCCGTGGCCTACGCCACCCAGGAGATCCTCATCGTCCTGACGCTGGCCGGCACCGCGTTCCTGTTCCTCGCGCCGTGGCTGGCGATCGGTGTCGTGCTGCTGCTGGCCACGGTCGTGCTCTCCTACCGGCAGGTGGTGCGGGCCTACCCCTCCGGCGGCGGCGACTACGAGGTGGCGTTCAAGAACCACGGCCAGTTCGCCGGGCTCACCGTGGCCAGTGCACTGCTCGTGGACTACGTGCTCACCGTCGCGGTGTCGGTCGCGGCGGGCACCGACAACATCATCTCGGCGTTCCCGGCCCTCAACGAGCACCGCGTGCTCATCGCCGTGGGCCTGGTGACGCTGCTGGCCGCGGCCAACCTCCGCGGCCTGCGGGAGTCCGGCCGCACCTTCGCCGTCCCCACCTACCTGTTCATCACCGGGATCCTGGTGATGGTCGCCACCGGCCTCGTCCGGGACCTGTTCACCGACTCGCCGGTGGTCGCCGAGACCGCCGGGTTCACGGTGACGCCCGAGCCGGGCTACGGACAGCTCGGCGGGCTGGCGCTGCTGTTCTTCGCGCTGCGCGCCTTCGCCTCCGGGTGCACCGCCCTGACCGGCGTCGAGGCGATCGCCAACGGCGTGCCCGCGTTCAAGCCGCCGAAGAGCAGGAACGCCGCCACGACGCTGGCGCTGATGGGGGGCATCGCCGCGACCATGTTCGCGGGGGTGACCGCCCTGGCCCTCGCAGCCGACGTGAAGTACGTCGAGCACCCCTGCGACCTCGAGGGCTTCGCGAACTGCGAGACCGAGCCGCAGCGCACGGTCATCGCGCAGCTCGCCGCGGCGACCTTCGGCGGGGACACCTCGGTCGGGTTCTTCTACATCCAGGCGGCCACCGCGCTGGTCCTCATCCTGGCAGCCAACACCGCCTTCAACGGCTTCCCGCTGCTGGGCTCGGTACTGGCGCAGGACCGCTTCCTGCCCCGCCAGTTGCACACCCGCGGCGACAAGCTGGTCTACAGCAACGGCATCCTGCTGCTCGCGGGCTTCGCGGCGCTGCTGATCGTCGCCTTCGGCGCCGACGTCAACCGGCTCATCCAGATGTACATCGTCGGCGTCTTCACCAGCTTCTCGATCGGCCAGTGGGGCATGGTCCGGCACTGGAACCGCGAGCTGCGCTCGACGGAGGAGGCCGACGCCCGGCGCCGGATCCGCCGCTCGCAGGCGATCAACGCCGTCGGCGGCTCCCTGACCAGCGTCGTCCTGGTGATCATCGTCGTCACCAAGTTCACCCGCGGTGCGTGGCTGGTCCTGCTGGTGATGCCGGTGCTGTTCCTGCTGATGAAGGCGATCGACCGGCACTACTCGCACGTCGCGGAGCAGCTGGTGCCCGACACCGACTCCCGGACGCTGCCCAGCAAGGTGCACGCCATCGTGCTGGTCTCCAAGGTGCACAAGCCGACGCTGCGGGCGCTGGCCTTCGCCCGGGCCACCCGCCCGGACGTGCTGACCGCCCTCACCGTCAACGTCGACGACGCCGAGACACGGGCGCTGCAGGCGCAGTGGGAGCGCTACGACGTCCCGGTGCCGCTCACCGTGCTGGAGTCGCCGTACCGCGAGATCACCCGGCCGGTCCTCGACTTCGTCAAGGGCATCCGCCGGGACAGCCCGCGCGAGCTCGTGGTGGTCTTCGTGCCGCAGTACGTGGTGGGGCACTGGTGGGAGAACGTGCTGCACAACCAGAGCGCGCTGCGGCTGCGCGCCCGGCTGCAGTTCATGCCGGGCGTCATGATCACGACCGTGCCGTGGCAGCTGGAGAGCTCGGTCGGCCGGGACGACGACAACGGGCGCGGTGGTCCGGCGCCCGGTGACCTGCGCCGCGGGCTGGCCACCGAGGAGCCGGAGGCGACCCCATATGGCTGAGCGACTGGCGATGACGAGACCCGCAGGCGACTGCTGTGGCTGAGCGACCGGCGATGACGAGACCCGCAGGCGACTGCTGTGGCTGAGCGCCGGCGGGGTCCCGGCCGGCGTGGCCAGCGGCCCGGCCGCGCCGACCGGCCCGAGCGCGCCGATCGCGGCGGCGGCTGGACCGGCCGGGAGTTCGAGGTCGTCGTCGGCCCGGTGGCGCACGGCGGGCACTGCGTGGCCCGGCACGAGGGGCGCGTCGTCTTCGTGCGGCACACGCTGCCCGGCGAACGGGTCGTCGTCCGGGTGACCGAGGACCGCCACCCCGGCTTCTGCCGCGCCGACGCGGTCGAGGTGCTCGAGGCCTCGCCCGAGCGGGTGGAGCGGCCGTGCCCGTACAGCGGCCCCGGCCGGTGCGGCGGCTGCGACTGGCAGCACGTGACGCCGGCCGAGCAGCACCGGCTCAAGGCCGCGGTCGTCCGCGAGCAACTGGCCCGGCTGGCCGGCCTGGACGTCGACGTGGTCGTGGAGGAGCTCCCCGGCGGTCCACTGCGCTGGCGCTCGCGGGCTCGCTTCGCCGTCGACCGTTCAGGGACGCCGGGGCTGCGCCGGCACCGGTCGCACGACGTGGTGCCGCTCGCCGACTGCCCGATCACCGTCGAGCCCGCCGCCCGCGCGGTCCTCGACCGCCGCTGGCCCGGCGCCGGGGCGGTGGACGTCGCCGTCGACGGCACCGGAACGGTGACCACCACCCGGCTGGACCGGCAGGGCCGCCCGCAGACGACCCGCGTGCTGCGCCCGGGGGAGGAGGTCCACGCCGAGCCGGCCGGCCGTGCCGCGCGCACCGCCGCCGGGCGGGACTGGGAGGTCGAGGGGACCGGCTTCTGGCAGGTGCACCCCGCGGCCGCCGACGCCCTCGTGGCCGCCGTCGAGGCGTTCGCCGCCGTCGTGCCGGGGGAGACGGTGCTCGACCTCTACGCCGGGGCCGGGCTCTTCGGCGGGGCGCTGGCTCCGGCCGTCGGCTCGGGCGGCCGGGTGGTGTGCGTCGAGGCAGACCCGGCGGCGTGCGCCGCCGCCGAGGCCAACCTCGCACACCTGCCGCAGACCGAGGTCTGGCAGGGAGAGATCGACGCCGAGGGCCTGGAGGAACTGCTCACCGAGCTGGGGACGCCACCGGACGTCGTCGTGCTGGACCCGCCCCGCGCCGGCGCCGGCGCCGCGGTCAGCCGGGTGCTGGCCGGTGCCGGCCCGCGGGCGGTGGTCTACGTCGCCTGCGACCCGGCGTCCCTCGCCCGTGACGTCGCCGTCCTCGGGACGGCGGGGTACCGGCTGGAGGCCGTCCGCGGGTTCGACGCCTTCCCGATGACCGCACACGTGGAGTGCGTCGCCCTGCTGGTCCCCGCCTCGGCTCCCGCGTAGGCGGGCGAGGCCCCCCGTTGGTGTGCACCCGGTTCGGGGATCCGCGGCGTCCCGGGTTGGGGATCGCGACCCGGGCGCGGTCCGGCCATCGTGGGTGCATGTCGTCGTGGGGATGGGTGCTGTTGGCGTGGCCGCTGCCGGCCTCGCTGTTCGCCGTGCTGGTCGGCCGGGGGCTGGCGGTCGCCGACCGTCACGAGGCGGGGCGCCAGCGCCTGTGGTGGGAGTGCGACGCCCGGTGCGGGCACGGCCCGTCGAGCCCCCAGCACGCGTTGACGTACGACAGCGCATCCCGGCCGGGGTCCGCGGTCGCCTGAGCGGTCCGCTCAGAGCGCGCAGCCGCTCCCGGAGGCGATGGGGCCGGCCGTCACGGGGCGGCCCGGGCCGGCGTCGACGATCACCGTGCGCACGCCGGTGAGGCGGCCCATGCAGGAGTCGGCGGACGACGAGCCGCCGTCCCGGCCGTCCACCCAGACGTCCAGCCAGGTCGACGCCGACGACGGGTAGCCGGTGTGGCAGGCGCCGTTCTGCGGGGCGGCACCGTCGCCGCAGGTGTCCTCGACGATGAGGTAGCGGCTCAGCGCCGGCACGTAGAAGCGGGTGCCCGCGGGCCAGTCGAGGGTGTCCTGGCCGCCGGCCTTCGAGTGCCCCACCGCGACGGTGATCGGGTCCTCGTAGGTGCCGGTGCCGCCGGCCTGCCGGTGGACGATCGGGTGGGAGATGCTCGGGCTGCCGGCCGGGGTGTTGTCGAAGTACGAGTAGCCGGTCATGTAGGCCTGGATCTCGCGCTCGCCGGCACCGGTCGCCGCGGGGGCGGGAGCCGGGGCCGCGGCGGGCTTCGGCGCGGGCGCCGGGGTGGACCGGCTCGTGGCGGGTGCGGGGGCCGCTGCGCTCGCCACCGGGGCCGGCGCCGCGGACGACGCCACGCGGGACGCCGCGGACGACGCCCCGCGGGACGCCGCGGTGGTCGGGGCCGCGGTGGGAGCCGGGGCGTCCGTCGTGGGCGCGGGGGTCTCCGACGGCGCCGCGGGGGTGGTCGCCGGTGCGGAGGTGGACGTCGTGGCGGCGGCGGAGGCCGACGTCCGCGAGGCCTGGCCGATGCCGCTGTCCACGGTGGCGGGGGTCGCGGTCTCGACGGCGCTGACCTCCTGCGCCGCGGCGTCCGTCCGGTCGTCGAGCACGAGGGCGCCGCTGCCGGCGACGATCCCCGCGATCGCCAGGCCCCCGATGACCGTGGCGGCGCGCGAGCGTCGGGGGCGGGCGAGGTCGGACGGCGTCCGGCGGTTGGCGGGCATGCGGGGACAGCTCCCTGGGCGGGTCGGGCGACGGCGGGGTGCGGGTCGGGCCGACCCGGCCGCTGAACCCCAACACGGAATGGAGTCGGTCCAGCGCTGTCCGTCACGTTAGCTGGATCGGGTGGGTGACGGAAGGGTCCGGTCCCAGATCACTCCCGGCACCGGTCCGCGGGGCGGGCCGGAGAGGGTCGGTTACCGTTGCTCCCCGTGACCACCTGGGAGTACGCCTCGGTCATCACGGCCAACGACGCGGAGTCCCAGCGGGCAGGGGTGAGCGTGAAGCTCCCCGGTGGCTCGCTGGAGCGGCAGAGCGGGGACACGAGCTCCGTGCTGAACCGGCTCGGCAGCGAGGGGTGGGAGCTGGTCAGCTACCACTCCAGCGGTGCCGGCACCTGGGGGTTCGAGCAGTTCTGGCTCAAGCGCCCGACGTCGGCCTGAGTCCGGGCGCGGCCCCGCGCGCGCCGATCGAACGGGTGTTCGATCCACGGGGCAGAATGGTGCGGTGGACGCGACGCTGCCGCCGGGCTGGCCGGACGCCGTGCGCCCGCCCGGGGCGCCCGACTGGGAGCAGAGCGCGGTCGCGTGGCTGTTCGACCTCGTGCCGCCCGACTACCGCGCCCACGAGGTGCTGCGCCGCTACCCGGTGCTGCTCGCCCGCTTCGCCTCCGACCACGTGCGCGCCGGCCTGGAGGCCGCGCGGGCGGGGTGGCGCACGGTGCGGGTCGAGCTGGCCGACGAGCTGCCCGCCGACGCGATGACCGCGGCGATCACCGCCTACGAGCGCGAGGGCACCCGCCTGGCAGCGGCCGCGCGCGGCGTGGAGGTGGTGGCCGGGGCGCTCCGCGGGGAGCGCTGGGTGCCCCGGTTGTGAGCGGACAGGGGCGTGAGCATCGCAGCGAGGGGCGAGCGAGGAGCGGAGCGCCCCGCGGGAGCGGACCCAGGGTGTTGGAAGCCTCGCTCCAGCCCCCGCTCTCGACCGGAAGAGCGCAGGGAACGCGGCTACAGTTGGTCGGCGGCCGTTGCCGAGCCGTGCACCTGCCGCCGTCAGAGAGGACACCTCCTACTCGTGTCGCTCCTGCGATCGCTCCGCAGCCCCGCCGACCTGAAGGCGCTGCCCGCCGATCAGCTCCCCGCGCTCGCCGCCGAGATCCGCGACGCCCTCGTCACCAGCGTGGCCCGCACCGGCGGTCACCTGGGCCCCAACCTGGGTGCGGTCGAGCTGACCATCGCCCTGCACCGGGTCTTCGACTCCCCGCACGAGCCGATCGTCTTCGACACCGGGCACCAGAGCTACGTGCACAAGATGCTCACCGGCCGGGTGGAGGGCTTCGAGCGGCTGCGCCAGCGCGGCGGCCTCTCCGGGTACCCGAGCCGTGCCGAGAGCGAGCACGACTGGGTCGAGAACAGCCACGCCTCCACCTCGCTGTCCTACGCCGACGGGCTGGCCAAGGCCTTCGCCGTCCGGGGGCAGAGGCGGCCGGTCGTCGCCGTCATCGGGGACGGCGCGCTGACCGGGGGCATGGCCTGGGAGGCGCTGAACAACATCGCCGCCGCCCACGACCGGCCGGTGGTCATCGTGGTCAACGACAACGGCCGCTCGTACTCGCCGACCATCGGCGGCGTCGCCGACGCGCTGGCCACCCTCCGGCTGCGTCCCGGCTACGAGCAGGCGCTGCTGCAGGTCCGCCAGGCGCTGCACCGCGCGCCCGTCCTCGGCTCGGCCCTCTACGACGCGCTGCACGCGATCAAGAAGGGCCTCAAGGACGTCCTCTCGCCGCAGGGCATGTTCGAGGACCTCGGCCTGAAGTACGTCGGCCCCGTCGACGGTCACGACGTCGAGGTGATGGAGTCCGCGCTGCGCCGCGCCCGTTCCTTCGGCGGCCCCGTGATCGTGCACGCGGTCACCACCAAGGGCTTCGGCTACCCGCCGGCCGAGACCGACCAGATCGACGCCTGGCACGCCACCGGTGTGTTCGACCCCGACAGCGGGGCCAGCGCCGCGGCGGCCCGCGACTGGACGGCGGCGTTCTCCGACGAGCTGGTGCGCATCGGCGCCGAGCGCTCCGACGTCGTGGCGATCACCGCGGCGATGCTGCACCCGACCGGGCTGGCCGCGTTCGCCGAGCGTTTCCCCGACCGGACCTTCGACGTCGGCATCGCCGAGCAGCACGCGCTGACCTCGGCCGCGGGCCTGGCGATGGGCGGCCTGCACCCGGTGGTCGCCGTCTACTCGACGTTCCTCAACCGCGCCTTCGACCAGCTGCTCATGGACGTCGCGCTGCACCGCCAGCCGGTCACCGTCGTCCTGGACCGGGCCGGGGTCACCGGCACCGACGGCGCCTCCCACAACGGCATGTGGGACATGTCGATCCTCTCCGTCGTCCCCGGCCTGCGGCTGGCCGCGCCGCGGGACGAGCCGACCCTGCGGGAGGCGCTGCGCGAGGCGGTCGCCGTGACCGACGGGCCCACCGTCGTCCGGTTCCCGAAAGGGGCGCCTCCGGTCGAGCTGCCGGCGCTGGAGCGACGCGGGCCGGTCGACGTCCTGCGCAGCGGGGCGCGGGAGGAGGTGCTGCTGGTCGCCGTCGGGTCGATGGTGCCGATGTGCCTGGCCGCGGCCGAGCGGGCGGCCGACCACGGCATCGAGGTCACCGTCGTCGACCCGCGCTGGGTGCTGCCGGTCGAGCCGGAGCTGGTCGAGCTGGCCGCCGCGCACCGGCTGGTCGTGACCGTCGAGGACGGCGGCCGCGCCGGCGGGGTCGGCACCACGCTGACCCAGGCGCTGCAGGACCGCGGCCACGACGTGCCGGTGCGCGCCCTCGGCCTGCCGCAGCAGTTCCTGGAGCACGGCAGCCGCGGCCAGGTGCTCGCCGACGTCGGCCTGACCGAGCAGGACGTCGCCCGCCGGATCGTCGAGTGGGCCGCGGTGGTCGCCGAGCGCGCGGAGGGGCGCGTGTCGGAGGTCGTCGAGGAGCGGCCGTGAGCGTGATCGCCGAGATACAGGTGGCGCCCTCGCCCCCGGGCACGGCGGAGGACCCCCACGCCCACGTGGAGGCGGCGATCGCGGTCATCCAGGCCTCGGGGCTGCGGTACGAGGTCGGCGCCCTCGGGACGACGCTGGAGGGCGAGGCCGACGAGGTGTGGGCCACGCTGCGCGCCGCGCACGAGGCGATGCTGGCGGCCGGCGCCACCGGCGGGCTGTCGCACATCAAGGTCGCCTCGGTGCAGCGGACGATGGACAGCCTCACCGCCAAGTTCCGCTGAGCCTGCCCCCGCGGGCTCCCCGTGCAGGGCAGGCGCGGCACACTGGACGCAGCGTCCCGGTGCGACGTCGTGATCGGCCTGCTGCCACAGGGCGCCGTGGTCCACATCCGGTGCACGGTGCGTGCCGAGCCGGTCCCGGAGCCGACGGGGACCTTCAGCAGTGACCTGTGGAACGACACGAGCCACGCGGGTACGTCGCCGACATCGCGCTCGCCACGGGCAGCGACGACGCGACCATGCCGCCCTGCTGAGCCGGGTGCACCGCGGTGGTCCGGGGAGGACCACCGCGGTGCCGCCCGTCAGGAGGGGAGGGAGGCCACCCCACGGGGCAGGAAGCGCCTGCCGGTGACCGCCTCGGAGACGCCGGTGCGGTCCAGGTACGCGGAGATGCCGCCCAGCCAGAACGGCCACCCGGCGCCGAGCAGCATGCACAGGTCGATGTCCTGCACCGCCTGCACGACCCCCTCGTCGAGCATCAGCCCGATCTCCTGCGCCAGCGCCCGCTCCGCGTTGGCCCGCAGCTGCTCGGCGGTCAGTGGCGAGTCCCCGGAGTCGATGCCGGCGAGGTCGGGGTCGACCACGCCGGGGGCCGAGAACACCGACGCCTTGCCCAGCTCGACCATGCGCCGCAGCCCCTCGCCGACGGCGAAGCGGTCGGGGTACGCCTCGTGCATCCGCTCGGCCACGTGCAGCGCCACCGGCGGGCCGACCAGCGAGAGCAGCTCGAACGGCGTCATGGGCAGGCCCAGCGGGTCCAGCGCCCGCTCCGCGACGGCGACCGGGGTGCCGGCGTCCACGGCGGCGGTGACCTCGCCGAGGAAGCGGGTCAGCAGCCGGTTGACGACGAACGCCGGGGCGTCGGCGACCAGCACGCACGACTTGCCCAGCGCCTTGCCGACGGCGAACGCGGTCGCCAGCGTGGCGTCGTCGGTCCGCTCGGCGCGCACCACCTCCAGCAGCGGCAGCACCGCCACCGGGTTGAAGAAGTGCAGACCGACGACGCGTTCGGGGTGCTCGAGCTTCGAGGCCATCTCGGTCACCGACAGCGCCGACGTGTTGGTGGCCAGCACGCACTCCGGCGAGACGACGGCCTCCACCTCGGCGAAGACCTGCTGCTTGACCGACAGCTCCTCGAACACCGCCTCGACGACGAGGTCGGCGTCGGCGAAGACGTCCTTGGACAGCGAGCCGGTGACCAGCCCGCGGAGCCGGTTGAGCGCGTCCGGCGACAGGCGGCCGCGGGAGGCCAGCTCCTCCAGCTGCGCGTGGACCCAGCCGACACCCTTGTCGACCCGAGCCTGGTCGACGTCGGTCAGCACGACGGGCACCTGCAGCCGCCGCACGAACAGCAGCGCCAGCTGGGAGGCCATGAGCCCGGCGCCGACGACGCCGACCTTGGTGATCGTGCGGGCCAGCTTCCGGTCCGGGGCGCCGGCCGGGCGCTTGGCCCGCCGGTTGACCAGGTCGAAGGAGTAGAGGCCGGCCCGCAGCTCGTCGCTCATGAGCAGGTCGGTCAGGGCGTCGTCCTCGGCGGCGGTCCCGGCCGGAAAGGCGTCGCCCTCGACGCCGGCCCGGGCCAGGTCGAGCAGCTCCACGGCCCGCAGCGCGCCCGGGGAGGCGTTGCGGGTGCGGCCGGCGACGATCGCGCGGGCCCGGGCGATCGCGCCGTCCCACGCTGCCCGGTCGACCGCGGGACGGGACACGGGGACGTCGCCGCCCAGCACGCCGGCCGCCCACTCCAGCGAGCGCTCCAGGAAGTCGGCCGGCTCGAACACCGCGTCGGCGATGCCCAGGCGGGCGGCGGCCGGGCCGGGCGTCGTCCTGTTCTGCGCCAGGGCGTTCTCGACGATCACCGTGACCGCCGGGTGGATGCCGATCAGGTTCGGCAGTAACTGTGTGCCGCCCCAGCCGGGCACCAGGCCGAGGAAGACCTCGGGGAAGGCGACGACGGCGGTCGTGGCGATCGTCCGGTGGTGGCAGTGCAGCGCCAGCTCCAGGCCGCCGCCCATCGCCGCGCCGTTGACGAAGGCGAACGTCGGTACCGCCGACTCCTTGAGCCGGCGGAACACCCGGTGGCCGGTCTCGGCCATCTCGCGGGCGTCGTCGGCCGAGGTGATCGACGGGACGCCGGAGAGGTCCGCGCCGACGGCGAAGACGAACGGCTTGCCGGTGACGGCGATCGCGGCCGGGGGAGGGGAGTGGGCGGCGATCTCGTCGAGGGCGGCGTCCAGCGAGGCGAGCCCCGCCGGACCGAAGGTGGACGGGCGGGTGTGGTCGTGCCCGTTGTCCAGGGTGATCAGCGCGACCTCGCCGGCGACGCCCGGCACGGCCAGGTACCGGACCCGCGCGGCGGTGACGACCTCGTCCTCGAACACGGCGCTCATGCCGCGGCCCCTTCCCAGTTCGGGTTCTCCCAGATCACGGTGCCGCCCATGCCGAGACCGATGCACATCGCGGTGAGGCCGTAGCGGACGTCGGGCCGCTCGGCGAACTGGCGCGACAGCTGGGTCATCAGCCGCACGCCCGAGGAGGCCAGCGGGTGGCCGACGGCGATGGCGCCGCCCCACGGGTTGACCCGCTCGTCGTCGTCGGCGATGCCGAAGTGGTCCAGGAACGCGAGCACCTGGACGGCGAAGGCCTCGTTGAGCTCGAACAGGCCGATGTCCTCGATCGACAGGCCGGTGCGGGCCAGCGCCTTCTCGGTGGAGGGCACCGGACCCACGCCCATCACCTCGGGCTCGACGCCGGCGAAGCCGTAGCCGACCAGCCGCATGCCGATGGTCAGGCCCAGCTCGCGGGCGACCTCCTCGGCGGCGAGCAGGCAGCCGGTGGCGCCGTCGTTGAGGCCCGCCGCGTTGCCGGCGGTCACGTGCCCGTGCGGGCGGAACGGCGTCTTGAGGGCGGCCAGGCCGTCGAGGGTGGTGTTCGGGCGCGGAGGCTCGTCCACCGTGGCCAGACCCCAGCCCTGCTCGGCCGAGCGGGTCGCGACCGGGACCAGCTCGGGGCCGATCTGCCCGTTGGCCACGGCCTTGGCGTACCGCTGCTGGCTGGCCAGGGCGAACGCGTCGGCGCGCTCCTTGGTCAGATGCGGGAAGCGGTCGTGCAGGTTCTCGGCCGTGGAGCCCATCACCAGCGCGGAGCCGTCGACGATCTTCTCGCTGAAGAACCGCGGGTTCGGGTCGGCGCCCTCGCCCATGGGGTGGCGGCCCATGTGCTCGACCCCGCCGGCGATGGCGACGTCGTAGGCGCCGAAGGCGATGCCGGACGCGGTGGTGGTGACGGCGGTCATCGCGCCGGCGCACATGCGGTCGATGGCGTAGCCGGGGACGCTCGTCGGCAGCCCGGCCAGCAGCGCGGCGGTGCGGCCGATGGTCAGCCCCTGGTCGCCGATCTGGGTGGTGGCGGCGATGGCGACCTCGTCGACCCGGTCGGCCGGCAGCGACGGGTTGCGCCGCAGCAGCTCGCGGATGCAGCGCACGACGAGGTCGTCGGCGCGCGTCTCGGCGTAGATGCCCTTCGGGCCGGCCTTGCCGAAGGGGGTGCGCACGCCGTCGACGAAGACGACCTCACGCAGCGAGCGGGACATGGGACCTCCGCAGCAGGGACACCGGCCGGTGACCACCGGCCGCCCTCAAGTTACCCGCTGGTAACCGCCGTGGCCAAGAAGGGCGAGATCTGCACGCCGGCGGCCGTCACGGGGTCGGAGACCGCCGGTGGGCAGACCGCGCGACGAGAGGTGGAGCGGCTCAGGCGCGGGTGACCGCGTCGGTCAGCAGGTCGCCGGTGAGCTCGATCTGCCACTCGCGGGCGCCGCCGGCGCGCAGGGCCGCGGCCACCGACCCGGCGTCGCGCTGCTCCGGCGGGCTCCACATGAGCCGCCGGACGAGGTCGGGGGAGAGCAGGTTCTCCACCGGCACGCTGTGCTTCGCCGACAGCTCGGCCAACCCGGCGCGGGCCACCTGCAGGCGGGCGGCGGCGGCCGGGTCCCGGTCGGCCCAGCGGTTGACCGGCGGCGGGCCGTCGCCGGGCTTGCTGTGCAGCGGCAGCTCGGCGTCCGGCAGCTCGCGGCCGCGGGCCAGCGCGCCGAACCAGGTGCCCACCAGCTTGCGGTTGGCGCGGCCGCGGAAGACCGGCAGCTCCAGCAGCGCCGCCTCCGACCGCGGGTCGGCCTGGACGGCGGAGACCATCGCGGCGTCGGGCAGCACCCGGCCCGGGGCGACGTCGCGGCGGCGGGCCAGGTCGTCGCGTGCCTGCCACAGCGAGCGCAGCATGCCCAGCTGCCGCCGGTTGCGCAGGCCGTGCACGCCGGAGGTGCGCCGCCACGGATCGGCCTTCGGTGCCGGGGGGCCCGCGGCGAGGATCGCCTCGAACTCCTGGCGCGCCCACTCGGTCTTGCCCTGCTCCTCGAGGACCTCGGCCAGCGCGTCCCGCAGGTCGACCAGCACCTCGACGTCCAGGGCGGCGTAGACCAGCCACTCCTCGGGCAGCGGCCGGGTGCTCCAGTCGGCGGCCGAGTGACCCTTCTGCAGCGAGAACCCGAGCAGCGACTCGACGACCGCGCCCAGGCCCACCCGCGGCAGCCCGGCCAGGCGGGCGGCCAGCTCGGTGTCGAAGACGCGCGCGGGCACCAGACCGATCTCGGCCAGGCAGGGGAGGTCCTGGTTGGCGGCGTGCAGCACCCACTCGGCGTCCGCGATCGCCTCCTGGATCACCGAGAGGTCGGGGAGGGGGACCGGGTCGACCAGGCCGGTGCCGGCGCCGGCCCGGCGCAGCTGGACGAGGTAGGCCCGCTGGCCGTAGCGGTACCCGGAGGCCCGCTCGGCGTCCACGGCGACGGGGCCGGTGCCGCCGCGCAGCGCGTCGGCGTACTCCACCAGAGCGGTCGAGGTCTCGATGACCGGGGGCAGGCCCTCGCGCGGGGCGAGCAGCGGGATCGCCGGGGGAGCGGTCTGCTCCTCGTCCGGCTCCGGGATGGGCTCGGTGCTCAGCGCTCGTCCACCTTCTCGCCCGTGTCGTCAGCGTGTGCAGCACCGGCAGCGCGCAGCTCCGCGGAACGGGACCGCAGGGGCCGGGGGAGTGGGCAACCGGCGCGGGGGCGCCGAACGCCCCCTCGGGACACCGATGTTAGAGAGTCCCGCCGCCGGAGGGGCCGGAGGGACCCAGCAGCCGGACGCCGGGGGGCGGTAGCCCGGCCGCGGTGCCCAGCACCTCCAGCCAGGCCAGCAGGTGGCGGTCCAGGGCGCTGTCCTCGGCGGTCCAGGAGGCGCGGATCTCGACGTCCACCGAGTGCTCGGGCCCGGCCAGCTCGCCGAAGCGGGTGGAGGCGGTGCGGGTGACCGTGCCGCCGACGGCGTGGTGCGTGGCGCCGGCCTCGGCGAGGGCGTCGGTGAGCCAGCTCCACGCGACCTCGGAGAACATCGCGTCGTCGACCATGTGCTCGTCGGTGGCCGCCGAGAGGTACCCGACGCAGCGGGTGGTGCCGGCCCACGACTCGTGGCCGGCCGGGTCGTGCAGCACGATGAACCGGCCGGTGGCGACCTCGACCTCGTCCTCGCCGTCCGGCTCGGTGACCAGCGCACCCACCGCGTGGGCGTACGGCGCCAGCCGCTGCGGGGCGGGGATGGTCTCCAGCGTGATCTCCGGCCGGGTGGTCACGCCGGCCAGCGCCTCCAGGGCAGCCCGGAACTCCGGGGGGACGTCGCCGGTCCGGTCGCCCGCGCCGGGCCCGGCACCGGCCAGGCTGGAAGGCTCCACGTTCGCAGGGTAGGGCGCCGACCGGCCCCGCGCGGCCGACGCGCCGCACCGTTCTGGGAGGATCGACGGTCGTGACCACCCCCGGCTCCTCCCTCCCCGCCGACTCCGACCTCGTGCGGGCCGCGCGCGGCCTGCCGGTGAGCCGGACCCCGGTGTGGTTCATGCGCCAGGCCGGCCGCTCGCTGCCGGAGTACCGCGCGCTGCGGGCCGGCACGGCGATGCTCGAGGCCTGCCAGGACCCCGACCTGGTCACCGAGATCACCCTGCAGCCGGTCCGCCGGCACGGGGTGGACGCCGCGATCCTCTTCTCCGACATCGTGCTGCCCCTGGTGGTGGCCGGCGTGGACATCGAGATAAAGCCCGGCGTCGGGCCGGTCGTGGCCCAGCCGGTGCGCACCGTCGCCGACGTCGACGCGCTGCCGCCGCTGGAGCCCGAGCGGCTGGCCTTCCTCGAGACGGCGGTGCGCCGGCTGGTCGCCGAGCTCGGCCCGACGCCGCTGATCGGCTTCGCGGGCGCGCCGTTCACCCTCGCCACCTACCTGATCGAGGGCGGCCCGTCGAAGGAGCACGCCCGCACCAAGGCGTTCATGTACGCCGAGCCCGAGGCGTGGACCCGGCTGCTGGACCGGCTGGCGGTCTCGGCGGCGACGTTCCTGCGCGCCCAGGTCGACGCCGGCGCCTCGGCGGTCCAGCTGTTCGACTCGTGGGCCGGGGTGCTGTCGGCGGCCGACTACGCCGAGCGGGTGCTGCCGCACTCGCGGGCGGTGTTCGACGGGCTGGGCGACCGGGACGTGCCGCGCATCCACTTCGGCGTCGGCACCGGCGAGCTGCTGCCGCTCATCGGGGACGCCGGCGCCGACGTCGTGGGCGTCGACTGGCGGGTGCCCCTGGACGAGGCGGCGCGCCGGGTGGGGCCGCAGCGGTCGCTGCAGGGCAACCTCGACCCCGCCGTCCTGCTCGCGGACCGGGCGACCGTCGACCGCGAGGTGCGCCGGGTCGTCGAGCAGGGCCGCGCCGCCCGCGGGCACGTGTTCAACCTGGGCCACGGCGTTCTGCCGGACACCGACCCGGGCGTCCTCACCCACGTCGCCGAGCTGGTCCACGAGCTGTCGGCCAGATGAGCCGCCTGGTCGTCGTGGGGGCCGGGATCACCGGCCTGGCCGCGGCGTTCGAGTGGCGCCGGCGGCGTCCGGACGACGAGATCGTGGTCCTCGAGGCCGGGGACCGGGTCGGCGGGAAGCTCGGCCGGGTCGAGCTGGCCGGGCACTGGTACGACACCGGACCCGAGGCGATGCTCGCCCGGGTGCCCGAGGCCGTGGAGCTGGTGGAGCGGCTCGGGCTGGCCGACCGGCTGGTCCGCCCCGCCACCACGCAGGCGTCGGTCGTGCTCCCCGACGGCCGGCACCGGCTGCCGGCCGGCACCGTGCTCGGCGTCCCCGCCTCGGCCGAGGGCCTCGACGGCATCCTGACCCCGGACGGCGTGGCCCGGGTGGCGGCGGAGGCGCAGCTGCCGCCGCTCACCCTGGACGGCGACGTCGCCGTCGGCACCCTCCTGCGGGAGCGGCTCGGCGACGAGGTGGTCGACCGGCTGGTCGAGCCGCTGCTCGGCGGCGTCTACGCGGGGCGCGCCGACGAGCTGTCGCTGACCGCGACCATGCCCGCGCTGGCGGCGCACCTGCCGCGGGCCGGGTCCGTGCTCGGCGCGGCGGCCGCCGCCCGCGACGCCGGCGCCCGCAGCCGCTTCGACGCCGACGCGCCGGTGTTCGTGACCGTGTCCGACGGCATCGGCGGGCTGCCTGACGCGCTGGTGGAGGCGTCCGGCGCCGGCGTCCGGCTGGGCACGCCCGCGCACGCGCTGACCCGGACCCCGACCGGATTCGAGCTCTCGATCGGCCCGGCCGCCGCCCCGCAGACGCTGACCGCCGACGCCGTCCTCGTCACCGCGCCGGCGCCCAAGGCGGCGCGGCTGCTGGCCCGGGTGGCGCCGGACGCGGTCGAGCCGCTGCAGGGGATCCCGTACGCCTCGATGGCCGTCGTCGCGATGGCCTTCCCCGCGCAGCAGGTCGCGGCCGGCTCCGGGCTGCTGGTGCCCCCGGTGACCGGCCGGCTGGTCAAGGGCGTCACCGTGTCGTCGGCCAAGTGGCCGCACCTGACCGGCGAGCACCTGCTGGTGCGTTCGTCGGTCGGCCGGTTCCGCGACGAGTCGCAGCTGCAGAGGTCCGACGACGACCTCGCCGCCGCCGTGGTCGCCGACGTCGCCGACCTGCTGGAGCTGTCCCGGCCGGAGCCGGTGGCGACGCGGGTGGTGCGCTGGGGCGGCGGGCTGCCGCAGTACCTGGTCGGTCACCAGGAGCGGGTCGACGCCGTGCGGACGGCGGTCAGCGCGGTGCCGGGCCTGGCGATCGCGGGTGCGGCGTTCCGCGGGGTGGGCGTCCCCGCCTGCATCCGCGACGCCTACCACGCCCTCGACGCGCTGTCCTGATCCGTGGCCGGGGCCACCCTGGCCGCGGGCATCACCACGGGGCGGCCGTTGTTGAGCTCGGGGTGAGGACACCGCACCACCCGACCCGACCCGAGACCCGGACCACGACCCGCTGCCTGCGCCACCGCGTCTGGATGGCCGCCTGCCTGGACTGCCGCGCGGCGCACAGCGCGACCGTCCGCGACGAGCCGCAGCCCGCCGAGCCCTCCACGGACGCCGCCTGACCACCCCGCCGGACCCGGCCGGCGCCGCGCGGGACAATGGCCCCATGAGCGAGCAGAGCGACCAGCGCAGCATCGGCAAGCGGGCCAACGAGCTCAACGCGACCATCCGCTACACGATGTGGTCGGTGTTCCGGCTGGCCCGCCCGCTGGGCGACGAGCAGCGCTCCGCGGCCGCCGACGAGGTGCAGGCCCTGCTCGACGAGCTGGCCGGCAAGGACGTCGTCGTCCGCGGGGTCTACGACGTCGCCGGCCTGCGGGCCGACGCCGACCTCATGGTCTGGTGGCACGCCGCGACGCCGGAGGCGCTTCAGGAGGCCTACACCCGGCTGCGCCGCACCGCCCTCGGCCGGCACCTGAAGCCGGTGTGGTCGCAGATGGCGCTGCACCGGCCGGCGGAGTTCAACCGCAGCCACATCCCGGCGTTCCTCGCCGACGAGGAGCCGCGCCGCTACGTGTGCGTCTACCCGTTCGTGCGCTCCTACGAGTGGTACCTGCTGCCCGACGAGGAGCGGCGCGCGATGCTGTCCGAGCACGGGCAGATGGCCCGCGGGTACGCCGACGTGCGCGCCAACACGGTGGCCTCGTTCGCCCTCGGCGACTACGAGTGGATGCTGGCCTTCGAGGCCGACGAGCTGCACCGCATCGTCGACCTGATGCGCGAGCTGCGGGCCTCGGCGGCGCGGCGGCACGTGCGCGAGGAGGTGCCGTTCTACACCGGCGTCCGCAAGCCGGTGGCCGAGCTCGTCAACGACCTGCCGTGACCCCAGCGGAGGCTGGGGGTGCAGGAACTCTGCACCCCCAGCCTCCGCTTCACGCCTCGAGGAGCCTGATCGAGACGCTGTTGATGCAGTAGCGGTCGCCGGTCGGGGTCTGCGGGGCGTCCTCGAAGACGTGCCCCAGGTGGCTGTGGCAGGTCCCGCACAGCACCTCGGTGCGGACCATGCCGTGGCTGCGGTCCTCGCGCAGCACCACGTTGTCGGCCGACGTCGGCTCGTAGAACGACGGCCAGCCGCAGTGCGAGTCGAACTTGGTCTCGGAGCGGAACAGCTCCGCCCCGCACGCCCGGCAGGTGTAGACGCCGGCCGTCTTCGTGTCGACGTACTCACCGGTCCAGGGCCGCTCGGTGCCGGCCTGGCGGAGGACGGCGTACTCCTCGGGCGACAGCTGCGCCCGCCACTCCTCGTCGCTCTTGCTGACCTTCGGCTGGTTCTCCGCGGACGTCGTCATGCGCTCCACGGTACGACGCCGGACGCGCTGTTGATCACGGACGAGGTCAGCGGCCCAGCCCGGCCTCCCGCGCCCGCACGATCGCCTGCGCCCGGTCGGTGACCTGCAGCTTGGTCAGCACGTTGGACACGTTGTTGCGCACCGTCTTCGGCGACAGGTACAGCGCCGCGGCGATCTGCGCGTTGGACCGGCCCGCCGCGACCAGGTCGAGCACCTCGCGCTCGCGGGCGGTCAGCTGGGGGAACGCCGTCTCCGGCCCGGCCGGCCCGGTCGTGAAGAACTCCGCGATCCGGCGCGCCAGGGCGGCCCCGAACACCGCGCCGCCGCCGGCCACCGTGGTGATCGCCCGCACCACCTCCTCCTGGTCGGCGCCCTTGAGCAGGTAGCCGCGCGCACCGGCCCGGACGGCGGAGAACACGGTGCCGTCGTCCTCGCTCATCGTGAGCACCACGACCCCGACCGACGGCGACTCGGCGGTGATCCGTCGGGTCGCCTCGATCCCGTCGAGCACCGGCATCTGCACGTCCATGACCACGACGTCGGGCTGTTCCTCGCGGGCCAGCTCCACCGCCTCGGCGCCGTCGGCGGCGGTGCCGACGACGACCAGACCCGGGACCGAGCCGAGCAGCACCGCCAGCCCGTCCCGGTAGACCGGGTGGTCGTCCACCACGGCGATCCGCAGCGGCTCCTCAAGCTCCGACAAGGGACCTCCCTCCGTCCGCGGGCAGCACCGCCCGCACCACCGTGCCGCCGGGTGCGGGGCACTCCACCGAGCAGCGCCCGCCGAGCTCCGCGGCGCGCTCCCGCAAGGAGACCAGCCCCACGCCGGCCGGCGCGCCGGGGGCGATCCCGACGCCGTCGTCGGCCACCTCGACCACCAGGGCGCCGTCCCCGTCGCAGGCCAGTGACACCCGCACCCGGGTCGCCGCGGCGTGCTTGGCGACGTTGGCCAGCGCCTCGGATGCGATCCGGTAGGCGGCGACCTCGACGGCGGCGGGCAGGTCGGCGAGCTCGCCGGCCTCGACGGTCACCTCGGCCCACGGCGCGAGCAGCCGCTCGGCCTGCTGGCGGACCGCCCCGGCCAGGCCGAGGTCGTCCAGGGCCGGCGGGCGCAGGTCGTGCACCAGCCGACGGACGTCGGCCAGCGCGGCCGAGACGTCGTCGCGGGCCTGCCGCAGCAGCCGGTCGGCCTCCTCCGGGCGGGCCGCGGCGAGGTTGCGGGCGGTGTCGATGCGCAGCACCACCGCGCCGAGCGAGGGCCCCAGCCCGTCGTGGAGATCGCGGCGCAGCCGCCGGCGCTCCTCCTCGCGGGCGGCCACCAGCTGCTCGCGGCTGGCCTGGAGCTCGGCGGCGAGCGAGCTGGCGCGGGCGGCCGCGGCGGCCTGCCGGACGACGTCGGCGAGCAGCCCCTCGTCGCGGGTGACCAGGTGCGCGCGGACGCCGTCCCGCGGGAGCAGCAGCCGGCCGACCTCCTCCCCGCGGTAGGCGATCGACAGCGACTGCACCGCGGCCGGGCGCCGTCCGGACTCGGCCAGCAGCTGCTGACCGCCGGGCTGGTCGACCTCGACGCCCACGTAGGGGGAGCGGAACGCCTCGGCGATGCCGGCCGCGACGGCCATGAGCTGCTCCTCGGCGCCGTCGGAGCGCTCCAGGCGCGCGGCCAGCCCGGAGACGACGCGGTAGGGGTCCTCCCGCTCGCCGAGCACCCACCGGCGGACCAGCCGCCAGGCCTGGGCGCGCAGCGGCACGTAGAGGCCGGTGACCACGAGCAGGGCCAGCAGGGTGGCGTCCCGGTCGCCGAGCCGGTCCCCGAGCAGGGCGCCGGCCGCGGCGATCACCGCCAGGTCGAGCAGGACGACGGCGACCGCGAGCCCGCCGTAGACGAGGGTGCCGCCGAGCAGCCGGTCGATGTCGACCGCCTGCGGGCGCAGGATGCCGACGGCGACCGCCACGCCGGTCAGGGTCACCGCGATGGACAGCCCGAAGGAGGCCTCGTCGCCGGGGAAGACCAGGGCGGCGACCATGACCAGCAGGTCGACGACGGCGGCCCACAGCAGCCAGCGCATCCGGCGGCGGTCCTCGCCCGGAGCCCGGCGGTACCGGGCGACGACGGCGGCGACGGGCACGACCACCCCGAGGACGGCGACGGGGAAGGCCAGCCGCAGCAGCGGCAGGACCACCGGCTCGGGCAGCGGCAGGCTGGTCGGGTCCAGGTCGAGCGAGCGGTAGATCGCGGGCGTCTCCACCCCGGCGCGAGCGTCGGCGATCGCCGACGGCACCACCATCAGCAGGGTCGGCAGCAGCGCAGTCGACGCCAGGCTCAGCACGGCCGCGTACCGCCAGCGCCCGGCCGGCAGCCGCCCGTGGGGGTAGAGCAGGAGCAGCAGGGGCAGCCCGAGCAGCAGCCAGGCACCGAAGCGGTTCACGAACCAGAACGACGCCGTGGCCCCGGGCAACGGCGGGTCGTACTGGAGGGCGAACGTCAGCCAGGACTGCGCCACCCCGTCCAGGGCCCACAGCAGGCCGGTGCCCCCGACCACCCAGGAGACCGCGTTGCGCGGGACCCGGCGCAGCAGCAGGGCCCCGGGGACGGCGAGCCCGACGCCGGGGAGGCCGATGATCCAGCCGGGTGTGGTGTCCGCGGCCTGCCGGGCGGCGGCCGGCGTGAGGACGTCGAGGACGGTGGCCCCGACCGCGGCCGCGACGGTGACCCCGACGAGCAGCCAGGCGAGCGTCCGCAGCCCTGCCGTCGCCGCCGCGGGGCGCGCAGGTGGCGGCGCGGGAGGGTCGTCCGGCGCCGCGGGGGTCGGTTCGGCGACCGGGGCTCCTGCCTGCACGCGGGCGATCCTCACCCGCCGGCGTCCCGCGCGTCACGAGGCAGGTGTCCCGTGTCGCCCGGGACGGCGACGGGGATCGGATCGAGGGCGGCGCGCCCTGGCTGCCCGGGACGCCGCCCCGAGACGGTTCTCCCAGTCGGTGCGCAGGGCACCGCCACCTCGATCCGGGAGACGAGATGTCCCTCAGCACCACCCCCGCCACCGCCCGCACCGACCTGGGTGCGGCCTCCTCGACGCCGTCGGGCACCCGGCCCGCCGCCACCACCCGGTTCGCCCGCTCCACGGGGATGGCGGTGGCCGCCGGCTCCGCGGCGTGGGCGGCCGGGCTGCTCGTCTTCGGCCCGAACCCGGACCCGGGCTGGGGGGACACGGTCTACAACCTCACCTCGCTGCTGTTCCAGCTCGGCCTGGTCGCGCTCGTGACCCTCCAGCTGCGCACCGGGGCGACCGGCACCGGACGATTGGCGCGCTTCTTCCTGCACGCCGAGCACGTGCTCCTCGGCCTGGCGATCGTCTCCACGCTGACCTGGATCTTCCTGCGGCAGTACGACGGAGCCACCTGGTTCCTGCTGCTGGACGCCTTCTGGCCGCTGTCGATGCTCGGCATGGCCGGCATCGGGATCCGCATCGCGATCGCCGGCCGCTGGCAGGGGGCCGCGCGGTTCTGGCCGCTGGTGGCCGAGAGCTGGGCGCCGGTCGTCGTCCCGCTCAACGCGATCGTGCCCGCGGCCGGGGGGTTCGCCGGCGCCGCGCACCTGCTGGTCGGCTACGTCCTCCTCGGCGTCATCCTCGCCCGCGAGCCGGAGCTGACCGGAGCCCGCTGAACCCCGGGCCGACAGCGCCCCGCCACCCCGTGACCCCGGGTGGCGGGGCGCCGCCGTGTCCGGCGGAGACTGGGCCGGTGAGCTCGCTGGACACCCCGCTGCCCGACGTCTGGTTCACCCGCGACCTCCCCGTGCTGCGGGCGGTC
Organism: Geodermatophilus sp. SYSU D01186; assembly: GCF_054050215.1. Classification (NCBI taxonomy): domain Bacteria; kingdom Bacillati; phylum Actinomycetota; class Actinomycetes; order Geodermatophilales; family Geodermatophilaceae; genus Geodermatophilus; species Geodermatophilus sp. SYSU D01186. The sequence goes on along the minus strand of NZ_JBJGYW010000030.1, from coordinate 32,533 downwards.
GCGCGGCTGGTGGACGAGCCGAGGTACGGCGGCGCCCCGTACCTGGGCCAGGTCGTGCCGGCCAGCGGGCTGCCCAAGCCCGAGGTGGTCGCGGCCGCGCGGGCGCTGGTGTCGTCGGGCTACGTCGAGGCGCTGACCAACTACGCCGGTGACATCGTGCGGTTCACCGGCATCTCGGCCGAGGCGCGCCGGCTGGCCGGGCTCTGGCCGACGCCGCAGGGGGAGTGGGAGCGGCTGCTCGAGCAGCTGACCGCGCGGGCGGAGAACGCGCCGACCGACGTCGAGCGGGGCCGGTGGCGGGCGCTCGCCGACGCCGCGGCCGCGGTCGGCCCCGACGCCGGTGCGCTGCTCATGTCCTCGCTGATCGGCGGCTACGTGCCCCGCGCGCGGTAGCCCACCGACGACAGCGCCCCCGCCCGGAGAACCGGACGGGGGCGCTGGTGCCGATCAGTGATCAGCGGCTGATCGTGAGATCAGAGCGGGTTGACGTTCGCAGCCTGCGGGCCCTTCTGGCCCTGCTCGATGTCGAACGAGATCCGCTGGCCTTCGTCGAGCGAGCGGTACCCGCTGGTCTGGATGGCCGAGTAGTGGACGAACACATCCGGTCCGCCGCCGTCAGGGGTGGCGAAGCCGAACCCCTTCTCCGCGTTGAACCACTTGACAGTTCCTTCGGGCATTGCTCGCTCCTAGCTGAGGTGGTGCATCGGGGTCCTGCCATAGCGCAGGGCCTTCCCGACGCGTCCACCCTAGACGTCGTCGGCCACCTGCGGGGGGCCGGGACTCTCCTCATCCGCCCGGGCGCGTCGCGGATGTGCGGGTCTTGCGGCAACCGTGCGGTTCCCTCGTCGAGTACCTGCGGCAGCGGCCGGAGAGTCCTCGGTGCCGGGACGGACCCGGCCGACCCGAAGGAACGGACTCCTGACATGACCGCCGCCATCGCCGCCCTGCCCACCGCTCCCCTCGTCCTGTGCGACGTCGAGGACCTCGCCGACAGCGACCTGGACGCCGACCTCGCCCAGCGGCTGGAGGACGGCGGCTGGCTGTGGCTGCGCGCCGACGCGGCGGGCGTGTCCGGCGACGAGGTGGGCCGGGTCATCTCCGGGCAGGGCCCCCGGCCGGGACTGGCCGACGCGGTGGAGCTGGCCTGGGCAGTCCGCCGCGGCGGGCGGGCCGCCACGGCCGCGCACGGGCTGGGCCTGAAGGCGGCGCTGCTGGCCGGCGCCTGACCCGGCCTGCGGATCGCCGCAGCTCAGAGGAGGTGTCCCGGCTCCTCGGGGAAGGCCCGGCCACCCGAGGGTGCACCGGAGTAGTCCGGTACGGGAGCCGGCGAGGGCCGCGCGGGCAGCGCGAGCGGTTCGGCCCGCCAGGAGGGGACGCCGAGCGGCGGCTGCTCCTCCCAGTACTGCTGGGCCGGCTGCGCCCGCTCGGCCCGCCGCGCCAGCACCGCGCGGTGCCACCGCCGGCCGCCGAGGTCGAGCCCCACGAGGACGGCGATGCCGACGGCCACGGTCAGGCACGCGTTGGCGACCGCGGTGGCGACGTCGAGCGGGGTGAGCTCCGGCCAGCCGATCGACTCCAGCTGGGCGCCGACGATCTCGACGACGACGTAGAGCACGCCGTACACCAGGAGCGAGACCCGCACCGTGCACCTCCGTCGTGGACCGGACACCGGGGTCAACGGCCGGTCGGTCCCCTGGGCGGAGGCTGGAGGTGCCCTGGACGCCCGGAGATCACCCCGCGGGGTGAGGCTCAGGACACGAGGACCTCGTTCCACGGCCGCACCGTCCACTCGGCGACCACGCCGCCCTGCACGAACGGGTCGCCGGCGATGAACTCCTCGGCGGCCTCGCGGCTGGTGAACACCCCCATGGCGTCGCCGTCCATCGGTTCGTCGAAGGGCCCCGCCATGAGCAGCAGCCCGCGGTCGCGGAACTCCTCCAGCCGCGCCCGGTGCGCCGGGCCGTGCTGCCGGGCCAGGGGCAGGAAGTCCTCGACCGCGCGGTAGGTCATCACGTACTTCATGGCCCGGCATCCTGGCCGAGACCAACGGCCCGCGGCACGGGACGGACGGCAGGTCACCGGCCGGCCGGACGTTCGTTCAGCGGGGAGGGGCTCCTCGGGGGTGGGGAGGCGGGTCAGCGCAGCGGGTCGAACGGGGCGAGTTCCGGTGGGGCCTCGCCCTTCAGCACGGTCTGGGCCAGGAGCTGGCCGGTGACGGGGCCGAGCGTGATGCCCCACATGCCGTGGCCGCCGGCGACGAACACCCGCGGTGAGGCCGTGCGGCCGATCAACGGCAGCCCGTCGGGAGTGCACGGCCGGGAGCCGACCCACTCGTCGCGCCGGTCGTCGAGGTCCACCCCGGTCAGGAAGGGGCGGACGGCGTCGACGATGGCGCTGATCCGCCGCGGGTCCAGCGGCTCGTCGGGGCGGCGGAACTCCATCATCCCGGCCACCCGCAGCCGAGTGCCCAACGGTGTGCAGGCCACCCGCTGGCTCGGGAAGTACAGCGGGCCGCCGGGCATCCGGTCCGCCGGCACGCTGAAGCTGTACCCGCGCCCGGCCTGCACCGGCTGCCGGACACCGAAGCGCCGCGCCAGCCGGCCGAGCTCGGCGCCGGTGGCGACGACGACCGCGTCGTGCCGCTGCCGATCGCCGGTGCCGGTGACGACGGCCACCCCGCCGGCCTCGTGACACAGGTCGGCCACGCCGGTGCCCTCGACGAGCGTGCCGCCGCGCTGCCGCACCGCGTGGGCGAGGGACCGCACGAACTCGGGTGGGTGCAGGTAGCGCTGGCCGTGGATCTGCACCGCCGCGCCCACCCGGTCGGTGAGCGCCGGCTCGAGCGCCCGTGCCCGCCAGCCGATGACTGGGTGACCGCTGACCTCCTGGCCGGCGTCGCGGATCCGCTCCAGCTCGGCGCACAGCCGCTCGGCCTCGCGCTCCCGGCGGAAGCAGGCCAGGAACGGCCGTGCCGGGTGGGTGGCCGCGGGGACCCCGGCGGCGGTGAGGACGTCGAAGGCCTCCAGCGCGCGCCCGTTGAGCGGCACGAAGGCGGCCATGCCCCGCCGCCACTGCCGGGTGCTGCTGTGCGCGACGAAGCTGGCGAGGAAGCGCAGCAGCGTGCGGTCGGCCCGCGGTGGCAGGGAGACCGGCGACCGGGGACCGAGCACCGCACGCAGCCCCTGGCGCAGCACCGCCGGTTCGGGCAGCGGCGCGGCCAGCGTCGGGGTGAGCCAGCCGGCGTTGCCCCAGGAGGCGCCGGCGCCGGCGGAGTCGCGGTCGTAGACGGTGACCCGGACGCCGGCCTCCTGGAGGAACCAGGCGGTGGCCAGGCCGACCATGCCGGCGCCGACGACGGCCACCTCGCGTGGGGAGCCGGGGACGAACACCGGACCGTGCTGGGGAGAGGACATGCCCGCTCCTTCTCCGGCGGTCGTTCCGCCGGGACGGGTCGTGCGGGCAGGGACGGCGAAGGACGTGCGCCGAGATCGGTCAGGGTCGGACCGGGAACTGCCCGCGAGGTGGAGGACGTCGAGCGCGCGCGGCGCTCAGCGCGCCCGCTGGCAGGACACGCAGGCGGCCGCGGACGGCCGGAACTCCAGCCGCTCGGTGGGGATCCCGCCGCCGCAGTGCACGCACCGGCCGTAGGTGCCGGCGTCGATCCGGGCCAGCGCCGCGTCGATCTCCTCGATCGTGAGCACCAGGCCGGCCGCGCGGGTCACCGCGACCGGGTCCGGCACCGACGTGACCGTCTCGGCCAGGGCGAGCTCGTGCTGGCGGACGACGTCGGCGCGCTGGGCTCGCAGCAGCTCCGTGAACGGCGCCCGGTCGGTGGTCCGCGTCGAAGCGGTCGTGGCGGCGGCGGTGGTCATGGGGTCCTCCTGGGACGACGGGAGGCGCGTCCCGGCTGAGCCGGACGCGCGCGGTGCGGGGCCCGACGAGTCGATCGGCCGGTCGGGTCAGGCGGCCCGCCGGCGCGGGTCCCCGGCCGGCTCGCCGGCCTCCCGACCTGCACCCACCCTGCTCGCAGGCGGACGACCGGCACAGGGCGGTGACCGGCGAACGGGCGCGGCTCTGCTTGCCGACCACCGGCAACGGGCTGATGTCGGCTCCGCGACTCCCGACCCGGGCCGCCGTTCTTCCGGGGCTCACCGCCCGCGCCGGGGTGCGTGGGCTCAGGGCCGGCGGACGCCCCGCACCATCGACCGGGTGAGCAGGCCGGCCGCGGCGACCGCCGCAGCGGCGATCGCGGACCGGAGCGCACGGTGCCTCTGGCTCATGGCAGCCTCCCTGGAGCGGTGGGGTCGGGCCGCGGTGCTACGAGCACCCTCCGGTGGCGCAGGCGGGTGGACTCTCCGCCTCGCGGTCGAGTGCCTCGGCCGCGAGGCGCCGTCCCAGCTCGATGAGCTCCTCGGCCTTGTGGAAGTCGAGCGTCCGGCAGGACGACCTCGGGACGGTGACGAGCACGTCGGGGGGATGGACGGCCAGCGTGTGGCGCATGACCGCGGTCCGGACGGCCTCGAGGGACAACTCCACGACGTCGAGGGTGCGCAGTCCCGGGGGCAGCGCTCCCGGCACCACCTCCGGCACCTCGTCGGCGATCCGGTCCGGCGGGGCGCTGCGCAACGTGGCCAGGCGGGTCCCGAGGCCACGGAGGACCTCCCTGCGGTGCCCGCTGCGGGCGCCGGTGGCCGCACCGGTCCGGTCCGCCGACAGCCGCGGACCCGACACGGCGACCGCCACGGTGAGGTCGGCGCGGGCGGTGGCGGTGGGCGCGATCGGCAGGGGGTTGACCAGTCCGCCGTCCGCCAGGAGCCGGCCGTCGACGACCACCGGCGTCATGAAGCCGGGGAGGGCGACGGAGGCACGGAGGGCGACGTCGAGCGGCCCCTCCTGGAACCACCGCTCCTCGCCGGTCTCGAGGTCGGTCGCGACCGCGGTGAACGGGAGGCGCAGGTCCTCGATGCGCCGGTCGCCGAGGATGCTGCTCACCCTGGCGAAGACCTTCCCGGCCCGGATGGCTCCGGGAGCCCGGGGGGACAGGTCGTACAGCCGCAGCACGTCGCGGTGCGTCAGGCCGCGCACCCACGCCGAGAACGCGTCGAGGCCGTCCGCGGCGTAGAGGCCCCCGACCAGGGCGCCCATGGAGCAGCCGGCGACGCTGACGACCTCGTAGCCGCGTTCCTCCAGCACCTGGAGGACGCCGATGTGGGCGTACCCGCGGGCGCCGCCGCCCCCCAGCGCCACCGCGACGCGCGTGCGGCGGGGAACGACTCGGACGGTGTGGTGGTCACCCACGTCGCCGATGGTGCACCCACAGGGCCCGCAGTGGGCGTCACCCCGTCGGGATGACGGACCGGGTCAGGTCTCCGCGGCGTCGGTCCCGTCCGGGTCCCGCTCCTCGCTCGCGGGCCGCCTCCCGGGGACCGGCGGGTCGAGGCGCTCCAGGCGCTGCCGGATCGCCGCGACGTTGAGCGCGAGGTCCTCGAGGGCCTCGACGGCGCGCGTCGCCAGCGCGAACGTGAGGTCGTCGCGCTGCAGTTCGAGGCTGGGCCCGCGGCTCCGCTCCGGACGACGGGTCGCCTCCGCCCACGGCTCGTCGCCACCGCGCGGACCGCCGAAGAGCTCGCGAAGCACCCGCTGCGCCATGTCGAGGAACTCGCCGGGGTCAGGCCGGTCGGTCGCCATCCGGTTCCCCTCTCCGCTCGTGCCGAGCCCGCTCTGCGGACGGCGCCACCAACCTACGACCCTCGGCCCGCGTGTGCCTCGGTCACGGCACCGGGGGCTCGGCGCGGACGGCGAGCAGGGCCATGTCGTCGTCGCGGCGGTCGGTGGCGAAGCGCTGCACGGCCTCACGGACGGTCGCCACGACGCGGGCGGCGCTCGTGCCGGCCGCGGCGGTGGCGGCCTCGAGCAGCCGGTCGTCGTCGAACTGCTCCGTGCCACGCCGGCACTCGGTGATGCCGTCCGTGTAGAGCAGCAGCGTCTCCCCGGCGCGCAGGAGGTGCTGGGTGCAGGGCAGATCGACGGCGTCGAGCAGGCCCAGTGCGGTCCCGAACCGGCCGATCAGCTCGGCCGTGCCGTCGGCGCGGACCACGACCGGCTTGGCGTGGCCGGCCAGCACCAGGTCCACTGCCACCGCGGGACGCCCGTCGAGCGTCGTCCGGCGCAGCATCGCCGCCGCGAGCGTGCAGAACTGCTGGGGGTCGGCCGCCTCCACCATGACGGCGTTGAGGATCTCGATCGCCTGCACGAGTGGGCGGCCCTCGCGCACGAGCGCCCGGAGCACATCGCGCACCAGACCGGTGCGGGCGGCGGCCCGTGCTCCCTTGCCGCAGACGTCGCCGATGGTGGCCAGCCACGTGTCGGGGCCGACCGCGATCACGTCGTAGAAGTCGCCGCCCACGTCCGCCCCGGTGCTCGCGGGCAGGTACTCCGCCGCGAACGTGATCTGCGGTACCTGCGGCAGGGCGCGGGGCAGAAGGGCGGCCTGCAGTGTCTGCGACACCCGCACGTGCTCGCCGACGACCTGGGCGTTGTGGACCGCCAGCGCGGCACGACGGGCGATGTCGTCGATCAGCAGCAGGTCCTCCGGGGTGTGCGCGCGGCCCGTGGGGCGGCCCACCAACAGCACTCCGGTCGAGGTCCCGCGGGCCTGCAGCGCGACCGCGACACCGTCGGCCGGGTCGGAGAACCACGAGGGCGTGGCGGCCCGGTGGGCTGCCGCGAACAGGGCGCGCAGCTGTGGTGGGGGACCCGGAACGGCAGCGGGGTCGAGCACCGTGCGCAGCTCGGGCAGCCGGTCCTCGTCAACATGCGCGATCGCGGCCAGGCGCAGCCGGCGCGTCGGCTCCGGGAGGAGCACCGCGCACCATGCGCCCAGCCGGGGCACGACCAGCTGTGGCACCAGCGCGGCCGTCAGATCGAGGTCGAGGGACTGGTTGAGCAGCTCGCTGGCCTCGGCCAGATAGGTCATCCACGCCCGCCGGCTCTGGTCCACCTCGCGGAGCCAGTGCGACTCGGCGGTGAGGGCGATCCGGTCGGCGATCAGCTCGGTCAGCTCCCGGGCGCGGGGGGCGTCGGCGGCCTCGCGGACGTCGAGTCGGATGGTGCCGCGCAGCCCGGTGGTGGTCGGCAGCGCCACGGCGACGGTCGCCCCCGGCGTGACGGCGTCGTCGGACGGCGAGACACCGGCGCGCGCCAGCTCCCGCGCCCCGGAGCCGTCGCCGGGGTCGATCTCGACGACGACGGCCGCGGCGTCCACCAGATCGCACAGCCGTGTCGTCAACTCGCGGACCAGCTCGGCTGGCCTGAGGCGACGGACCAGGGACGCCGGCACGTGCTGCAGCCAGCGGGCCTGCTCGGCCGAGGTCCACGTGCGCTCGTGCTGGGATGCCTGGACCGCCGGGGGCTCGTCGGTGGAGCCCGGACGCCGGCTGAGGGTGAACCACGCCGTGTGCCGTCCGTCGGCCTCGTGCCGGGTGCCCCAGGTCGTCGCCAGCCGCGCGACCAGGGACAGGCCTCGCCCGTGGGTCGCGGCCCGCCCGTAGCGCTGTCGCGGCTCGGCCAGGTGCAGCTCCAGCGCGCCCGGGCCGCGGTCGGTGACGGACACGGTGATGTCGTCGTCGCCGGCCACCACCGCCACGTCGAACGCGGTGCCGGCATGGAGCACGGCGTTCTCGCACAGCTCGCTGGCCAGCAGCACGACGTCGTCGACGAACTCCGCCACGGCGGAGCCGTCCCCGGCGCGGCCACCGTCCGCCACCTCGGCCAGCGCGTCGTGGACCATCCGCCGAGCGTGTCTGACCGACCGGATGTCGGGCGGGAACCGCATCCGTCGCTCGACCTGAACGGGCACGCGTGCAGTCTGCTCGCGGGGTGCCCGGTGTGCCGAAGCAGGTCTGCCAGGATCAGCCGTCACCGTGACTAGGCTGCGGCGGGAGGCGTTCATGAGCGCGACACGGCACGCAGACTCGATGGTCCCCGCCGGCCCGGGGACGCCCGCGGTGGCCCCTGACGGATCGGTCGGCGACGACGGAGCGCTCCTGGTCGAGCTGGCGCAGGCGCTGGCCCAGGTGCGTCGTGGTCGCTTCGACGTCCGGCTCGCCCGCCGCGAGGGGCCGGCCAGCGAGGTGGTCGAGCAGTTCAACGAGCTGGTGGAGCTGCAGGAGCGGCAGAGCCGCGACCTGCTCCGGATCAGCCGCGTCGTCGGCCGCGACGGGCGCATGTCCGAGCGGCTGGACGAGGAGTCCTACGACGGCGCGTGGGCGGCGGGTGTGCAGGCCGTGAACGCGCTGATCGACGATCTCGCGGCGCCCACCGCCGAGATCGCCCGGGTGCTCGATGCGGTCGCGGAGGGCGACCTGTCTCAGCACATGGCCCTGGAGATCGAGGGCCGGAGGCTCCGCGGCGAGTTCCGTCGCATCGGCCGCACCGTGAACAGGATGGTCGACCAGCTGTCCTCGTTCGCCGACGAGGTGACCCGGGTGGCCCGTGAGGTCGGCACCGAGGGCAAGCTCGGCGGGCAGGCCGATGTGGCCGGTGTCGCGGGCACCTGGCGCGCGCTCACCGACTCGGTCAACACGATGGCGAGCAACCTCACCAACCAGGTGCGCTCGATCTCCTCGGCGGCCACGGCCATCGCGGAGGGCGACCTCTCCCGCAAGATCACCGTCTCGGCGCGGGGCGAGGTCGCCGAGCTGGCCGAGACGATCAACTCGCTCACCGACACACTGCGCTTGTTCGCCGACGAGGTGACCCGGGTGGCCCGCGAGGTGGGCACCGAGGGCCGGCTGGGCGGGCATTCCGCGGTCCCCGACGTGGCCGGGACCTGGAAGAACCTCACCGACGCGGTGAACCTGATGGCGGCCAACCTGACCGGGCAGGTGCGCAACATCGCGCAGGTCGCCACCGCGGTGGCCCGCGGTGACCTGAGCCAGAAGATCACGGTCGACGCGCGCGGGGAGATCCTGGAGCTGAAGTCGACGGTCAACACGATGGTCGACCAGCTGTCCTCGTTCGCCGACGAGGTGACCCGGGTGGCCCGCGAGGTCGGTACCGACGGCAAGCTCGGCGGGCAGGCCCAGGTGCCCAACGTCTCGGGCACCTGGCGCAACCTGACCGACAACGTCAACCAGCTGGCCGACAACCTGACCGGGCAGGTGCGCAACATCGCCCAGGTGACCACCGCGGTGGCCCGCGGTGACCTGAGCCAGAAGATCACCGTGGACGCGCGCGGGGAGATCCTGGAGCTGAAGTCGACGGTCAACACGATGGTCGACCAGCTGTCCTCGTTCGCCGACGAGGTGACCCGGGTGGCCCGCGAGGTCGGCACCGAGGGCAAGCTCGGCGGGCAGGCCCAGGTGCCCAACGTCTCGGGCACCTGGCGCAACCTGACCGACAACGTGAACTACATGGCGTTCAACCTGACCGGGCAGGTGCGCAACATCGCCCAGGTGACCACCGCGGTGGCCCGCGGTGACCTGAGCCAGAAGATCACCGTGGACGCGCGCGGGGAGATCCTGGAGCTGAAGTCGACGGTCAACACGATGGTCGACCAGCTCTCCTCGTTCGCCGACGAGGTGACCCGGGTGGCCCGCGAGGTCGGCACCGACGGCAAGCTCGGCGGGCAGGCCCAGGTGCGCGGGGTGTCGGGCACCTGGCGGGATCTCACCGAGAGCGTCAACCAGCTCGCGTTCAACCTGACCGGGCAGGTGCGCAACATCGCCCAGGTGACCACCGCGGTGGCCCGCGGTGACCTGAGCCAGAAGATCACCGTGGACGCGCGCGGGGAGATCCTGGAGCTGAAGTCGACGGTCAACACGATGGTCGACCAGCTCTCCTCGTTCGCCGACGAGGTCACCCGGGTGGCCCGCGAGGTCGGCACCGACGGCAAGCTCGGCGGGCAGGCGGAGGTCAAGGGTGTCGCCGGCACCTGGCGGGATCTCACCGAGAGCGTCAACCAGCTCGCGTCGAACCTGACCGGGCAGGTGCGCAACATCGCCCAGGTGACCACCGCGGTGGCCCGCGGTGACCTGAGCCAGAAGATCACCGTGGATGCGCGCGGGGAGATCCTGGAGCTGAAGTCGACGGTCAACACGATGGTCGACCAGCTGTCCTCGTTCGCCGACGAGGTGACCCGGGTGGCCCGCGAGGTCGGCACCGAGGGCAAGCTCGGCGGGCAGGCCCAGGTGCGCGGGGTGTCGGGCACCTGGCGGGACCTGACCGAGAGCGTCAACCAGCTCGCCGGCACGCTCACGACGCAGCTGCGCGCGATCTCGGCCGTGTCGACCGCGGTGGCGCGCGGTGACCTCACCGAGCAGATCCAGGTGGCCGCGCTCGGCGAGGTCGCGCAGCTCAAGGACAACATCAACCAGATGATCGTGGCCCTGCGCGAGACCACTGCGGAGAACGCCGAGCAGGGCTGGCTGGACTCCAACCTCGCCCGCGTCGGCGGCCTGCTGCAGGGCCAGCGCGACCTCGGCGACGTCGGTCAGATGATCATGGGGGAGGTCGCCCCCCTGGTCGGGGCCCAGGTCGGCACGTTCTTCCTGGCCGCCGACCCCGGTGACCTGGTGGAGGCGAGCGCCCCCGCTCGCTGGGTCATGTGCGGGGGATACGGGGTCCCGATCGGGGACCCGCCACTCGAGTTCCGCTCCGGTGAGGGCCTGGTCGGCCAGGCTGCGATGAGCAAGCAGAGCATCGTCGTCACCGATCTGCCCCCGGGCTATCTGGACGTGCGCTCCGGGACCGGCACCGGCGCGCCTGGTGCGCTCGTCGTCCTCCCGATCCTGTTCGAAGGCGAGTCGCTGGGTGTGATCGAGCTCGGCGCGACCGCGCCGTTCTCGGCGCTGCACCTGACCTTCCTCGAGCGGCTGGTCACCACGATCGGCGTGACCCTCGCGACGATCCAGGCCGGCCGGCGCACGGAGCAGCTGCTCGCGCAGTCCCAGCGCCTGACCATGGAGCTGCAGGACCAGTCGGCCGAGCTGCAGCGCACCAATGCCGAGCTCGAGGAGAAGGCCCTGCAGCTGTCCGAGCAGAACCGCAACGTCGAGCTCAAGAACATGGAGATCGACGCGGCTCGGCGCGGCGTCGAGGAGAAGGCGCAGCAGCTCACGCTGGCCAACCAGTACAAGTCGGAGTTCCTGGCGAACATGAGCCACGAACTCCGGACGCCGCTCAACGCACTGCTGTTGCTCTCACGGCTGCTCGCGGACAACCAGGACGCGACCCTGACGCCCAAGCAGATCGAGTTCGCCAGCACCATCCACGCATCCGCGTCGGATCTGCTGCACCTGATCGAGGACATCCTCGACCTGTCCAAGATCGAGGCAGGTCGGGTGGACATCGAGCCGGCCCCGGTGCTGCTCGCCGACGTGTGCGCTGACGTGGAGCAGGCCTTCGGCGTGCAGGCCGAGGACAAGGGCCTCCAGCTGCGCGTCGAGGCGGCGGCGGAGCTGCCCGCGGTCATCACCACCGATGCTCAGCGGCTGCAGCAGATCCTCCGCAACCTCCTGGCCAACGCCATCAAGTTCACCGCCGCCGGCAGCGTCACCCTGCAGGTCGGCCTGGCGCCACCCCGGACGCTCCACGGGGTGCCCTCGCTCGACGGCGCCGGTTCGGTCATCACCTTCGCCGTGCGCGACACCGGTATCGGGATCCCGGGCGACAAGTTGGCGATGATCTTCGAGGCGTTCCAGCAGGCTGACGGCACCACCAGCCGCAAGTACGGCGGAACCGGGCTGGGCCTGTCGATCTGCAAGGAGCTCGCCCGGCTGCTGGGCGGGAAGATCGAGGTGTCGTCCGAGCCGGGCGTCGGGTCGGTGTTCACCCTGCTGCTGCCCGTCGAGAGCCCGGCGATCACCCCGGCGATCACCGCGGCGGTGTCCGACGTCCCCGCCCCGCGCCCGGCCGAAGCGGCGCCCGAGGCCGCCGACCGGGGCTCGCCCATCCTGAGGGCAACGCCGCCGGCGACGGCGCGGACGGCGCCGGAGCTGTCCGGGGCCACGGTGCTCATCGTCGACGACGACGTGCGCAACGTCTTCGCCCTCACCAGCGCGCTGGAGCTGCACGGTCTCGAGGTCCTCTACGCCGACAACGGCCTCGACGGCATCGCCCTGCTCACCGAGCACCCGGAGGTCCGGATCGTGCTGATGGACGCGATGATGCCCGACCTCGACGGCAACGCGACCACTCGCCGGATCCGGGCGGTCCCGCAGTGGAAGGACCTGCCGATCGTGTTCCTGACGGCGAAGGCGATGCCGGGGGACAGGGAGTCCAGCCTGGCCGCGGGTGCCACCGACTACGTCACCAAGCCGGTCGACCTCGACGAGTTGCTCGCGATCATGGCCTCGTGGGTGACCGGCGACGGGCATGCAGCAGCCCACGACGACGGCCCTTCGGCATGACCGCGCCGGTCCGGGTCCTCGCCGTCGACGACCGGCGGGAGAACCTGCTCGCGCTGCAGGCGGTCCTGGAGGGGCTCCCCATCGAGGTCGTGCCGGTCACCAGCGGCGAGGAGGCGCTCAAGAAGCTGCTCGTCCAGGACTTCGCGCTGATCCTCCTCGACGCCCGCATGCCCGGGATGGACGGCTTCGAGACCGCCAAGCACGTCAAGCAGCGGGAACGGACCCGGCACATCCCGATCTTGTTCCTCACCGCAGCGGACTACGATCCCCATCTGGCCTTCCGCGGTTACCAGGCGGGCGCGGTGGACTACATCACCAAACCCTTCGATCCGTGGGTGCTCCGGTCGAAGGTGGCCGTGTTCGTCGACCTCCACCTGTTGCACACCGAGCTCGCTGAACGCGCCGCCGAGCGGGACGAGCTGCGCAAGGGTGTGGACCACGCGATGCAGCTGCTCGACGCCGCCGAGCCCGCCGACGCCGCCACCTCCGCGCTCGTCGAACGCCTGCGGGGTGTCTTCGGCGCGCTGCGCCACGGCCGGCCCTGGTAGTCCCGCGCCCAGGGAGAGCGGCACGCTCCGCGGTCGGCATCGACCCGGGACGGCGACCGGAGGAGTCCGCCGTCTCCGCTGCAGGACGTCGGTCGTCTGTCGTGTGAGCGCTGTGCTCCTCTGGCGTCGAGCGCGGGATCGCTCGTGCGTGCCGGCCGGACGCCGGACGCCGGGCGCGGCTGGGCTCCACGCGCATCGGCTCACCCGGCATCTCCGGGGAGCGAGACCCGACAGCGCTGTCCGGTCGCGGTCCATGCGCGGTCGCCACACCCGCACGGGCGAACGCCGTCGCCGTCGCGCAACGGCTGTGTCAGGAGGCCTGCCCCGGAGGCGCGGTGGACGCCCGTAGGACGAGGGAGGTGGCTTGGGTGCGGTGGAGGTCGGCGACCTCCTCGCCGGAGATGAGCGCCAGGAGCATGTCGGCGGCCTCCTTGCCCATCCGCCGGATCGGTTGCTGCACCGTGGTCAGCGGGGGATTGGCGAGAGCGGACTCCGGGATGTTGTCGAAGCCGACCACCGAGAGCTGACGGGGGACGTCGAGCCCGAGCTCCGCCGCGAGCTCCAGCGTCACCAGCGCCGAGAGGTCGTTCGCCGCGAAGACCGCGGTCGGCGGGGATGGGCGCGACAGCAGTTCGCGAGCCGCCTCGCGCGCGATCTCCGGTTCGAAGCCGCCGGACCGCACCAGTGCCTCGTCCACGGGCAGCCCCGCGGCGACGAGCGCCTCGCGGTAGCCCTGTTCCCGCTGCTGCGCGGACAGCAGGTCCGAGCGACCCGTGATCATGCCGATGCGGGTGTGCCCCAGCCCGAGCAGGTGCTCGACGCCGAGCCGGGCGCCCTGCAGGTTGTCGGCGGTGACCGAGGGCAGCCCCGCCGGACCGGTGTGCGGATCGACCGCCACCACCGGTCCGTCGGCCTGCACGTCGGTCACGGTGGGCGTGACCAGGACGGCGCCGTCGACGAGGCTCCCCATCAACCGGGTCAGCGACCGACGCTCCCAGCCCACCTGCGCCTCGACGTGTCCGCCGGCGGAGTAGGCGATGAGCTCGTAGCCGGAGCCGTGGACGGCGTCTGCGACCCCCTTGAGGACCTCGGTGCTGAAGGGCTCGAAGTCCATGACCAGCACGCCGACGACGTGGGTCCGACGGTTGCGCAGGCTCCGCGCGACGAGGCTCGCCTCGTAGCCGAGCCGATCGATGACCCGGGTCACGTGGTCGACGGTCTCGGCGGATACGCCGTACCGCCCGTTGATGACCTTCGACACGGTGGAGACCGAGACGCCGGCCTCTGCGGCCACCTGCTGCATGGTCACGCGGCCGCGGAGGGACGACGCGGAAGGGTTCCCGTCGGGGCTTCCGTCGCTGGGAGCCACGAGGAGGTCCGAGCCACCGACGTCGTCGTTCGGGGCGTTGAGTTCCATGGGTCAACCTCTTCTCGGTCGGGCCCTCGGTGGTCAGATTGCCAGGGGAGGGGGCTGCGCTGTCCAGGACATCGACGACAAGGGGTCCGGGCTGAAGCCGGTCCGCTCGGCTCCGGGCGCCGGAGTCCGGCTCAGCCCTTGACCGCCCCCTGGAGCCCGCTGACTATGCGCCGCTGCATGGCGAGGAACAGCATGAGCGCGGGGATCATCGCGATGGTCGTGAACGCCAGCACTCCCGCGGTGTCGGCCGAGTGCTCGGTCGAGTAGTCCGCCACGCCCAGCGGGAGCGTGCGCATCTCACCCTGGAGGAGGAGCAGCGGGAGGAGGTAGGCGTTCCAGGAGGCGACGAAGGCGAGGACGCCGACCGTGACCAGCCCGGGCATCGACAGGGGCAGCGCGATCCGCCAGAAGATGCCGATCCTGGAGGCGCCGTCGATCATGGCTGCCTCCTCGACCTCCTTCGGCAGCGCCATCAGGAAGGGCCGCAGGATCACGACCGTCGTCGGCAGCGCGAACGCCGCCTGCGGCAGCGCGACCCCCCACCAGGTGTCGCCGAGCTGCAGGTCGCGCGTCACGAGGATGAACAGCGGGACGATGGCCACGGCGGCCGGGAAGAGCAGTCCCAGGACGAACACCAGGAACAGCGGTTCCCGGAACCTGAACTGGTAGCGCGCCAACGGGTACGCGGCCATCACGCCCGCGAGCACGGCCACCGCCGTGGTGATGAGGGCGATCACCGTCGAGTTCAACGCGTAGCGCCAGAAGTCCGGGTTGCTGAGGACGCCCCCGTAGTTTCGCAGCAGCCACGGGTCGGGGAGCGCGGCGGGGTCACGCGCCAGTTGCTCGTTGCTGCGGAAGCCGCCGAGCGCGCCGTAGAGCACCGGCCCGAGCGTGAGCGCCACGACCGCCAGCGCCACCAGGTAGACGAGCGGGCCACCCCGCCCGTACGTCGTTGCCCGTCGCGCCATCACCAGGATCTCCTCTCGGGTGCCCGGTCCACCGGGTTCACGTGTCGGCCTTGGTGTCGCGACGCAGCACCAGGAACTGGTACGCGACGGCCAGCGCGAAGCCGATCAGGAACAGCACGACCGACGCCGCACCGGCGATGCCGAAGTTGCTGCGCTGGGTGCCCTGGCTGATCAGGTAGGTCGCCATCGTGGTCGTCGCGTTCGCCGGCCCGCCGCCGGTCAGGATCCAGACCATGTCGAACAGCTGCAGCGAACCGATCATGGACAGGAAGCACCACGTCCGGATCGTGGGCGCCAGCAGCGGGATCGCGATGCGGCGCTGGACCTGCCACCACGAGGCGCCGTCGAGCTGCGCCGCCTCGTGCAGCTCGTCGGGGACGCCCTGCAGCCCGGCGAGGAAGAGCAGCACCGCCAGGCCCAGGTACTTCCAGGTGAGGACGACGAAGACCGTGGCGAGGGCGACGTCGGGGGTGCCGAGGAAGCCCTGCTCGGGGACCGGGATCCCGACCGACGTCAGCATGGTCTCGAGGAGTCCGGTCCGTGGCTGCAGCAGCTGGAACCACACGACGCCGGCGATCACCTCGGCGAGGACGTACGGGACGAAGATGATCGTCCGCAGCAGCCCCCGTCCCCGGATGCGGCGGTTGAGCAGCAGTGCCAGCGCCAGTCCCAGCGGCAGCTGCACGAGGATCGAGGCGAAGACGATGACGAAGTTGTGCACCACGGCGTCGGTGAAGACGTCGTCGGTCAGCACACGGACGTAGTTCTGCAACCCGACGAAGTCCACCATCGGGCCGAAGCCCTTCCAGCGGAAGAACGACATCCGGGCGGCGGAGAAGACCGGGTAGACGACGAAGACCGCCATCAGCGTCAGGGCCGGCGCCACGAAGAAGAGGATCTCCAGGCGCTTCCGGCCCCTGTCACGACCGGGGCTCCCGGTCGCACGAACCGAACGGCCGGTCGCCCGGCGCGCCTCCGCGCGCCGGGCGACCGCTGCCTCCGGGTCCACCGCCGTCGCGGCGCCCTGGGAGGTCATCCTCGGATCACCCCTCCTGCTCGGCGGCCTGCTGGGTCTGGTCCACGATCTCCTGCGGCGTCGCCTGACCGGCGAAGAGCAGCGCGATGGCGTCGTTCATCGCACCACCGACGGACGCCCCGAACGCGGTGTCGAAGTACAGCTGGACGTACGGCGCCGCGTCGCGGACCTCGAGCAGCTGGGCGAGCGCCGGGTCGGAGACGGAGCCCGAAGCGGCGGGGTTCGTCGGGAGACCCATGTCGTTCTCGGCGAAGCCCTGCTGCACCTCGTCGGAGAGCAGGTACTTCACGAGGTCGACCGCCTCATCCGGAGCCTCCTGCGCGACGGCCCACGCGTCGCCACCACCGAGCTGGGCCTCGGGGTCACCCTCGCCGCCCTCGATCGCCGGGAACGGGAACCAGCCGGTCTTGGCGCCGAGGCCCTGGCCGTCCTCGGTGAGGCCCTGCATGACGCCGGGCTCCCAGTGGCCCGTCAGCTCCATCGCGACCTGTCCGGTCGCGAGCAGACCGGAAGCCGACGTGGCACCCTCCTGCGCCGGCGTCGTCAGGAAGCCGGGGTTGAAGGGTTCGGTGTCGATCACCGACTGGACCTCCTCGCCCGCCTGGACGAAGCACGGGTCGGAGAAGTCCAGGCTGGTGACCGCGTCGGTCAGCACGTCCTCGGAGCACGAGCGCACCGCCGCGTAGTACCAGTAGTGGGCGGCGGGCCACTTGTCGCCCGCGCCGAGCGAGATCGGCGTGATGCCGGCGCCCTTCAGTGTGTCGATGGCGGAGGCCAGCTCCGCCATCGTGGTCGGTGGCGCCGTGATGCCCGCCTGCTGGAAGAGCTCGGTGTTGTACCAGAAGCCCACGACGCCGACGGAGAACGGCAGCGCGTAGGTCTGGTCCTCGACCTGCCAGCCGGCCACGGAGCCGCCGATCTTGTCGATCTCCTCCGCCGCGTCCTCGGACAGGTCGCGGACGAGGCCGGCCTCCACGCGGTCGGCGAGCTCACCGCCGCCGCGCTCCATGTAGACGTCCGGCACGTCACCGCTCTGGAAGGCGGCCTCGAGCTTGTCGACCATGTCCTCGTGCGCCATGGCGACGACCTCGACCTCCACGCCCGGGTTGGCGGCCTCGAAGTCCGCGGCCACCTGCTCGTAGTAGCCCTTGCCCGGTTCGTTGTTCGAGTTGTGCCACCAGGTGATCGTGTTGTCGTCGCCCCCCGAGGCGCTGCTGTCGCCACCGCCGCAGGCAGTGGCCGTCAGCAGCACCGCGCTGCTGCACAGCACCGAGAGAGCTGCTCGCCCCGAACGCCGCATGTCTGACCCCTTCGTCCTTCCGCACGCCGTGGTGGCGTGGAACACATTTCACGAAGGTGGCAGCAAGGGCTTGCGCTGTCAATCGTTGTCGATAACGATTTCGGAGTGACCTGCTCCACAGCTGTCGACGCCGTCCGGTGCACCGGAGCCACGTTGGTCGTACGTTCCGCCGACGGCTCGCCCTGCGCCGACAGGGACGTGGTGGTCCAGCAGGTCCGGCACGACTTCGCCTTCGGCAACATCGGCTTCGACTTCGTGGGACTGGCCAACGACGAGCGGGGCGGGTCCCGCGAGAACGTCTTCGGCGGAGCCGACCCGGAGGCGGCCGAGCGGCTCGAGGACCTGTGGCTCGACCTGTTCAACACCGCGACCCTCCCGTTCTACTGGGCCGGGTTCGAGCCGCTGGAGGGGCATCCCGACACCCGCCGCCTGCAGGCCGCCGCCGCGTGGTTCCGCGAGCGGGGCGTGTCCGTCAAGGGTCACCCGCTGGTCTGGCACACGCTCGCCCCGGACTGGTTGCGGGAGTACCCCGACCAGGAGGTCGAGGAGATCGTGCGGGCCCGCGTCCGGCGGGAGGTCACGTCCTTCGCGGGGCTCGTCGACACCTGGGACGCGATTAACGAGGTCGTCATCATGCCGGTCTTCGCCAACGAGGACCGGCAGAACGCCGTCACCCGGCTGTGCCGTCGCATCGGTCGCATCCCGACGATCCGCCTGGCCTTCGAGGAGGCACGCCGGGCGGACCCCGCGACCACCCTGGTGCTCAACGACTTCAACCTGTCGACGGCGTACGAGTGCCTGATCGAGGGAGTGCTCGAGGCCGGCGTGCAGGTCGACGCGATCGGCCTGCAGAGCCACATGCACCAGGGCTACTGGGGCGAGGAGCGGACCCAGGAGGTCCTGGAGCGGTTCGCCCGTTACGGCCTCCCGCTGCACTGGACCGAGACGACTCTGGTGTCCGGGGACCTGATGCCACCGGAGATCGTGGACCTGAACGACCACCAGGTCGACGAGTGGCCTTCCACGCCGGAGGGCGAGGAGCGGCAGGCCGACGACATCGTCCGCCACTACCGGACGCTGCTCTCGCACCCCTCGGTCCAGGCCGTGACGTACTGGGGGATCACCGACCGGGGGTCGTGGCTCGGCGCCCCCGCGGGGCTGGTGCGCGCCGACGGCAGCCCCAAGCCGGCCTACGACGCGCTCCGGGGCCTCGTCAAGGGCGAGTGGTGGCAGGCGCCGACCCGGCTGCGGACCGACGGCGAGGGCCGGGTCGCCGTGCGCGGCTGGCCCGGGGACTACACGGTGTCGGTCGGGGACCGCTCGGTGTCCTGGGAGTTGCGGCCGGACGTGCCGCTGTCGGAGGTCACCCTGGTCTGACTGCCGCACCCGCCCAGGCCGCAACCGACAACGAACGACACAGGACGGACTTCCGAACAGCATGGGCACCAACGACGACCTCGGCTCCGCGCCCTGGCGGGACACGACCATCCCCGCCCAGGACAGGGTGACGGACCTCATCCGGCGCATGACACTCGAGGAGAAGGTCGCCCAGCTGTACGGCGTCTGGGTGGGCATCGATGCGACTGCGGGCGAGGTCGCCCCGCACCAGCACGAGATGGCCGCGGCGCCGGTGGACTGGGACGAGCTGATCCGCAGCGGGCTCGGACAGCTGACCCGCCCGTTCGGGACGGCGCCCGTCGATCCGCTGCTGGGCGCGAAGGGTCTGGCGGAGAGCCAGCGGGCCATCGTGGCGGCCGGCCGCTTCGGGATCCCGGCGCTGGTGCACGAGGAGTGCCTGACCGGCCTCGCGGCGTGGACGGCGACCGCCTTCCCCTCGCCGCTGTGCTGGGCGGCCGGCTTCGACCCGGACCTCGTCGAGCGGATGGGCGCGGTCATCGGGCAGGGCATGCGCCGGCTCGGCGTCCACCAGGGGCTCGCCCCGGTCCTGGACGTCGCCCGGGACCTGCGCTGGGGACGGGTCGAGGAGACCATGGGCGAGGACCCGTACCTGGTGGGCACCATCGGCAGCGCCTACGTCCGCGGTCTGCAGTCGAGCGGCATCGTGGCGACCCTGAAGCACTTCGTCGGCTACTCCGCCTCCCGGGCGGGGCGGAACCTCGCCCCGGTCTCCGCCGGCCCCCGGGAGATCGCCGACGTGCTCCTCCCGCCGTTCGAGATGGCGCTGCGGGCGGGTGCCCGGTCGGTGATGAACTCCTACACCGACATCGACGGCGTGCCCGCGGCCGCGGATCCGGCGCTCCTCACGACGCTGCTGCGGGAGACCTACGGGTTCACCGGCACCGTGGTCGCCGACTACTTCTCGATCGCCTTCCTGCAGACCCTGCACGGCGTCGCCGCGTCCCCGGGGGAGGCGGCCGGGCGTGCCCTGGAGGCGGGCATCGACGTGGAGCTGCCGACCGTGGCCTGTTACGGCGAGCCGCTGGTCGAGGCGGTGCGCAGTGGGGCGGTGGACGAGGGCCTGGTGGACCGGGCGCTGCGCCGGGTGCTGCTGCAGAAGTGCGAGCTCGGTCTGCTCGACGCCGACTGGTCGCCGGACTCGCCGGCCGTCCTCGACGGCGAGGTCGACCTCGACTCGGCGGAGTCCCGTGCCGTCGCGGCGGAGCTCGCCCGCCGCTCCGTCGTGCTGCTCGCCAACGACGGCACGCTGCCCCTGCGGCCCGGGCTGCGGCTGGCGGTGGTGGGTCCCCGCGCCGACACCGCCCAGGCCATGCTCGGCTGCTACTCGTTCCCGATGCACGTCGGCGTGCACCACCCGGACGTGCCTGTGGGCGTCGACATCCCGACGCTCGCCGACGCGCTGCGGGCGGATCCGGCCGCCTACGAGGTCCAGGTCGCCGAGGGCTGCCCGGTGCTGGGTGGCGACGACGAGGGCATCCAGGCCGCCGTGCGCGCCGCGGCCGACGCCGACGTGTGCGTCGCCGTCCTCGGTGACCAGGCCGGCCTGTTCGGCAACGGCACCTCCGGGGAGGGCTGCGACGCCGTCGACCTCCGCCTCCCCGGCCGCCAGGAGGAGCTGCTGGAGGCCCTGCTGGCGACCGGGAGACCTGTCGTGCTCGTCCTGCTCGCCGGCCGCCCCTACGAGCTGTCCCGCCAGGTCGACCGGCTCGCCGCGGTGGTGTGCGGGTTCTTCCCGGGTGAGGAGGGCGGTCCGGCGATGGCGGACGTCCTCAGCGGGCGGGTGGCCCCGTCGGGCCGGCTGCCGGTGAGCTTCCCGCGCGCGGAGAGCAGCCAGCCGGCGACCTACCTCGCGGCGCCCCTGGGCCGGCGCACCGACGTGAGCACGGTGGACCCGACCCCGCTCTTCTCCTTCGGGCACGGGCTGGGATACGGCTCGGCGACCTGGGCAGGGGTCCGAGCGGTCACCGGATCGGAGTGGGACACCGACGGGACCAGCGAGCTGGAGGTCGAGCTCCGCAACGACACCGACCGCGAGGTGACCGAGGTCGTGCAGGTCTACCTGCACGATCCCGTCGCCGAGGTGGTCCGGCCGGTGCAGGCCCTCCTGGCCGCCCGGCGGGTCGATCTCGCGCCGCGGTCGGCGGCGACCGTCCGGTTCAGCCTGCACGCCGACCTCACCTCCTTCACCGGGCGGGACGGCAGGCGGATCGTCGAGCCGGGTGCGGTGGAACTGCGGGTGGGTGCCTCCAGCGCCGACGTGCGGGAGACCCTGCGGTTCACGCTCACGGGCAGCCGCCGCACGGTCGGGTTCGAGCGCCGGCTGCACGCCGAGAGCGTCGTCGAGGACGGGGTTCGCGGCGGCGGGGGCGACGGCTGATGCCGCAGACCGACCTCCCGCTGGAGGAGCTCCGGCGCTACCGCCCGGAGCTCCCCGCACCGGACGACCTCTGGCAGTTCTGGGAGGCGACCCTGGACGAGGCGGCCGAGCGGCCGCTCGACGTGTCGTGCACTCCGGTCGACAGCGGGCTCGTGACGGTCGAGACCCACGACGTGTCCTTCGCCGGCTCCGACGGGTCCGAGGTACGCGCCTGGCTGCACCTGCCCGCGCGCGCACTGGGCGGGAACGGAGCGCTGCCCGGGGTCGTCCAGTTCCAGGGCTACAACGGCGGGCGCGGGCTGCCCCACGAGCACGTGTTCTGGGCGTCGGCGGGCTTCGCCCACCTCGTGGTGGACACGCGCGGGCAGGGGAGCGGCTGGTCCGTGGGGGACACCGGCGACCCGGTGGGCTCCGCGGTCGCCCAGCCGGGATTCATGACCCGGGGCGTGCTGTCGCCGGACGACTACTACTACCGCCGCGTCTACACCGACGCCGCGAGGGCCGTCGAGATGTTGCGCGGCCACGCCGAGGTCGACGGCGACCGCGTCGCGGTGACCGGCATCAGCCAGGGCGGCGGCATCGCGCTGGCCGTCTCGGCCCTCGTCCCCGGAGTGCGGGCGGTCATGCCCGACGTGCCGTTCCTCTGCGACTTCCCGCGGGCCGCGCGCATCGCTCCCGGAGACCCGTACGGCGAGATCGTGCGGTACCTCAAGGCCCACCGCGACCGCGTGGACCGCGTCTTCCGGACGCTCGCCTACTTCGACGGCGCGGTGCTGGGCCGCCGGTCGTCCGCGCCGGCACTGTTCTCCGTCGCCCTCATGGACGAGATCTGCCCGCCGTCGACGGTCTTCGCGGCGTACCACTCCTACGGCGGGCCCAAGCAGATCGAGGTCTACCCGTTCAACGACCACGAGGGCGGTCAGGGCTTCCAGCAGCGTGCGCAGCTGGCCTGGCTCCGCAGCCGGCTCGAGGTGCCCACTGCCCGGCAGACCGCGTTCGGCGAGCGGTCCGCACCGCGGGGGCGGGGCGTCTGATGCTGCGCGCACGCCTCACCGTCGACCCGGCCCGACCGGTGGGCCCGGTGTCCCGTCGGCTCTTCGGCGCCTTCGTCGAGCACATGGGACGCGGCGTCTACGGCGGCATCCACGAGCCGGGGCACCCGGAGGCGGACGAGGAGGGCTTCCGCCGGGACGTGATCGACCTCGTCAAGGAGATGGGGGTGACGACGGTCCGGTATCCCGGCGGGAACTTCGTCTCCGGGTTCCGGTGGGAGGACGGCGTCGGGCCCCGTGAGAACCGCCCCGTCCGGCTCAACCTCGCGTGGCACAGCACGGAGACCAACGAGGTCGGGCTGCACGAGTTCGCCTCGTGGCTGGAGAAGGTCGGCGCCGAGCTCATGCTCGCTCTGAACCTCGGCACCCGCGGCACGCTCGAGGCGCTGGACCTGCTCGAGTACGCGAACGTGCCTGCCGGCACCACGCTCGCCGAACAGCGGATCCGCAACGGGCGTCCGCAGCCGTTCGACGTCCGGATGTGGTGCCTCGGGAACGAGATGGACGGTCCGTGGCAGCTCGGCCAGCGGTCCGCGGACGACTACGGCAAGCTGGCCGCCCGCACCGCGAAGGCCATGCGTCAGGTCGATCCCGGCCTCGAGCTCGTCGCCTGCGGCTCGTCGGGCGCGACCATGCCGACCTTCGGCGAGTGGGAGCGCGCCGTCCTCACCCACGCCTACGACGACGTGGACTTCATCTCCTGCCACGCGTACTACGAGGAGAAGGACGGCGACCTCGGTTCCTTCCTCGCCTCCGCGACGGACATGGACCGCTTCATCGAGACGGTCGTCGCCACCGCCGACCACGTGAAGGCCGTGCGGAGGAGCCCGAAGACGATCAACGTCTCCTTCGACGAGTGGAACGTCTGGTACCTGTCCCGGGTGCCGGCCGACCTGGCGAAGGACATCGGCGACTGGCCCATCGCGCCACCCATCAGCGAGGAGGCCTACACCGTGGCGGACGGCGTCGTCGTGGGCAGTCTCCTGATGTCGCTGCTCCGCCACGCGGACCGGGTGACCAGCGCCTCGATCGCCCAGCTGGTCAACGTCATCGCCCCGATCGCGGCGGAGCCGCAGGGGCCGGCGTGGCGCAAGTCGACGTTCTTCCCGTTCGCGACCACCGCCCGGCTGGCGCGCGGCGTCGCCCTCCGGGTGGGCGTCGACGGCCCTGACTACGACACCGCCGAGTACGGCCGGGTCCCCGTCGTCGACGCTGCCGCCACCACCGATGCCGGCGTGGCCGCGCTGTTCCTCGTGAACCGCTCGCAGACGGAGGAGGCGGAGGTCTCCGTCGACCTCACGGCGCTGGGCGTGAGCACCATCGAGGAGACGCTGATGCTCTGCGACCCGGACCCACACGCGGCCAACACGACCGACCGGCAGGACCGGGTCCGCTTGCAGCCCAACACCCGGGCAGCGGTGGTCGGCAGCACGCTCGGGGTGACCCTGCCGCCCGTCTCCTGGACGGCCGTCTCCCTCCGCTGACCGCCAGATCGACCACCGACCCCGGCCACCAGCCGTACCGCTCGCGAGAGGAACCCACATGTCGTCCGGGACGCCGGCAGCGGCGCGCTGGTCCGCGAGGGCCGGGCGCCGCACCCCGAGGGCACCGAGGTCGACCCCGCCTCCTGGAGGCGGCGCGGCGCCGCTGCCGTGGCGCGCCGCCGGGACCGAGGTCCACGAGGCCGATCCGCCCGTGCACGTGCGGCGGCGCTACGCCGAGGTGCGCGACCCCACCGCCGAACGCACCTGATCCACCCGCCGCAGCGCGCGGCTGCACCACCACCGGACAACACCAGACCCCGGCGACGCCGCCGGGGGAGCAGATGAGGAGCAGGACATGGCATCGGTCACCTACGACCAGGCGACACGGGTCTACCCCGGCGCGCAGCGGCCAGCAGTCGACGCGCTCGACCTCACCGTGGAGGACGGCGAGTTCCTGGTCCTCGTGGGCCCGTCGGGCTGCGGCAAGTCCACGTCCCTCCGCATGCTCGCCGGCCTGGA
Source organism: Geodermatophilus sp. SYSU D01186 (assembly GCF_054050215.1). Taxonomy (NCBI): domain Bacteria; kingdom Bacillati; phylum Actinomycetota; class Actinomycetes; order Geodermatophilales; family Geodermatophilaceae; genus Geodermatophilus; species Geodermatophilus sp. SYSU D01186. Next base: position 8,003 of record NZ_JBJGYW010000030.1, on the reverse strand, counting down.
GGACGTCGACGGCGGGCGCATCCTGATCGGTGACCGGGACGTGAGCACCGTGCCGGCCAAGGACCGCGACATCGCCATGGTCTTCCAGAACTACGCCCTGTACCCGCACATGACCGTCGCGGACAACATGGCTTTCGCGCTGAAGATGGCCAAGGTCGGCAAGCAGGAGATCGCCGAGCGGGTCCGGCAGGCGGCCCGCCTGCTCGACCTGGAGGAGTACCTGAACCGGCGGCCGCGGGCGCTCTCCGGTGGTCAGCGGCAGCGGGTGGCGATGGGCCGGGCGATCGTCCGCAAGCCGCAGGTGTTCCTCATGGACGAGCCGCTGTCCAACCTCGACGCCAAGCTCCGCGTGCAGACGCGCACCCAGATCGCCCAGCTGCAGCGCCGGCTGGGGATCACCACGGTGTACGTCACGCACGACCAGGTCGAGGCCATGACGATGGGCGACCGGGTCTGCGTCCTCAAGGACGGCAACCTCATGCAGGTGGGCAAGCCCCGGGAGCTCTACGACCGGCCGCGCAACGTCTTCGTGGCCGGCTTCATCGGCTCCCCGGCGATGAACCTGTTCACCCTGCCGCAGGTGGAGGGCGGCGTCCGCTTCGGCGACGACCTCTACCCGGTGGCCCGCGACGTCCTCCAGGAGGCCTCCGCGTCCTCCGTCGTCCTCGGCGTGCGCCCGGAGGACCTGGAGGTCGCCGACCACGGCCTGCCGGTCGAGGTCGACGTCGTGGAGGAGCTCGGCGCCGACGCGTACGTCTACGGCCGGACCCGGCTCGGGGACGGGGAGCACCAGATCACCGCCCGCGTCGACGGACGCCGGCCTCCGCAGAAGGGGGAGGTCCTGCACGTGACCCCCCGGCGCGGCCACGTCCATCTCTTCGACGTCGGCGACGGGAGCCGGCTGGGCGACTGACCGGGGCGATGAGCGGCGCGGCGGGGCGCCCCTGGACCCGTCCGAGGTGCCCGGCCCCCGGCGGCGCCGGCCCTGACCGCTCGGGGAGGCGACCGCCAGCGGAGACAGGCGGCGCCGCTACCGATGACGAGGGACGGGCCCGCCCCCGTGACGGGTGCCGGACGAGCTGCTGGAGCCGACCGTGGCTGCGCGAGTCAGCAGGTCATCGCCACGCAGCTCCGGCAGGGTGGCCACTCCTCGGTGCCGTCGTCGGGCCACGCCCAGTCAGCGGGATCGAGGAGTGTCACCGGGGCAAGGCAGAGGGCTCGGCCGGTGATGAGCCCGTTCCCGCCGACGGCGTGCAACCGGCCGGTGGGCATGTCCACCCACTCGTCCTCCCACCGTCGGGGCACGACCGCGTCGGCGCCGACAGTCCACTGCGCCTGCCCGTGCTCGGCGCCGCCGGTGCCGGCTCTCATGGCCCGCCGCCAGGATCGGCGGTGCGGCGCCGGCTCCGGCTCGGCGGCACCCGGGTGGCCGAGGCTGATCCCACCTCGTGCGGCCCGGTCACCGCATCCCCAGCTGCACGCCCTCGGCGGACACCTCCGCTCGCGGCTCACGGTCGCTCGAGGGGCCGGGCTCGCTCGGCGGCGGTGGGTGCCGCATCGGCGGTGGCCACGCCTGCAGCAGTGACCACGCCCGGGACGTCAGGAACCGGACGGTGGTGCAGTTGGAGCCGGGCCAGCTCCCGCTGCAGCCACAACGGCGTTCCGACCAGCATCATGCGGCGGTTCTGCCGCTGGGCCCACCGGCGGGCGCCGGTGATCACATGCGCCCCCGTGCGCCCGCACGCGGTCAGCTCGCTGAGGTCGACCGTCCACCGGGGGCGGTCGCAGACGAGCAGGGTCACGACCGCGTCGTGGAAGAGGTGGGTGGTGTCCCGCTCCAGCGGTCCGGTCAACTTCAGGCGTCCGCCGATGAGGTCGAGATCGACGGTGAACGACGGGTCCCGCCCATCGGCGGCTCCCGCGGCGCAGGCAGATTCGGCGGTCACGCATCACCTCGGTGGTGAGCGCGTGGCGTCGGCGGCCGAGCGTCGACCGCCGAAGGTCCTGCTGCTGCAGGCGGCTCCGTTGTTGGACCGGTCACCCACGCTAACCCCGGTTCGGGCGACCGGCGACTGGATCAGCCTGCTCTGAGGATGTCGGCCACCGCCAGACGGTGCTCACCGACTGTGGGTGCCTGCCCGAGACGGGACGCACGGCTGCTGCGACACCACCTGCAGGCGCTCGACTCCCGTCAGCGACCAGGAGACGACGTACCGCACGCCGGCGCAGGTTCCACGGGTGCCTGCGGCCATCTCGTCGCGCGCACGTTGCTGGGACGCACGCCGGCCGGCCCGTGGCCCACCCCGGCGGGGCTCACGCCAGGACGGCGATGCTGCCGACCCCGGCTGCAGACAGCGCCAGCAGGGCGGCCTGAGTGGTGTTGCGGCCCTCGGGCCTGCTACGGCCCAGGTGCTCCTGCACGGCACGCAGACGCGTCCGGACCCTCTCGCCGCAGGCCACTCCGACCGTGAGCAGGACCAGGCACGGCAGGCAGTAGATGAACGCGTAAGCGGCGAGGGTGGTCAGCGCCGGGGTGGTGGCGACGTCGGCTGCCAGCAGTCGCTCGATCGCGATCAGGTACGGGAAGGCGTTGGGCAGGTCCGCGGCGGTGACCATCACGCCGACGGGCGCGGCCGTCCACGGGCCGAACCAGGACGGCAGCCGCACCTCCCGGCCGCGTCCCGTGCCCAGCCGGCGAACCGCGGCGACGAACAGCAGGAGCGCGGCCAGGCCCAGCGCCGCCCGGCGGACCCAGACCACCCCGTCGGTGACCAGCCCGGCCACCGCGCCGGCACCGAGGAGGACGCCGGCGCCGGCGGCGAGGACCGTGAGGTAGGCGCCGGCGACGTACGCCAGCGCGACGACGGCGGGCCGGGGCAGCGGGGTGATCAGGATCAGCGCAACCCCGACGATGGTCGCCGGGTTGAGCGAGTCGAGGAGCGCGAGGCCGGCGATCCCGGCGACGAGAGTTGCTGACACGAGGAATCCCCATCCGTGAGACCAATACGTCTCAGATGAGACGATACCGTGTCAACGAGAGGATCGACAGGTGAGCGAAGAGGGGATCGCCGAGGCGGCCGCGGCCGTGTTGGCCCGCCGTCCTGCAGCGACGATGGATGAGCTGGCGCGCGCCGCCGGCGTCAGCCGGGCGACCCTGTTCCGCCGGTATCCCTCGCGGGCCGAACTGGTGGCCGACCTCTCCCGGCGGGCCCTGGACGCCTACGTCCGGGACGTGGACCGGGCCGAGCCCGAGCGGGGGCCGGCGCCCGAGGCCCTTCGCCGGGTGCTCGCACACCTCGTCGCCCTGGCTCCCCGGTACGGCCTGCTGGCGCTGCAGCCGCTCGAGGAGGTCGTGGAGGACCGGCTGCTGGAGCAGGCTCGCAGCGCCGAAGACCGGCTGCGCGCGCTGGTGCGCCGCGGCCAGGAGGCCGGCGAGTTCCGCGTGGACCTCCCCGCGGACTGGGCCGTCGTCGCGGTCACCTGGCTCATCGTCGGAGCCGCGGACGGCCTGCGCACCGGCCGCGTGGCGCCGGCCGACGCCCAGCGGCTGGTGACCGAGACCGTGCTCGGCGCCCTGCGGCGGCGCTGAGTCACACCGACCGGGGCCCGGTGCTGTCGGCTCTCGCATCCCCGCCCCAGGGCACCACGTGCATCTGCGCACCCACTCCGACGTGAAGGATGAGGGGAGCGGGTTCCCGGACCGGCGGGGTGAGGGAGGGGCTGTGGACGCGTCCGTGCGGGCCGGTCGCGGTCGTCGGGCACGCTGGCTGCTGCTGGGCACGGCAGCAGCGCAGGCAGTGAGCCCGCTGGTCGCCGGGTTCGACCAGGGGAGCGGGGCGGATCCGGTCGTCGTGCCGCCCGGCCCGTTCTTCGCCGTCTGGGGCGTGGTCGTCCTCGGCTCGGTCGCCGCGGCGCTGTGGGGGCTGCCGTTGCTGCGGGCCACCCGGGCGCCGTGGACGGCGGTGCAGGTACCGGTGTCGGTGGCCCAGGTCGGCTTCGTCGTCTGGCTGCTCGCCGCCGCCACGGTGCCGGCCCTGACGCTCCCGGTGTTCCTGGTGATGCTCGGCGCGCTGGCGTGGAGCTTGTGGACGGTGCTGCGCACACCTGCCGACCGCCTGACACGGGTGCTGCTCGGCGGGACGCTGGGCGTCTACACCGGCTGGAGCGCGGCGGCGGTGTGGCTGAACGCGGCCACGCTGCTGCCGGGCGATGCCACCGTGGCCTGGGCGTTGCTGGTGGCCGGTGCCGCGCTGACCGCCTGCGCGGGGGCGCGCCTGTTCGGCGGCCAGTTGGGGTTCACCCTGGCGGCCGGCTGGGCGTTGCTTGGCGTCGCCGTGTCGACGTCGGGTGCCGGCGAGCGTGGGCTCGCAGCGCTCGCGGCGGCGGGCCTGGCGGCTGTGGCGGTCACCGCCCTGGCGTCACGGAAGGCGGCTGCGCGGGCCTGAGCTGCTCCGGACGATCGCGCCGGTACAGCCGTGGAACGGTGCTCTCGTGCGACCGGCGACGGCGATGTCGAGGGATGTTCACGGTGTGCTCTCCCGAGCGACAGCGGCCGTGCTGTCCAGCGACGTCGGCGGAGATGGACGGGGAGTCCTCACCCGCCGTCCGGGGCGAAGATGGCGAGCAGTTCGTCCACCTCGTGCGCGGCCGTGCTGGGGTGCCGGAAGTGCTGGTGCGGACGTAGCTCGTAGTGCGTGCGCCGGCCGCGGCGGCTGCGCGTCAGGTACCCGCCGTCCTCCAGGTCGCGCAGGATCGACAGCGCCGCTCGCTGCGTGACACCCACGCGGTCGGCGATGTCCTTGACGCGGGCGTCGGGATCCGCCGCGACTGTCAGCAGCACGTGACCGTGGTTGGTCAGGAACGTCCAGGGCGGGCGGCGCGGCGCCTCGACTCCCTCGGCCACGGCACTTCCTCACGGGTTCTGGTGGCAGGCGACAGGTGAAGTGTGGTTCACTCTATCTCACGGAGGGGAGTACCCCCCAACGCTCCGTCGTCAGTACGGCGCCGAACGGCGCTCGGCGGGGCGGGCGTCCCGGTGGGGCGCCGGGAGAGACCTCCGGTCGGTGCACATCGACCGGAGGGATGGCTCGTGGACGTCTCGTTGTGGCTCTGGCTGGCCGTGCTCGCCCTGATCGTCGGCATGCTGGCCGTGGACCTGTTCGCCCACCGCCGCGCGCACGTCATCGCCGTGCGCGAGGCCGCGGTGTGGTCGGCCGTGTGGGTGGCGCTCGGGGTGGCCTTCGGCGGCTGGGTGTGGTGGGCGCACGGCGCGGAGTTCGGCCAGCAGTACTTCGCCGGCTACCTGATCGAGAAGTCGCTGGCCGTGGACAACGTCTTCGTCTGGGCGATCATCTTCACCTACTTCGCGGTGCCTCGGGAGTACCAGCACCGCGTGCTGTTCTTCGGCGTCCTGGGCGCCCTGGTCTTCCGCGGGCTGTTCATCGCCGGCGGGTCGGTGCTGATCGCCGGCTTCGGCTGGGTGCTGTACCTGTTCGCGGCGTTCCTGCTGTGGACCGGCTACCGGATGATCCGTCAGCGCGACGAGCACCTGGACCCGGAGGAGTCGCGAGCGCTTCGGCTGTTCCGCCGGTACGTGCCGATGACCGACGCATACCACGGGCAACGGTTCGTCATCCGGCGCGACGGTGCCCTGCTCGCGACCCCGCTGCTGGCGGTGCTGGTCCTCGTGGAGGTCACCGACGTGGTCTTCGCCGTCGACTCGATCCCGGCGATCTTCGCCGTCACCGACGAGCCGTTCCTCGTCTTCACCGCCAACGCCTTCGCCATCCTGGGCCTGCGGGCGATGTACTTCCTGCTCGCCGACCTGATCCACCGCTTCGTCTACCTGAAGACCGGGCTGGCCCTCGTCCTCATCTGGGTGGGCGTCAAGATGATGCTGAAGGTGGACCTCTTCTACGTGCCCACCGCGGTCAGCCTCGCGGTCATCTGCCTCATCATCGGCGTCTCCGTCGCGGCGAGCCTCCGGGCCACGCGCGGCCAGGGCCGACGCGCCGTCGAGGCGCCGTCCACCTCGCCCTTCCGGACCGCCACCGAGGACGAACTCGCTGCCCTGCAGCCGCTGCGGTTCCGCGGCGCCCGGGGGGACTTGCGAGTCGACACGCCAGCCGAGCAGCAGGCCGGGAAGCAGTCGTGACCCGGGCGGCGCTGCGCCCGGTCGCCGGGGTCACGGACGACCGCCGGGCACGTGTGTCGCCGATCCGCACCGGGGCAGGGACGACGGCCCCCTCTCCATCCCGTCGGTCAGGGGCTGATCACCACCGCACGCCTGGGAAGCGCAACCTCGGCGGCCCGACGACGGTCGGGACGTCCACGGGTGGTGCCGCCGGGCGGTCGTCCCCCAGCACCCGCTGCGGTCGGTGCGGCACGAGCTCGCGCAGGCGCCTGGCGCGCTCGGCCGTCGGCGGATGGGTCCGGAGCAGCAGGGGATCCGGCACCCGGCCGCGCCGCACCATCAGCCGCTCCCAGATCCGGCCGGCGCTGCGCTCGAGGGCCTCCAGGGCGGAGGCGAGCGCCTCCGGATCCCCGATCAGCGTCGACGCCTCGAGGTCGGCGTCGTGCTCCCGGGTCCGGGAGAGTGCCAGCTGCAGCAGGGTCACGACGGTCGGCAGGGCGATCAGGCTCAGGGAGAGCAGGAGCAGTTCCGGGTCGCCACCGAGCGTCATCGGCAGCGTGATGAAGATCGACAGGACGCCGACGTAGGAGAGGCCCTGGACGAAACGGCCCACCGTGTCCGACAGACTCATGATCGTGGTGTCGCCGGACCGCACGTGGCTCACCTCGTGTGCCAGGACGGCGGCCACCTCGCGGGTGGTGAGGATGCGCAGCAGCCCGTCGCTGACCGCGATCGCCGCGTCGTCTCCGCGCCCGACCGCGAAGGCGTTGGGGATCCTGCTCGGCACGTAGTAGAGGGTCGGCGTGCTCGCGAGCCCGGCCCGCTCCGAGAGTTCCTGCACGATCCGGAGCAGTCTCGGAGCCGTGCCGGGGCCCACCGGTAGCGCGCCGTACATCGACAGCAGGGTCCGCGTCGGCACCCGGGGCCGCAGTGCACCGACGAGCACGCCGATGACGAGCGCCCACAGCAGGCCTGTCGGGCCGAGCAGCACCCAGGCCAGCACACCGGCCGTGCCGATCAAGCCGACGAGCAGGAGGACGGCCTGGGTGACGTTGCGCAGTCTCTGCCGGCGGAGCGTCCCGGGATCGAGCACTGACCGACGCCATGCCCGGCACGGGCCGCAGCGGCAGGTCCGGCGGTAGGGCGCGTCCACGACCGCTGCGCGGCCGTGTCGGCCACCACCCACCGGATTCAGCCGCTGGAGACCGGCCCGGTCGACTCAGCGGCGGGCGAGAGCAGCTGACGGGCCGCGGCTTCGTCCGAGGCGGCAACCAGCACGTGAACGCCCTCCAGTTGCAGCTGTGGGTACTGTCCTCCGGCATCGTCGGTTGCGATGTCGGCTCTCAGACCGTGACTGCGCAGCAAGCCGACGATCAGTTCCCCCTCCGTGCGGCTGCCCACGATCGCCACGGACACGGGCGCGCCCTCCACGCGCTCACCTCCTCGAAGCTCCCCCTGGCGGTGTCGGCACCACCGTCGCACCGTTGGCGGCCCCTCGGGCCAGTCGGAAGTCCCTGAGCCATGAACCGGTAGCGGGTCTCCTGCCAGGCTGAGCCGGCGTGGCGACGTTCGCGACGCCATCGGCGCGTCCTCTCGACGGTCGGCGCGCTGGGTCAACGGCGCGGTTCCGGGACCGGGGGTCTGCGCAGCGACCGGAAGCCCGCGCGGAGCTCCTCGGTGAACAGTCGTGGCTGCTCCCAGGCGGCGAAGTGCCCGCCGCGGTCGAGCCGGTTGTAGTGGACGAGGCCGGGATAGGCGCGCTCGGTCCAGCTGCGCGGGGCCTGGTACTGCTCGCCGGGGAAGACGCTGACGGCGACCGGGATGGTGACGCCCTTGGCGTCGAAGAAGCCGCCGCGGTACTCCCAGTACA
>NZ_JBJGYW010000029.1:0-66587 GCF_054050215.1 Geodermatophilus sp. SYSU D01186 | reverse complement strand
AGAATACGACGACCCCGCACCCCCCCCCCCCCCCCCCCCCCCCCCCCCCCCCCCCCCCCCCCCCCCCGGCCCCCCCCCCCCCCCCCCCCCCCCCCCCCCCCCCCCCCCCACCACCGGGTCAGCGGCGGGTGCGCAGGGCCAGCAGGGCGCCGGCGGTGACCAGCAGCGCGGCGGCGATCGCGAACAGCGTCGGCTGGCCGCCGCCGAGCAGGTCGTCGGCCAGCCCGCCCGCGTTGTTGGAGGCGTTGAACGTCGCGTGCACGACCCCCGCGGCGAGCAGGCTGCCCGCGGCGCCGCGCACGGTGACCCCGACCAGCAGGCGGAGCAGGACGCCGAACACCAGCAGCGCGGCGACCGCGAGCGCCAGCGGGCCGGCGGCGATCTCGCCGGTGAACTGCAGCGGCAGGTGGATGGCGGCGAAGGGCAGCGCCGTCAGCGCGGCCGCGCCCAGCAGACCGTGCCGCCGCTCCAGCCGGCCCTGGAAGAAGCCGGCCCAGACCGTCTCCTCCCACAGGTGCACCAGCAGCAGCGAGGTGAGGACCGCGACGGCGCCCGAGCCGAGCGTGGCGAGCAGGTCGCCGGTCCGCAGCTCCCGACCGGCGGCCACCCCGAGGACGAGCGTGAGCACCGGCAGGGCCAGCAGTGCCGCGGCCCACCAGCCGGGCCCGAACCGCCACTGCGCCGCGCGGCGCAGCAGGGCCCGGACGCCGGGGCGGCCCTCGGTGACGGCGGTGACCCACAGCGCCGCCGGGAGCATGACCAGCAGCGTGAGCGCGAGCGTGAACGGCTCCTCGGGCAGCGCGCCGCCCGGGAGGACGCCGTGCGCCGTCAGCGCCGGGATCGCCAGCAGCGGCCAGCCGAGGCCGAACACGAGGACGAGGAAGGCGGCCAGCGGGTGGCGGGCGACCCGGGCCCGCAGGCCACGAGCGGCCGGGGCGCCGGCGCGGAGCGGAGGACGAGCGTCGAGGGTGGACACGTCAGGACCTGCTTCCGGAGAGGGGGAGGGAGTCGGCCAGCGCGCGGGCGGGGGAGACCGACGCGGTGGTGACGGCGGCGAGGTCGAGGGCACGGACGACGTCGGCCTGCCGGGCGGCCCGCAGGAGGCACAGGCAGCGGCCCGCGCCGGGGAGCAGCACCGCGGCACACCAGCGGATCGGCGTCCCGGCCGTGCCGAGCCGGGCCACCGCCCGCGCCAGTGCGCGGTGCATCTCCACCGCGTCGTCCGCCGACGGCGGGCAGCTGCGGACCTCCACCAGGTAGAGACCCGTCCGCCCGTGCCGCCGGTCGACCACGCGGGCACGCTCCCGCTCCGGCGTCCCGGGCACACCGGGGGAGCTACGGACGGCGGTACGGGTACTGCCGCGGACCCGTACCGCGCCGTTACCGTCCCCGGCCATGGCGCGGCGGCCGGTCCCCGCTCCCGGGCACCGGCTGCCCGCGGAGCGCAGCTCGTTCGTGGGCCGGCGGGCCGAGCTGACCCGGCTCCGCGGGCTGCTCGGGGAGTCCCGGCTGGTCACGCTGGTGGGCCCGGGCGGGGTGGGCAAGACCCGGCTGGCGCTGCGGGCCGCCGCCGAGCTGGGCCGATCCTTCCCCGACGGCGTCGCGCTGGCCGACCTCACCGCGGTCGCCGACCCGGCGCTGGTGGCCGCGCAGGTCGCCGCCGCGTTCGACGTCCGCGACTCCACGGGACGCTGGCTGCCGGCGTCCCTGGCCGAGGTGCTGGGGGAGCGCCGGCTGCTGCTGGTCCTCGACAACTGCGAGCACCTGCGGGACGCGGCCGCCGTGCTGGTCGACACGCTCACCGGCGCCTGCCCCGGGCTGACGGTCCTGGCCACCAGCCGGACGCCGCTCGACGTCCCCGGGGAGGCGCTGTGCGCGGTGCCGCCGCTGGTCGGCGGTGAGGGGATCGCGCTGCTGCGGCAGCGGGCCACGGCGGCGGTCCCCGACCTGGAGCTCCCGCCCGGCGACGACGCCGTGCTGGCCGAGCTGTGCCGGCGGCTCGACGGCATCCCGCTGGCCCTGGAGCTGGCCGCCGTCCGGCTGCGCACCCTGACGCCGGCCCAGCTGCTCGACCGACTGGACGACCGGTTCGGCCTGCTGCGGCGGTCGGGACCGGCCGGGCCCGACCGGCACCGCACGCTGCGCGCGACGATGGCGTGGAGCGCGGACCTGCTCGACCCGCCCGAGCGGGTGCTGTGGCGGCGCGCCACGGTCTTCGCCGCGGGGTTCGACCTGGCCGCGGCCGAGGCGGTGTGCGCGGACGGCGACCTCCGGCGGGACGACGTCCTCGACGGCCTCACGCGGCTGGTGGAGGCGTCGCTGCTCGTCGTCGACCGGACCGGCGCGGGAACGACGTTCCGCATGCTGAAGACGGTCCGGGCGTTCGGCCGCGAGCTGCTCGACGCGGCGGGGGAGTGCGACGCGGTGCGCCGGCGGCACCGGGACCGGTACGCCGAGGTGGTGGCCGGGGCGGCCGCGGAGTTCCTCGGGCCCGGTCAGGTGGCCGCGTTCGACCGGCTGGCCGCCGTCCACCCGGAGCTCGCGACCGCGCTGGAGCACTGCCTGCGGACGCCCGGTGAGGCGCCGGCGGGCCTCGCCGTCGCCGCCGACGCCTGGCTGTACTGGGCCGCCCGCGGCCACCTCGGCGAGGGCCGGCACTGGCTGGACCTGCTGCTGCGCGCGGTGCCCGCACCCGGTCCGGAGCGGGCGCGGGGGCTGGTGGTGGCCGGCTACCTGGCGCTCGTCGCGACCGACCCGGAGGCCGCCGTCCCCCTGCTGGAGGAGGGCCGGTGCACCGCGGCCGCGCCGGAGGTGGTCGCGCTGGCCACCCAGTACCTCGGCCAGGCGGCGCTGTTCCGCGGGGACCTGCCGGCCGCCGACCGCCTGCTGCGGGAGGCGGCCGCGGCCGGCGGGCAGACCGCGCCCTTCTGCTGGGCCGACGTCGGGGTCGTGGCCCTCCTCGCCGAGGACCTCGCCGCCGCCGACACGGCGTTCGCGACGAGCCTGGCGGCCGCGGCCGACCCGTGGACCCGCTCGCACGCGCTGTGGGGCCGCGGCCTGGGCCGGCTGGCCGCGGGGAACCCTGCCGCGGCCGCCCGGCTGGAGCAGGAGGCCCTGCGGCTCATGCGGGAGGTGGACGACCGCAGCGGCATCGCGCTGTGCGTGGCCGCGCTCGGCTGGGCCGCGGCCGCGGGCGGGGACGCCGACGCCGCCGCCCGGCTGGCCGGTGCGGCGGACGCGGTGTGGCGGTCGATCCCGGCGCGGCTGCCCGCGCCGCTGACCGCGGTGGACGACCGCTCGAGGCGGGCCGCCCGGCGCGCCCTCGGGGAGCGGCGGTGGGCCGCGGGGTACGCCGACGGCAGCGCCCTGGACCGGGCGGGCGCGGTCGCGCTGGCCCTCGGCGAGACGCCGGTGACGGAGCCGGCCGGACCGTCGCCGTCCGGCCCGCTCACCCGGCGCCAGCTGGAGGTCGCCGGGCTGGTGGCGCAGGGGCTCACCGACCGCGAGATCGCCGCCCGGCTCGTCATCTCCCCGCGGACGGCGGAGTCCCACGTCGAGCAGATCCTGACCCGGCTGGGCTTCCGCTCACGCGCCGAGATCGCCGCCTGGGCGGTGACCCGGGCCTGAGCGGAGTGCCACGGGCCTGGATGGCCCCGTCCCGAGGCTCGCCGCGAGCTCCCGAGCGGTGAGGAGGACGGGTCCTCTCTCAGTCGGCCGGCTCGTCGACCCAGTCTGGGCCGTTGACCTCGCCCGGGCCGGCCAGGTCGTCGGCGTCGACGATCGTGTAGGCGTAGCCCTGCTCGGCGAGGAACCGCTGCCGGTGCGCGGCGTACTCGGCGTCCAGGGTGTCGCGGCTGACCACGGTGTAGAAGTGCGCCTGCCGGCCGTCGGCCTTGGGGCGCAGCACCCGGCCGAGCCGCTGGGCCTCCTCCTGCCGTGAGCCGAACGTGCCCGACACCTGGACGGCGACGGCCGCCTCGGGCAGGTCGATGGAGAAGTTGGCCACCTTGGAGACCACCAGGGTGCGGATCTCCCCGGCGCGGAAGGCGTCGAAGAGCTTCTCCCGCTCCCGGTTGGTGGTCGAGCCCTGGATGACGGGTGCGTCGAGGGCCTGGCCGAGCTCCTCGAGCTGGTCGAGGTAGGCGCCGATGACGAGCTTCTGCTCCTCGGGGTGGCGTTCCAGCACCCGCCGGATCACCGGCAGCTTCGACGTCGCCGTCGCGGCGATCCGGTAGCGCTCCTCGGGCTCGGCGACCGCGTAGGTCATCCGCTCCTCGTCGTCGAGCGACACCCGGACCTCGATGCACTCGGCCGGCGCGATGTAGCCCTGCGCCTCGATGTCCCGCCACGGGGCGTCGTAGCGCTTCGGGCCGATCAGGGAGAAGACGTCGTCCTCCCGGCCGTCCTCGCGCACGAGCGTGGCGGTCAGGCCCAGCCGGCGGCGGGACTGCAGGTCGGCGGTGAGCCGGAAGATCGGCGCGGGCAGCAGGTGCACCTCGTCGTAGACGATCAGGCCCCAGTCCTGCGCGTCGAAGAGGTCCAGGTGCCGGTACTCGCCCTTCCGGCGGGTGGTGATCACCTGGTAGGTCGCGATGGTGACCGGGCGGATCTCCTTGCGTTCCCCGGAGTACTCGCCGATCTCGTCCTCGGTGAGCGTGGTGCGCGCGATCAGCTCCCGCTTCCACTGCCGCCCGGCGACGGTGTTGGTCACCAGGATCAGCGTGGTCGCCTTGGCCTCGGCCATCGCCGCGGCGCCGACCAGCGTCTTGCCCGCGCCACACGGCAGGACGACGACGCCCGAGCCGCCGGCCCAGAAGCCCTCCACGGCCTCCTGCTGGTAGTCGCGCAGGTGCCAGCCGCTCTGGTCCAGGTCGATCGGGTGGGCCTGGCCGTCGACGTAGCCGGCGAGGTCCTCGGCCGGCCAGCCGACCTTGAGCAGCGCCTGCTTGAGCCGCCCGCGCTCCGACGGGTGGACGACGACGGTGTCGGCGTCGATCCGCGCGCCGAGCATCGGGGCCACCCGCTTGGACCGGACGACCTCCTCGAGGACGGCGCGGTCGGAGCTGGTGAGGACCAGCCCGTGCACCGGGTTGTTGGCCAGCGTCAGCCGGCCGAAGCGGTCCATGGTGTCGGCGACGTCGACCAGCAGCGCGTGCGGCACCGGGTAACGCGAGTAGCGCACGAGGGCGTCGACCACCTGCTCGGCGTCGTGCCCCGCGGCGCGGGCGTTCCACAGCGCGAGCGGGGTGACCCGGTAGGTGTGCACGTGCTCGGGGGAGCGCTCCAGCTCCGCGAACGGGGCGATCGCCGCCCGGCAGTCGCGGGCGAGCGGGTGGTCGACCTCGAGCAGCAGGGTCTTGTCCGACTGGACGATGAGGGGTCCGTCGTTCACGGGCACCTTCCGGCAGCAGGCGTCCTGCCGACGGGCGCGGCCAGCAGGGGGAGGCGGTCGCTCCGACCACCGCACCGAAGGTAACCGCGCCCGCCGACGAGACCTTCCCGTCAGCCGCCGACCGGCTGCTCCAGCGGCTGGGGGGTGAACATCGGCGGCTCCTGGTCCGGCGTCAGGGCGGTCGGCCCGTACAGCCAGTCCACGAACGAGTAGTCGTGCACGTCGCGGTGCCGCAGGAGCTCGTTGCGGGCCAGCCGCGGGCCGTCGGTGAGGTGCCACAGCTCACCCCACGCGCGGGCCGTGGTGAGCACCCGCCGGCAGTGCTCGGGCCGCACCGCGTCGTAGGCGGCCAGCGCGGCGTCCCAGTCGAGTGCGCCCGCGGCCAGCTGCGCGCCGACGTGCTCGGACAGCACCCACGCGTCCTCGATCGCCATGACCGCGCCCTGCGCCAGGTACTGCAGCGGCGGGTGGGCGGCGTCCCCGATCAGCGCCAGCCGCCCCTGGACCCAGTGCGGGATCGGCTCCCGGTCGAACATCCGCCACCAGCGGTCGCGCCACATCAGCGGCAGGCCCGCCCGGACCTGCTCGCAGGTGTCGGCGAAGGCCGCGTCGAGCTCGTCCGGCGTGCCCCAGTCCTCGCGGCCGGCGAGGGCCTTCGGCGAGCGGAACACCGCCACCTGGTTGAACATCTCGCCCTGCCGCAGCGGGTACTGCACGAAGTGGCAGTGCGGCCCCACGTACACCACGACGTCGGACATCGAGACGTCCATCTGCGCGACCTGCTCGGCGGGGATCGCCCCGCGGTAGGCCACGTAGGCGGAGCTGACCGGCTGGTCGTCGCTGATCATCCGCCGGGCGACGGAGTACAGGCCGTCGGCGGCGAGCACGACCGGCGCGGTCTCGCGCCTGCCCTCGGAGAGCACCGTCACGCCGCCGTCCACGTGCTCGTAGCCGGTGACCTGCACGTCGGTGACCAGGTCGACGCCGGCGTCGCGGCAGGCGCGCAGCAGCGTGCCGTGCAGGTCGCTGCGGTGGATCACCACGTACGGCGACCCGTACCGCTGCCGGGCGTCGGCGAGGTCGAGGCGGGTGAGCACGGTGCCGTCGACGGCGTCCTTCATGACGAGGTTCTCCGGCTGCACGCCGAGGCGCAGCACCTCGTCGAGCAGGCCCCAGGAGTCGAGGATCCGGGTGCAGTTCGGCGCGATCTGCAGGCCGGCGCCGACCTCGCCGAACTCGGCGGCGCGCTCCAGGACGCGCACCCGCAGCCCCTTCCGGGTCAGCGCGAGGGCGTTGGCCAGCCCGCCGATGCCCCCGCCGACGACGAGGACGTCGACGTCGCTCACGACGAGGCCTCCGCGGCCACCAGGTCGTCGACCACGGGGTTCTCGCAGCGGCCGAGGCCGGCGATCTCGGTGGTCACGACCTGGCCGGACCGCAGGTAGCGGGCCGGCTTGCGGGCGTGGCCGACGCCGCCGGGGGTGCCGGTGGCGATCACGTCGCCCGGGCGCAGCGTGATGATGGTGGAGACGTACTCGACCAGGGCGACGGGGTCGAACAGCAGGTCACCGGTGGTGTCCTTCTGCACGGTCTCGCCGTCGATCCTCGTGCTGATCTCCAGCGTGGGCCGGACGCCGCCGGGCAGCTCGTCGGGGGTGACCAGGTACGGGCCCAGCGGGGTGGTCGCCTCCCAGTTCTTGCCCTGCAGCCACTCGCGGGTGCGGAACTGCCAGTCGCGGCAGGTGATGTCGTTGAGCACCGCGAACCCGGCGATCGCCTGCTCCGCCTCGACGCCCCGCGCCCGGCGGACCGGCGCGCCGATGACGACGGCCAGCTCGCACTCCCAGTCGAACTCGTCGGTCTCCGGGGGCTTGACGATGTCGTCGTTGGCGCCGACGAGGGTGTCGGCGAACTTGGAGAACAGCGTCGGGTGCTCCGGGAGGTCCCGCCCCATCTCCAGGATGTGGTTGCGGTAGTTGAGGCCGACGCAGACGACCTTGCCCGGCCGGGGGACGACGGGGGCGTAGGCGGCGCCCCGCACCTCGGCGACCCGCTCGGTGGCCGCCGCCGCCCGCTCCTCCCACCCGGGGGTGGCGAGGAACTCGCCGAGGTCGGCGGCGCCGAGGTCGACGAGGTGGTCCTCGTCCACGCGGACGGCGCGGGTGCGGCCCTCCAGGGTGCGGATGGTGGCCAGCTTCATCGGTCGGTTCCTCCCACGGAGACGCGGTCCAGGTGCAGTGCCTCGAAGATCGGGCCGTCACTGAACCGGAACAGGTCCAGCGCGCCGGAGTCGGAGTCCGACGCCGAGGCCTCCGAGCGCACCGACAGCGGCTCCCAGGAGGGGGCGACGAACAGGTCACCGCGCTCGACCCGCCAGGAGACCTCCCCGACGGTGACCGTGCCGGTGCCGTCGAAGACCTGGTAGACCGACGACCCGGCCTCGCGCCGCGGCGCGGTCTCGGACCCGCTGCGCACGCGGTGCACCTCGGCGCGGATGGTCGGCAGGACGTCGCCGCCGGTGGTCGGGTTGGTGAAGCGGACCGCGGCGTGGCCGGGCTCGACGACCCCCGGGTGACCCTCGGCCTCGAGCTCGAGCTGGTCGGTCAGCGCGGCGTCGGTGTCGACCCAGCGGTAGTTCAGCAGCGGCGTGCCGGCGGTCGCGCCGGGCGCGGACACCGGACGCAGGCCGGGGTGCCCCCACAGCCGCTGCGAGCGGGACCGCTCGGGGGTGGTGCGCTCGGCGTCGCTGATCTGCTCGCGGCCGAACTCGAAGAACTGCGACTCGGTGGCGTACTGGAACGGGATGTCCAGGCCGTCGATCCAGGCCATCGGCTTCTGCGCGGCGTTGTGGTGGGCGTGCCAGTTCCACCCGGCCTGCGGGAGGAAGTCGCCGCGGTTCATCGGGACCGGGTCGCGGCCGACGACGGTCCACACGCCCTCCCCCTCGACGACGAAGCGGAAGGCGTGCTGGGTGTGCCGGTGCTCGGGGGCGTCCTCACCCGGCATCAGGTACTGGATCGCCGCCCACAGGGTCGGGGTGGCGTAGGGCTTGCCGCCGAGGGAGGGGTTGGCCAGCGCGATCGCCCGGCGCTCCCCGCCGCGCCCGACCGGCACCAGGTGCCCGGCCTGGTCGGCCAGCCGAACCAGGTTCTGCCAACGCCACACGTGCGGGACCGCCTTGGACCGCGGGTGGGCCGGCATGAGGTCGCCGATCTCGGTCCACAGCGGCACCAGCAACTCCTGCTCGAAGCCCCGGTACAGCTCCTCGAGCGCGGGCGTGGGGGTCGGCTGGCCGGGCGCGTCGACCGCGGTCAGCGAGACCGGGGAGGCGAGTTGGGTCATGGCGGGCATCCCTCCGATGCGGCGTTCTCCGGTGGACAGGGGCGTCGACCCTGGTCCGGTGGCCGTCCGCGGCGGCGGGGCAGCGCCGCGGCACGGACGGGCCATCACGGTCGAGGGTGCGCGCGTGCTCCGTACCCCGCCCGCACATTCTGGACCGCAGAACGCGCGGCGCCGAGGGTCAGCGCCAGTCGCGCAGGCGCAGCGGTGCCTCGTCGCCGCCCGGACGCCGCACCAGCACCTGGTTGACGCCCATGACGCCCCGCTCGAAGGCCAGCGCACTCGCCGCCATGTACAGCCGCCAGACCCGGACGCGGCCCTCCGAGCTGAGCGCGACGGCGGCGTCCCAGTGCTTCTCCAGCCGCTCCACCCAGGCGCGCAGCGTCAGCGCGTAGTGCCGCCGCAGGGCCTCGACGTCGAGCACCTCCAGGCCGCCGGCCTCCAGGGCGGAGACGGTGCCGGCCAGGCTGAGCAGCTCCCCGTCGGGGAAGACGAACCGGGTGATGAAGGTGTCGGGGTCCCAGGCGGCGGTCGCCGCGTCGTTCCAGGCGATGGCGTGGTTGAGCAGCCGGCCGCCCGGGCGCAGCAGGTCGCGCAGGGTCGAGGCGTACCGCGCCATCTCGGCCGCGCCGACGTGCTCGGCCATGCCGATCGAGCTGATCGCGTCGAACGGCCCGTCCGGGACGTCGCGGTAGTCCTGCACCCGGATCTCGACCCGGTCGGCCAGCCCCGCCTCGACCACCCGCGCCCGGGCGAGCTCCGCCTGCGCCCGCGAGAGGGTGACGCCGACGACGGTGACCCCGTACTGCCCGGCGGCGTGCAGCGCGAGGCTGCCCCAGCCGCAGCCGACGTCGAGCAGCCGGGTCCCGGGGGTCAGGCCGAGCTTGCGGCAGACCAGGTCCAGCTTGGCCTCCTGCGCGGCGTCCAGCCCGGTGGCGGGGGACTCCCAGACGGCGCAGGAGTAGACCATCGTCGGGCCCAGGACCAGCCGGTAGAAGTCGTTGCTGACGTCGTAGTGGTGGGCGATCGCGGCGGCGTCCCGGGCGCGGGAGTGCCGCCGTCCGAACCGGCGCAGCCGCACCTCCTCCGGCGGGGGCGCGGGCGCCGGGCCCAGGGCGCCGAGCCGGGCGGCCGTGCCGAGCAGGTCGAGCCGCTCGCGCAGGGTGGGGGCGACGGTGGCGTGGCCGGCCGCCAGCCGCCCCGCCGACGTCAGCGCCTCCAGGGTGGCGAAGACGTCGCCCTCCACGTCGAGGTCGCCGGCGACGTAGGCGCGCCCCAGGCCGAGCTCGCCGGGTGCCCAGGCCAGCCGCCGCAGCGCGCGCGGCGACCGGACGGCGACCACCGGCGCCCCCTCGGGCCCGGCGACCGAGCCGTCCCAGGCGCGCAGCCGCACGGGCACCTCCTCGACGCCCAGGACCCTCTCCAGGGCCGTGACCAGGGCTGCGGCGGTGCTCTCCTCGCTCCCCATGGGGAGGCAGGGTGGCCGCCGCCCGCGAGCTGATCAAGCGGTTGCCGCGCACGTCACGAGGACGCGGCCGGCTCCTCGTCCTCGACCAGCGCCACGGAGGTGATCCGGTGGACGGCGAACGTGCGGCTCTCGCCGCGCCGCTCGTCGTACCCCTGGAGGAAGCCCCCGGCCAGGGACACCGGCTGGACGACGCGCTGGCTGCCGCTGCCCTGCGCGTCGACGTACCCCAGCCACACGGGCACCCCCTCGCGGACCGCGCGGGACAGCAGTTCCAGCGTGCCCGCGGTGGTCACGCCGGGCACCTGGCGCACCGCCTCGCCGCGCCGGGCGGCCAGTGCGGCGTCCCCGGCGCGGATCTCCCGCACCGTGGCGGCGACCTCGTCGCCGGTGAGCGGTCGGGGCGCGGCGGCGGTCGCGGCCCCGGGGCGGCGGCCGGCGGCGCGCGGGCGGGCCGGGGGCCGGGTGAGGACGGCGCCGCCCGGCGACTCCCCGGCAGGGGCGTAGCCGGCCTCGCGCAGCACGGTGAGCACCTCGTCGGCGCCCAGCCCGCTCACCAGCACGCCGGGTGCCAGGCGGCGCAGCTCGGCGCCGGCCGTCCGCCGGTCGTTGAGCACCTGGGAGAGCAGCCCGTGGTCGTCGGAGCGCACGTAGCTCTCGATGGCGCCCACGCGCAGCCGGCCGTGCTGGCGGGCCACGTCGTCGACCAGGTAGTCCAGCGCCTGCGGCACCGGGGTGCGGGAGGCGCGGCCGAAGAACTCGTGCAGGTCGGTGGCCGACCAGCCGGCGTCGAGGGCCCGGCGGACGCTGGCCTCCGACACCCGGAACACCGTCGCCCCGCCGGAGGACTCGACGTCGGCGACGACGGCGAGGGTGTCGGCGAGCTCGGCGACCAGGGGCCCCGGCGCGACCAGCGAGAGGTCGGGCTGGGCGAGCACGTGGTCGACCGGCTCGGGCAGCAGGCCCCGCATGCCGTCGGCCGCGCCGTCCTCGCCGGAGGTCAGCAGGCCGCGCCCGCCGGTGGACAGCACCCCGCCCACCAGCACCCCGAGCCGGGTGGCCTCGGCCAGCAGGTCGGGGACCGGGGCGAGCCGGTCGGCCCGCCGCGGGGTGCGCCAGCGCAGCAGGGCGACCAGGTCGTCGGGGGCCACGCCGCTGCCGCGCGGGTACTCGGCCAGGGCCGTGAGCGCCGAGCGCCGGATCGCCGGTGCGGTGTGCCGCACCAGGTCGGGGGAGAGCGCGTTGACCGCCTTGCCGTTCAGGTCGCGCTGCCCGGCCAGCGAGGGCAGCCGGACGGCGTCCAGCCAGCCGCCGGCCAGGGTGGCCCACCGGTCGGGGAGGTCCTGCTCACGCCACACGTCGTAGGCGCGGGTGGGCAGCCACTCGTCGCGGTGCGGCCCGCCGACGTCGAGCAGGCCCGCCACGTGCGCCAGTTCCAGCAGCCACCCGGCCTCGGGTTCGGAGACGTGCAGGGCCCGCGCCAGCCGCTTCTGGTCCCGGACGGCGACCCCGCCGCTGCGCAGCAGCCCCGCGGGCTCTTCCTCCAGCAGGGCGAGCAGCTCGCCGACCCGGCCCACCGTCTCCATGGCCGCCCCGGCCGCCTGCCGGTCCACCACCGCCGGGTCCCGGGTGACGCGGGCCGGCTCGGGGCGCACCCGCGGGGCGCCGTAGGGGCGGTCGCCGCGCAGCAGCAGCCCGATCTCCCGCGGCAGCTCGACGTTGAGCGCGTCGATCCGGGCCAGCAGGCCCTGCTGCACCAGCCGGCGGGCCGGGGAGACGCCGTTGCCGGTGGTGTCGGGCAGGTGGCCGACCGGCCGGTCGCCGGCCAGCCGCTCCAGGACCCCGCGCTCGTCGGTGCCCAGCTCGCCGATCGCCCGCGGCAGGTCCGACGGCAGCGCCAGCCGCAGCTCGGTCGCCCGCCGGCCCAGCCCGGCGGGGTACCGCACCGCCCGGCGCACCGGGTCCGGCGCGTGCAGGACGTCGTCGCCCCACAGCAGCGCCCGCGTCGCCAGCCGCTCCAGCGCGGCGGTGAGCACGTCGTCGGGCACCTCGGGCAGCGCGGCGGGCAGGTCCGCGGCGTCCACCCCGTCGGTGCCGGCCAGCAGGACCACGTCGAGCACCTGCAGCGTCGCGGCGTCGAGCTCGTCGAGCGCGCGGTCGACCGACACCGGGACCGCCAGCCGGCTGGCCAGGGCCACGACGTCGGACGGCGCCGGGCGGGCCACGTCGGGACGGGCGGCCAGCAACGCGCCGAGCTGCTCGTCGCTGCGGGTGCGCAGCCAGGCGGCCAGCGTGGCCGGGCGGTCGGCAGACATCCGGTCAAAGTTACGTCGCCCGCGCCACCCGGTGCCGCCGTGTCCCCAGGTCCTGGGCCAGCATGACCGCGTGCACCCGGCCGCCGACGACCCGCAGACCAGCAGCGCGCTGACCGGCTACCAGGCCGGGGCGCTGCGCTGGCTGGTCGGCGGCGCGATCGCCGTCGTCCTCGGGGTCCTGCTGGGCGCCGCGGCGGTCACCATCGCCCGCGACCGCGGCCAGGGGATCCCCGGCCTGGGCCTGGTCGTGGTGGTGCTGGTCATCTCGGGCACCGTCGCCGCCGTCGCCGGTGCCGGGGCGCTGGTGCGGCACCGCCGCTGGCGGCGGGCGCTGCAGACGGTGCGGTGGCAGACCGGGGTGCTGCGCATCGCCGGCCCCGCGGTGCTGGCGTTCGAGCCGGAGGGTTACGACGAGACCGACCCGCTCGCCGAGCCGGTGCGGCTGCGCCTGGAGAGCACGAACGTCTTCCGCACGCGGGCGGTCCAGCACCTGCACGACGCGGTGGTGCGGGCCGCGCCCGTGGGTGCCCGGGAGTGGGTGATCACCGCCGACGGGGTGCCCACGGTGTACGGCGCCCGGGCGGTCCGGCGCCGCTGAGCCACCCACCCGTGGCGTAGTGCGTGCGTTCTGGGTACCGCGTCCGAGAAGATGTCCAGCGACGCGGCACCGCGTGGTGTCCGCAGACACGGCAACGGAGGCAACGGCGACATGGCCAAGCGGAAGACCAAGCACGCGCACCTGGTGGAGCCCACCTGGGGCCGGTCCGACGACGGCGGTCCCCCGCTGACCGAGTTCACCGCCGAGCCGGCCGGCCCGCTCAACCCCTTCGGCGAGGACCACCAGTTCCCGCTGCCGCTCAGCCGCCTCCGGTACGCGCACCCCACCGACAAGCCCAACCGGGCCGGCGTCATGGCGGGCGAGTAGGCATGACCACTCCCGCGCTGCCGTCCTACAGCAGTGGCACCTCCACCGTCCCCCTCCTCGGGGACACGATCGGGGCGAACCTGGACCGGACGGCGGCGCGGGTGGGCGACCACGAGGCGCTCGTCGAGTGCGCCACCGGCCGCCGGTACAGCTATCCGCAGTTCGTCGCGGAGGTCGACGCGGTCGCCCTCGGCCTGGACGCCCTCGGCGTGGCCAAGGGGGACCGCGTCGGCATCTGGGCGCCGAACTGCGCGGAGTGGGCGTTCGTCCAGTTCGCCACCGCCAAGCTCGGCGCGATCCTGGTCAACATCAACCCGGCCTACCGCACCCACGAGCTGGCCTACGTGCTGAAGCAGGCCGGCATCTCGGTGCTGGTCAGCGCGCCGGAGTTCAAGAGCAGCGACTACCGGGCCATGGTGGGCGAGGTCCGCGACCAGTGCCCCGACCTGCGCGAGGTGCTGTTCCTCGGCTCGCCGGAGTGGGAGCAGCTGG
Organism: Geodermatophilus sp. SYSU D01186; assembly: GCF_054050215.1. Classification (NCBI taxonomy): domain Bacteria; kingdom Bacillati; phylum Actinomycetota; class Actinomycetes; order Geodermatophilales; family Geodermatophilaceae; genus Geodermatophilus; species Geodermatophilus sp. SYSU D01186. The sequence goes on along the minus strand of NZ_JBJGYW010000029.1, from coordinate 52,659 downwards.
TGGCCACCGGCCGGGCCGGGGACCGCGGCCTGCTCGCCGAGCGCGAGACCCAGCTGTCGGCCGACGACCCGATCAACATCCAGTACACCTCCGGGACGACGGGCTTCCCCAAGGGCGCCACGCTCACCCACCACAACCTGCTCAACAACGGGTTCTTCGTGGGTGAGGGCTGCGGCTACACCGAGGCCGACCGGATCTGCATCCCGGTGCCCTACTACCACTGCTTCGGCATGGGCATGGGCAACCTCGCGGCCACCTCCCACGGCGCGACGATGGTCATCCCGGCACCCGGCTTCGACCCCGCGCTGACCCTGAAGGCGGTGCAGGAGGAGCGCTGCACCTCGCTGTACGGCGTCCCCACGATGTTCATCGCGGAACTGGCGCTGCCCGACTTCGGCACCTACGACCTCTCGTCGCTGCGGACCGGCATCATGGCCGGCTCCCCGTGCCCGGTCGAGGTGATGAAGCGGGTGGTCGCCGAGATGGGCATGACCGAGGTCACCATCTGCTACGGCATGACCGAGACCTCACCGGTCTCCACCCAGACCGGCGCCGACGACGACCTCGACCGGCGCACCTCCACCGTCGGCCGGGTGCACCCGCACCTCGAGGTGAAGGTGATCGACCCCGAGACCGGGCTCACCGTGCCCCGCGGGACGCCGGGGGAGTTCTGCACCCGCGGCTACTCGGTGATGCTCGGGTACTGGGAGCAGCCGGAGAAGACCGCCGAGGTCATCGACGCCGCCCGCTGGATGCACACCGGCGACCTCGCCGTCATGGACGCCGAGGGCTACCTCAACATCGTCGGCCGGATCAAGGACATGGTGATCCGCGGCGGCGAGAACGTGTACCCGCGGGAGGTCGAGGAGTTCCTCTTCACCCACCCGGACATCATCGAGGCCCAGGTCATCGGCGTCCCCGACGAGCGGTTCGGCGAGGAGCTCATGGCGTGGGTGCGGCTGCGGGCCGGTGCCGAGCCGCTGACCGCCGACGCCCTGCGCGAGTTCTGCACCGGCAAGCTCGCCCACTACAAGATCCCCCGCTACGTGAAGATCGTCGACGCCTTCCCGATGACGGTCACCGGCAAGGTGCGCAAGGTCGAGATGCGCGAGGTCTCGGTCGAGGAGCTGGGCCTGCAGGCGGCCGCCGCCGTCCGCAACGCCTGAGGCGCCGTCCGGCCCCGGTCGGCCTCAGGGGTGGCCGGTGGGGACGACGAGCGCGCGGTGGTCCGACAGCGGCAGCCGCACCGACTCCGCCGGCCCGGTCGCGGCGATCGGACCGCGGGCGAGCACGTGGTCCAGCTGCCGGGTCGGGGTGTCCACCGGGAAGGTGGCGGCCCGGCCCAGCGGTCGCAGGCCGCTCACCCGCACCGCCTGGGGTGCCTGCATGTTCAGGTCCCCCATGAGGATGAGCGGCTCACGGGTGCCGGTGAGCGAGCGCACCAGCTTCGACAGCTGCAGCGCACCCCAGCCGGGGACGAACGACAGGTGCGTGTTGCAGACGGTGAACTGCCCGTGCGGCCCGTCCAGGACGGCGGCGACGGCGACCCGTGGCTCGTCGCCGACCATCGTCGGGCGGGGCGCGCCGCGGAACCACACCGGCACCCGGCTGCGCAGGGCCGGCAGCCGCACCACCCGCCAGGACACGACGGGGTAGCGCGACAGCAGCGCGATGCCGTAGGTGGCCGACCCGGGCTGCTCGTCGCCGGTGGCGGCCATCCAGGTGCCCCCCGGCGTGCCGTGCAGCGCCGCCACGAACTGGGAGTCCACGGCGCCCATCGCCTCGGCGGCGACCGCGGTCAGGTCCGCGCCCATGGACCGCGGCTGGTCGCGGTCGACCTCCTGCAGGCCGAGGACGTCGGCGTCGAGGGTCTTCACCGCCGCGGCGAGGCGCTCGACGTCGACGCGGTCGTCGGCGGGGGAGCGGCCGTGGAGGATGTTGAACGTCGCGATCCGCACGCACTCCCAGTGCCCCGACCGGCGGCGTCCACACCGCCACGTTCCGACATCGCAACGCCGGGTAGCAGTTCCGCGTGCTGCCAGACGACCGGGACGAGATCCGTGACCTCCTCAAGCGCACCGCCGTCGCGCTCAAGCAGGGTGATGTGCCCTTCGCGCTGTGCGGGGGCTACGCCGCGTGGGTCCGCGGCGCACCGGAACCCGACCACGACGCGGACTTCCTCGTCCCGGCCGCGGAGTCCGAGCGGGCGGCGAAGGTGCTGGCCGAGGCCGGCCTGGAGGTCGTCGACCCGGCGGAGGACTGGCTGACCAAGGTCGTCCAGGGCAACTCGTTCGTCGACGTGCTGTGGCGCACCTGCGGCAGCCCGGTGGAGATGGACCTCATCGACCGTGCCGAGGAGCTGCCGGTGCTCTCGGTGCACATGCCGGTGCTGGAGGCCACCGACATCGTCGTCACCAAGCTGATGGCCCTCGACGAGCACTACTGCGACTACTCGCGGCTGCTGCCCGTGGCCCGCGCACTGCGCGAGCAGGTCGACTGGGCGCGGGTCCGCCGGGACGTCGCGAGCAACGACTTCGCGGCGGTGTTCCTCGTCCTGCTCGACCGGCTGGGGGTCGTGGAGGGGGTCCTCAGCGAGGGCTGAGCACCGCGACGAGCGCCGCCAGGGCCACGAGGACGACGACGGCGGTGACCAGCGCCGCCATCCCCGGCACGGCCACACCACGGTGGCGGTCGAGGGCCCGGCGTGTCTGGCGGGCGCGCAGCGGAGCCAGACCGCCGAGCACACCGAGGCCCAGCAGTGCGACGCCTCCGGACAGGGCGAGCCGACCCGGCGCCGCGGCCTCGGCCGACGAGTGCGCGAGCAGACCGGCCACGGCGAGCACGCCCAGGCCGGTGCGCCGCCACGCGAGGTCGGTGCGCTCGGGCTGTGTCTCCCGGAGCGGGCTCACCGGCCGACCACCTGGACGCCGACGAGCACCGCCACCACGACGAGGACGGCGGCCACCGCCGCGACCAGCGTGGGCAGGACCCGACTGGACGGGAGCGGGCGGTCCGCGGCGATCGCCTGCTCGTTGCACCGCCAGCGCCGGTACCCGCCGAGCGCGGCGCCCAGGCCGGTCAGCACGAGGGCCACCGCGACCGCCGCGCTGCCCCAGCGCACGCCCAGGTCGGGGGCGAACTGGGCCACCGCCACCCCACCGGCGACCAGGGCCAACCCCGTCCGCAGCCAGGCGAGCAGGGTCCGCTCGTTGGCCAGCGTGAACCGGTAGTCCGGGTGGCCGGCGGGCTCGTCGGCGGTCGGCACCCGGTCAGGCTAGGGCGAGAGCGGAAAGGGCGCGGAGTCCCGGGACGGGGGCGGCTAACCTGGCAGGCGGCGGCCCCGTGCCGCGACCGTCCGCCCGGCCCGGTGCCGGGACCGTCCGCGACCGACTGAGGGATCAACGTGCCCACCGGCAGAGTCAAGTGGTTCAACCCGGAGAAGGGTTTCGGCTTCCTCTCTCGCGAGGACGGTCCCGACGTCTTCGTGCACAAGGACGCCCTGCCGGCCGGCACCAGCGAGCTCAAGCCCGGCCAGCGGGTGGAGTTCGGCATCGTCGCCGGCCGCCGCGGGGACCAGGCGCTGCAGGTGCGGGTGCTCGACCCGCTGCCCTCGGTCGCGGCGGCGCACGCCGAGCGGACGCGCAAGAAGCCCGACGAGCTGGTCCCGATCATCGAGGACCTCATCAAGCTGCTCGACGACGTCTCCAACGGCCTGCGCCGCGGCCGCCACCCCGACAAGGCGGTGGCCCGCAAGGTCGCCTCGGTGCTCCGCGCGGTCGCGACCGACCTGGAGCACTGAAGAAGGACCCCGTCCTCCTCACCGCTCGCAGGCTCGCGGCGAGCCTCTGGACGGGGCCGTTCCAGCACGTCACCCAGAGGGGCCCCTCCAGTACGTCACCCGGCGGGCGTCGCCGTCCCGCCGGTGGCGCCTCCGGCGCGCAGGAAGCCGATCGGCCACGCCCCGCTGAAGCCGTCGCAGTCCTCGTCGGGGTCCTCGACGACGACGAGGTAGAACGCCGGCGGGACGACGTCGGAGCTGTTGATCTCGTCGAACACCGTCGCGGCGCCCTCGACGTCGACCTCTCCGAGTTGCTCCTCCAGCTTCTCGTCGAAGACCTGCACGCTCCACCCCTGCTCGGCGACCGACTCGGGCACGGTGAGCCGGATCGTCGTGTCGGGGGAGACCTCGAGGATCGGCGGGGTGGTCGAGTAGCGCTGCCCCTCGCCGTCCAGACACGCCTGGGTCGGCGAGACGCTGACCTCCTGCGCGCCCGCCACGACCTCGACGTCCTCGGGACCGGAGGGCTCCGAGCCGCAGCCGGCCAGCAGCAGGACGCCGACGGCCAGCCCCGCCACCGGCCTCACTGCTGCCACTCCGGGGCCGGCTCGGCGGTGCCCGGCGACCATGCCTCCGGGGCGGCCGCGGTGCGGCGGCGCGGCCCCCACAGGACCAGCCCGACGGCGAGCACGAGCAGCGCGGCGGCCACGGTGAACCCGAGCCAGCCGGTGGGCGGCAGGGCGATGCCGAGAGCGCCGCCGACCACCCAGGACAGCTGCAGCATCGTCTCCGAGCGGGCGAAGGCCGAGGCGCGCAGGCTCTCGGGCACCTCCCGCTGGATGATCGCGTCGAGGGCCACCTTGCCCAGCGCGTTGGCCACGGCCGCCACGCCGGCGACGACGGCGGCCATCGTCAGGCTGTAGAAGACCGCGGCCAGCACGGTGATCGCGGCCGCGGTGCCGGCCGACCAGAGCACGATCGGGTCCGGGCTCACCCGGTGCAGCCGGGAGCCGACCGCCGTCCCGAGCACGCTGCCCACACCGGCGGCGCCGGCGATCGCGCCGAGGGCGAGGGTGGCCTGCCAGCCGTCGTCCACCGTGGCCTGCACCAGGAACGCGGAGAAGATGGTCAGGAAGCCGCCGAGCCCGCGCAGCGCGGCGTTGGCCCGCAGCGCCACGACCACGTGCGGGCTGACCGGACGCCGCCGCCGTCCGCCGGTCACCGGCTGCGGGGCGGTGGTGAGCACGTCGGCGGGCAGCTCCCCGGTCGGGACGTCGACGTGGTGCGGCAGCCGCACCGCGGCCACCGCGCCGGCCACGAACACCGCCGCGGTCGCGTACAGCAGCCACTCGAAGCCCAGCGCCCAGGCCAGCCCCGCCCCGATGCCGCCGAACGCACCGGCGGTGAGCAGCCCGAACACCGACGTCCGGGCGTTGGCCGAGGTCAGCGACATCGCACTCGGCAGCACCCGGGGGACCACCGCCGCACGCAGCACGTTGTGCGCCTTCGACAGCACCAGGACGCCGAGGGCGGCCGGGTAGAGGACGAAGTCGTCGAAGTGGGCGGCCATCACCAGCGCGAGCACGGCCCGGCCGAGCAGGCTCGCCGCCATCGCCCAGCGACGGCCGCGCTGGAGCCGGTCCAGCAGCGGCCCGATCACCGGGGCGACGACGGCGAACGGCGCCATCGTCACCAGCAGGTAGAGCGCCACGTTGCCGCGCTGGGCGTCGGTGGTCGCGGCGAAGAACAGCGTGCCGGCCAGCGAGACGGCGATCATCGCGTCGCCGGCCATGTGGAGGGCGTTGACCCACAGCAGGTGCGTCAGCCCGCTCTCGCCCGCGCCGTCGGCCCGGCTGGCCGCGCGGACCCGGCGCACCGCCGCGCCGGTCAGCTGCCGCGACCGCGCCGCGGCCACGCGGGTGACGGTCAGCTTGCGCGGCGGCAGCGGCGCGGTCGGCGGCGGGGCGGGCGGCCCCGGCGGCAGCGCGGGAGGCGGCGCACCGGCCCCGCCCGCCTGTGCCTCGGGCAGCGGCCGGGTGGCCGGCCGGGGGACGTCGATGGGGGTGGTGTCCATCCGCTCCGCGGCCGGTGGCAGCGGACGCCCGCGCAGGACGCCGCGCCGGGGCGCGGGTGGGCGGGGGCTGGGCACCCGCCCATCGTGCCGCACCCGTCTGAACAGGCGGTCGGCGAACCGCCCCCGTGCCGACGGCTGGAGCGCCCCCGTCAGGGACAATGGGGGCGTGACCGACTTCTCCGACCCCGCCCCGACGGGGAACGACGTGCTGTCCGCGGCGGTCGAGCAGGCCCGGGCGGCGGCGGTCGAGACCGCCGGCTCGCCGGACGTCGTCGGTGAGCACCTGGGCGCGACCCCCGAGGTGGGCGGAGCCCCTGAGCTCGGCGACGTGGTCACCCACTCCTTCGCCAGCCGGCTGCCGGGCTACGCGGGGTGGCACTGGGCGGTGACGCTGGCCCGGGTGCCGGGGGAGGACGCCGTCACCGTCGACGAGGTCGTGCTGCTGCCGGGGGAGCAGGCCCTGCTGGCCCCGGCCTGGGTGCCGTGGCACGAGCGGCTGCGGCCGGGTGACCTGTCGGTCGGCGACGTCCTGCCCGCGACGGAGGACGACCCCCGCCTGGTCCCGGCCTACGCGGTCGACGACGACTCCGCCGACGACCCGGAGGGCTCGGTGGTCGCCGCGGAGATCGGGCTCGGCCGGGAGCGGGTCATGTCCCGCGACGGGCGCAACGAGGCGGCCGCCCGGTGGAGCGCGGGGGAGTTCGGCCCGGGCTCGGCGATGGCCCGGCACGCACCCGGGCCGTGCGGCACGTGCGGCTTCTTCCTGCCGCTGGCCGGCTCGCTGCGGCACGGCTACGGCGCCTGCGGCAACGTCTACGCCCCGGCCGACGGGCGCGTCGTGGCGGTCGACTACGGGTGCGGCGCGCACAGCCAGGCCACGCTGGTCGCCGACGAGGCCGCCGAGGTGGTCACCTCGGCGCGCTATGACACCGGCGCCTTCGACGTCCTCTGACGTCGCGGCCCTCCGGGCCGCACGGGCTCGGCCGCTCCTGCGGTGTCCTGACCGGTCCTGCGGCGGTGCAGCACCGCAGCCGCGGGCGGAACACCGCAGGAGGGGTGAGACCGGCCGCGGGCGGGGTACCCGTCCCGGCGGCAGACCGCGAGGCGCTCAGTCCCGGCGGCGGTCCCCGAGCTGGCCCTGCCAGCGCATGATGCCGAGCCCGGCGGCGGCCAGGGCGATGCCGGCGACGCAGGTCCAGGTCCAGACCCGGTCGACGCGGTCGCCGAGCAGCAGGAGCACGAGGAGGGCGACCACCCACACCGCCGTCACGGCCAGCACCACGCGGACGGTGTCCACCCGCAGCGGGGGCGGGGCCTGCTTCGTCGGACCGGGCACCCCCCGACCCTAGGCGCTGCGCCCGACCTGCCTGCACAGCGCCGTCATCCGCGTGTGGCACTCTGTCGCCGCTCGTCCGCAGACCTCACCGGCCGGCCGGCGCGCGCTTCCCCCGCCGCTCGCCCGCCCGTCCACCCGTCCGGGAGTCGTTTCCATGGTTGAGAAGACCGGTCCGTCCACGGGCCGCATCGCCTCCGGTGACACACCGGCCGACGTCGCCGCCGGGGTGCGCACGCCACGCCGGACCGACGGCCCGCGCGTGAAGCCGAGGAACGGCCTGGACCGCTACTTCGAGATCAGCGCCCGCCGCTCGACGGTCGCCCGCGAGCTGCGCGGTGGCCTGACCACCTTCTTCACGATGGCCTACATCGTGATCCTGAACCCGATCATCCTGTCGGGCACGGACGTCACCGGCGGCACGCTGCCGTTCGCCTCCATCGCCGCGGTGACCGCGCTCATCGCCGGCGTCATGACGATCCTCATGGGCGTCGTCGGCCGGTACCCGTTCGCGGTGGCCGCCGGGCTGGGCATCAACGCGATCGTCGCGGTCTTCGCCGCCACCCAGCTGTCCTGGCCGGAGATCATGGGCCTGGTCGTCCTCGAGGGTCTGCTGATCACCGTGCTGGTGCTCACCGGCTTCCGCCGCGCGGTCTTCGAGGCCATCCCGCCGCAGCTGAAGACGGCGATCGCGGTGGGCATCGGCTTCTTCCTCACGATCATCGGCCTGGCCGACGCCGGCGTCGTCCGCCCGGGCTCGCCGCTGATCAGCTTCGGCGTCAACGGTCAGCTGGCCGGGTGGCCGCTGCTGGTGTTCGTCGTGGGCCTGCTGCTGACCGCGGTGCTCGTCGTCCGCCGGGTCAAGGGCGCCCTGCTCATCGGCATCGTCGTCTCGACCGTGCTGGCGATCGTCATCGAGGCCGTCGCCGAGATCGGTCCGCGCGTCGGTGAGGAGAACCCGCACGGCTGGGCGCTGCAGGTGCCCACGCTGCCCGAGGACGTCGTCGGCACGCCGGACCTCTCGCTGCTCGGCAACTTCTCGCTGTTCGGCGGCTTCGAGCGGATCGGCGTCGTCGCCGCCCTGCTCATCGTCTTCTCGATCATGATCGCCGACTTCTTCGACACCGTCGGCACGGTGACCGCCGTCGGCGCCGAGGGCGACCTGCTCGACGAGGACCGCAACCTGCCGAAGTCGCAGCCGGTCCTGCTGGTCGACTCGCTGGCCGCGGCCGCCGGTGGCGCGGGCAGCGTCTCCTCCAACACCACCTACGTCGAGAGCACCGCCGGTGTGGCCGACGGCGCCCGCACCGGCCTGGCCAGCGTCGCGACCGGCGTGCTGTTCCTGCTGGCGATGCTGTTCACGCCGCTGGTGCAGGTCGTGCCGTCGGAGGCCGCGGCGCCGGCGCTGGTCATCGTGGGCGCGCTGATGATCAGCCAGATCCGCAACCTCGAGTGGGACGACATGTCCCTGGTCATCCCGGCGTTCCTGACCATCGCGCTCATGCCGTTCACCTACTCGATCACCAACGGCATCGGCGCGGGCGTCATCAGCTACGTGTTGCTGCGCTCGGTCGTCGGACGGCGCCGCGAGGTGCACCCGCTCATGTGGGTCATCGCCGTCCTGTTCCTCGTCTACTTCGCCCTGGAGCCGCTGCAGCAGCTGTTCTGAGCCGCCCGAGAGACCGTTAGCTAGGCTGAGGAAGTGAGCCGGACGACGCTGGAGACCGCGGCGCTGGCCCACGACCTCCGCCTCGCGGTGATGCGGTTCTCGCGGCGGCTGCGCAGCCAGCGGGTCGACCAGTCGGTCACGCTCACCCACCTCGCGGCGCTGTCCACGCTCCAGCAGCACGGGGCGATGAGCCCGGGGGAGCTGGCGGCGCACGAGCGGGTGCAGCCGCCGTCGATGACCCGCGTCGTGGTCGCCCTCGAGGGGATGGGCCTGGTCACCCGGAGCCCGCACCCCACCGACGGCCGGCAGGTGGTCATCGACCTCACCCCCGCCGCCGAGGAGTTGCTCGCCGTCGAGGCGCGCGCCCGCGAGGCGTGGCTGTCCGGGCGGCTGCAGGAGCTGACCGCCGAGGAGCGCGCGGTCCTGCGCGAGGCGGCGGCGATCATGGGCAAGCTGGCGAGTGGGTGAGCGCTCGCACCGACAGCACGGGCATGTTCCGGTCGTTGCGCGTCCGCAACTACCGGATCTACGCCTCCGCCAACCTGCTCAGCCTCACCGGCACGTGGATGCAACGGATCGGCCAGGACTGGCTGGTCCTGCAGCTCTCCGGTGACAGCGGCATCGCGCTGGGGCTGATCACCGCCCTGCAGTTCGGGCCCACCCTGCTGCTGAGCATGTACGGCGGGGTGCTGGCCGACCGCTACGCCAAGCGGCGCGTGCTCGTGGTCACCCAGGCGCTGATGGGCCTGCTCGCCCTCGTCCTGGGGGTGCTGGTCGCCGCCGACGGCATCGAGCTGTGGCACGTGTTCGTCCTCGCCGGGGCGCTGGGGTCGGTGTCGGCCGTCGACGCACCGGTGCGGCAGGCCTTCGTGTCGGAGATGGTGGGGCCCGAGCTGCTGACCAACGCGGTCAGCCTCAACTCCACGATCTTCAACGGGGCGCGGCTGGTGGGCCCGTCGATCGCCGGCCTGCTCATCGGCGCCGCCTCGGGGGACACCGCGCCGGCGTTCTTCGTCAACGCCGCCAGCTTCGCCTTCACCATCGGCGCGCTGCTGAGCATGCGGCCCGGCGAGCTGCACCCGAGCCCCCGGCTGCCCCGGGCGAAGGGGCAGCTGCGCGAGGGGCTGGTCTACGCCTGGGCCCACCCGGACCTGCGGCTGGCCATGGGGCTGGCCTTCGTGCTGGGCACCTTCGCCTTCAACTACCAGGTGACGATCGCGCTGATGGCCCGCGAGGTGTTCGACCTGGGCGCCGAGGCGTTCGGGCTGCTGTCGACTTGCTTCGCCGTAGGCTCGCTGTCGGGCGCGCTGCTGTCCACCCGCCGCAGCACCCGCCCGCGGCAGCGCTTCCTCGTCGTCTCCGCCGCCGTCTTCGGCCTGCTGACGATCGCCTGCGGGCTGGTGCCCGGCTACTGGGCGTTCGCGGTGCTGCTGGTGCCCACCGGCGCGGCCGGGCTGGTGTTCAGCGTCGCCAACAACAGCTTCGTGCAGCTCGGCGCCGACCCGCAGATGCGCGGGCGGGTGATGGCGCTGTACTTCATGTGCTTCATGGGCGGCACCCCGCTGGGGGCGCCGACGATCGGCTGGATCTCCGAGCACCTCGGGGCGCCGTGGGGGCTGATCATCGGCGGTGCGGTCGCCGTCCTCGCCGGGTGCGTGGGTGCGGCGTGGCTGGCCCGGGGGCGCCGGGTCCGGCTGGAGGCCTCCCTCGCGCCGCCGCGGCTGCAGCTGCACGTGGGCCCGCGCGCGGTGCCGGCGCCCCCGGTGCGCGCCGCGGCGGCGGCCGCGCCGCAGGCACCCGGCCAGCGGGCGGCCAGCGGCGGGTGAGCGCGCGGCTGCCGGTGGACGCCGCCCCGACGTACCGTGACGCAGGTCCCCGTCGAGTCGTCCGCGGAGGCGACATGGCCGCGTCACTGCTGTACCTCGGATCGATCGTGGCGGGCGTGGTCGGTGCGGTGGCCGGCCTCGGTTGGCTCGCCCGCTGGCTGTTCGGGTCCGCGCGGCTGCCGGTGTCCCACCGGCGGCGGGTGCCGGAACCGCCGGCGCCGGTGCACCGCCCGCTGGAGGCGGTTGCGGCGGACCTGCGCCGGCTGGGCCGCCAGCTGGCCCGCGTGCCGGCCGGCGTCCCCATGGCGCGCCGCCGCGGGCTGCAGGCCGCCTACGACGACGTCCTCGTCGAGGCGGCGGAGCTGCTGCAGGTGCCGCACACGATGACCGGCACCCCGCCCGGGCGGCCCCGCGACGTGGAGCGGCTGCGGGTACGGGCGGCGCTGGCCGACGCCGGCCTCGTGGAGCAGGACTGAGCGGCCTGGCGACGCGGCGGCTGTTCTTCGCGGTGACCCCGCCGCCCGCGGCGCGCGACGACCTCGACCGGGCACTGGAGCCGCTGCGCGACGCCGCCGGCGCCCCCCGCTGGACAGCTCCCGGCCGCTGGCACCTCACGCTGCTGTTCCTCGGTGCCGTGCCCGACGCGACCGTGGAACCGCTCGTCGCGGCCGCCGGGCCGGCCGTGGCCGGCACGCCGCCGCTGCGCCTGCAGCTGGCCGGTGCCGGCCGGTTCGGCTCGCGACGGCGGCCGCAGGTGTGCTGGGCCGGGCTCGGAGGGGACGTCGGCGAGCTGGGCGCGCTCGCCGTCCGGCTGGCCCGTGCCGCCCGCCGGCTGCGCCTGGCGGTGGAGGACCGACCGTTCCGGGCGCACCTCACCCTGGGGCGCTGGCGACCGGGGCGTCCGGGGGACGGCGACCTGCCCGACCGGCTGGCCGGCTACCGCGGGCCGAGCTGGCCGGTGACCGAGGTCGAGCTGCTGGAGAGCCACCTCGGACCGGCGGCGCGTTACGACCGGCTCGCCGCCTGGCCCCTCGAGGGGTGACCGGCCTCAGACGACGGGACCCTCCACGGGGGACGTCGCGTCGGGGTTGATCTCCTCGCCCGGCTCGAGCGGCTCGGGCTCGAGCGGCTCTCCCTCGTCGACGTGCTCGCCCTCCTCCTCGCCCGCTTCCTCCTCGCCCTCCACCTCGGGCGGCACGACCGCCCGCGGGTCGATGGCGTCGGCCCGCAGGATGAAGTGGCCCATCGTGGGGCCCGCGCTCGGGGTGTAGGTCGGCTTGGCGTTGAAGTACGAGGTGGGGTCGCAGGCCAGCAGGCCGAGGATCACCTCGGCGACGATCGTCGCGCCGACGGGGCCGAGGCGGTTGCCCCCGAGCAGCTCGGACTCCTTGAGGATGTAGAACCACAGCGGCGCCTTGCCGCCCCATCCCGGCTCGGTGAGGCCGAGCTCCGCGTTGGTGTAGACCTTCTTGGCTCCGATGGCCGTGGCGACGTCCTGGCCGGCGGGCAGCCCCAGCCGCTTCCCGCGCAGCAGGTTCCGCTCGATCAGCGAGACGATCGCGCCCGCGGTGGGGGCGACGACCGTGGGTGGCAGCTTGGTGAGCGGCAGCGACAGGTGGGTGTCGATCTTCCGGGCCATGTTGCGGTCGTCCGGCGCGCTCATGCCGGGGATGTCGAAGAAGTAGTTCCAGTCGATCCACAGGTCGGCGGGGACCGGGCGGTGCCCGCGGAGGTCCTGGTAGCCCTCCTGGGCGAAGATCGGCACGGTGCGCAGGTCCTGCACCTCGTACTCCGCGCGGATCATGCTGTGCCCGAAGCGGTAGGCCGCCCCGGAGTGCTCGATGGGCATGTAGGGGCGCTGCCGGTCGCGGGGCTTGTAGAACTTGCCCACGAACTCGATGGGGCCGCCGCGGCGCTGGGCGATCTTGCTCCGCACGACCTCGCCGCCGACGATGCGGGTCAGGAAGTCGTTGACGATCAGCCACTGGAAGTTCCACCGCAGCTCCTGCTGGGCCTGCTCGAAGGTCTTGCCCTCGTCCCGCAGCTTGTTGTGCATGCGCAGGAAGACCGCGTGCAGTTGCGCGACGATGAGGTTCTCGTCGTTGCGGGGGTCGCCCAGGTACGCCGCGCCCGTGTCGTCGCGGGGCAGGTCGTGCACCCCGTCGTGGTCGTTGACCCGGAGGTACCCCGGCCGGGCCGGGTCGTAGAGCTCCGGGCTGAGGACGGGGCCCTTGCCGTAGACGCTGGCCAGGTCGAAGCGGGGCGTGTCGTAGTTGGTGACGCCCCGGGGGTCGTACTCCTGCTCGGTCAGCGGTGTGGTGTCCAGCGTCATGTCGTGGTCGATGAACTGACCGAGGTAGATGTACCCGGCGGGGATGTTCGAGATGTCGAACTCCGCGTCGGAGAGGGCGACGTCGCTGAGCGGCAGCTTGCCGTCGTTCATCTTCGCGGCGAGCGCCGTGAGCAGCGCGTCCGGCGGGCTGAACGCCGGCAGCTGCTTGAACATGACGCCGAAGCGGGCCTCGCGGTCGCGCCCGACGCGCACCGCGATGTCCGAGCCGCGCGGGTTGCCCACCGCGTGCTCGGCGCGGGCGGCCGGTGGCAGCCGGCGCGTGGGCTGGAGCGTGGTCGTGGTCGCCGGCGCCGCGGTGGTCGCGGTCCGCCGCTCCGGTGCCGCGAACGCCGTCCCGCCCATCGCCGGGACCGCGGCCAGACCGGCCAGCCCGGCGGCCAGCACCGACCGCCGGGACAGCCGTCCGGGCGCACCCCCGTCGTCCCTGGCGCCTGCTCCGCTGAAGGGGCAGCCGCCCCCGGACCCGTCCCCGAACTCGCGCATGAACGCCCCCCGGCGCAGTGAGAGCCCGCCCCCAGCAGCAGCTCTCGGTGCCGTCGACCCTCCCTGGAGCCGAAACCGCAGGCCACACACGGAAGCGGGGGCGGGGAGCCCCCAGAGTTGGGGAGAGAGGGGGCGGCGTGTCGCGCTTCGTGCTCAGCCGGTCACGATGGGTGCGGCGAACTCACCAGGCGTACTCCATGGGCGCCGCACGGTAGCCGGGGAAGATCTCGTCCAGCCGGGCCAGCTGGGCGTCGTCCAGGCGGACGTCGAGGGCACCGAGGGCGCCCTCCAGCTGCTGCGTGGTGCGCGGGCCGACGATGGGTGCGGTGACCGCCGGCTGGTGCAGCAGCCAGGCGACACCGACGTCCGCCGGGGCCAGGCCCCACTCCCGGCAGGCGTCCTCGTAGGCCTGCAGCGCCGGCCGGTGCCGCTCGACGCGCTCCCCGGCGGCGCGGCGCCGGTCGCCGCCCTCCTTCGCGAGGACCCCGGCGAGCAGGCCGCCGGCCAGCGGGCTCCACGGGATGATCCCGACGCCGTAGTGCTGCGCGGCGGGCAGCACCTCCAGCTCGACGTGCCGGGTGAGCAGGTTGTAGTGGGACTGCTCGCTCACGAGGCCGAGGAAGTGCCGGCGGGCGGCCGCCTCGTTGGCCGCCGCGATCTGCCAGGCGGCGTGGTTGGACGAGCCGACGTAGAGCACCTTGCCCTGGGCGACGAGGGTCTCGCAGGCCTGCCAGACCTCCTCCCACGGCGTGGCCAGGTCGACGTGGTGGAACTGGTAGAGGTCGATCCAGTCGGTCTGCATCCGGCGCAGGGAGGCCTCGCAGGAGCGCACCAGGTTGCGGGCGGACAGGAACGTGTCGTTGGGCCAGTCGGTCATCGAGCCGTAGACCTTGGTCGCGAGGACCGTCTTCTCCCGCCGCCGGCCGCCCCGGGCGAACCAGGTGCCGAGCACCTCCTCGGTGCGCCCCTTGCCGGCGTCGAAGCCGTAGGTGTTGGCGGTGTCGAAGAAGTTGACGCCGTCGGCCTGCGCGCGGTCCATGATCGCGTGCGCGTCGGCCTCCTCGGTCTTCCACCCGAAGTTCATCGTGCCCAGGCAGAGGCGGGAGACCGACAGGCCGCTGCGCCCCAGGTGCGTGTACTCCACGGGGGTCCACCCTGGCAGTCTCGGAGACGTGCCGCAGACCGACCCCGTGCTCGCCGCGTTCGACGCCGCCACCGCCGTGACCCGCACCGAGGGCGGCGGCCTGGCCGCGGAGCTGGACCCGGGGTGGGACGTCGGGCCCGGCATCCTCAACGGCGGCTACCTGCTCGCGGTGGTGGCCCGGGCCGCCCTGACCGCGAGCCCGCACGCGCACCCGGTCGCGCTGGCCGCGAGCTTCCTGCGGGCCACCCCGCCGGGGCCAGCCACGCTGACGGTCACCCCGGGTTCGGCCGGCCGCACGCTGGCGCACTCCTCGGTGCTGCTCGCCCCGGCCGGTGGGCCGTCGCTGGCGGTCCAGGTCACCACTGCGACGCTCACCGACGAGCCGCCGGTGTACTCCGGCTGGTCCGCGCCGGTGGCCACCCCGGTGGCCGACTGCCTGCCGGCGGTGGACGACGGCACGCTGGCCCACCCGCTGCCGGAGGTCGGGCTGCGGACCCGCGTGCACACCCGGCTGGACCCGGAGACCGCCGGCTGGGCGATGGGCCGGCCCGGGGGTGAGCCGTACCTGCGCGGCTGGGTGCGGCTGGCCGACGGGCGGGAGCCGGACCCGCTGGCGCTGCTGCTGTTCGCCGACGTGCTGCCGCCGACCAGCTGGGCGACCGGGCGGTTCGGCTGGGCGCCGACGGTGCAGCTGCAGGTGCTGGTCCGCGCCCTGCCGGCGCCGGGCTGGTGCCTGGTGGAGGCCCGGGCGAACGAGGTGGCCGGTGGCTGGCTGGACGAGGACTACCGCATCTGGGACTCCACGGGCCGGCTGGTGGCGCAGAGCCGGCAGCTGGCCCGCCTGCCGCGCTAACGGACCTGCGGCAGCTCGACGTCCCCGGTCAGGTACCGCTGCACGGTCGGCCCGACGGCGGCGACCAGCTCCTCCCGGGGCGCGGAGGCCAGCGGCTCGAGGCGGAACACGTAGCGGGCCATCACCAGCCCCATCAGCTGCGAGGCGACCAGCGCGCCGCGCGCCTCCCGCTCGGCGACGGGCAGGTCGAGGGTGCCGACCACGCGGCGGATCACCCGCGCGACGAGGAACTCCCGCAGCAGCTTCGCCGTCCACTGGTTGCCGACGGCGGAGCGGATGAGCGCCAGCCCGGCCGGGCGGCCCGGGCCGTCCCACACCCGGAGCACCATGCGGACGACGGCCGCGCCGAGCTCGCCCGGGGCGGAGGCGAGTACCTCGGGCAGCAGCTCGCCGGGGTCGGCGGGCGCCTCCACCGCGGCGAGGAAGAGCTTCTCCTTGGTGCCGAAGTAGTGGTGCACCAGGGCCGGGTCGACCGCGGCGGCGGTCGCGATGCCGCGGATGGACGCACCGTCGTAGCCGCGCTCGGCGAAGGCGGTGCGGGCGGCGGCCAGCACCGTGTCGCGGGTGTCCGGGTTGCCGGGACGGCGGCCGGTGGGCCGGCGGCGGGCCTCGCTCAGCTGGTCCTCCTCCGCAGGGTCGCCGCCGCCAGCGCGAGGGCGAGCAGGGCGGCCCCGGCGACGACGCCGAGGTCGGCCCACGTGCCGCCCGTCGGCTCCGGGAAGCGCCCCACCTGCTGCACGGCGTCCACGGCGTAGGTCAGCGGCAGGACGTCGCTGACCCCCTGCAGCCAGCCGGCCATCTGCGCCCGCGGCACCAGCAGGCCGCACAGGAAGAACTGCGGCAGGACGACGACCGGCATGAACTGCACCGCCTGGAACTCGCTGCGGGCGAAGGCGCTGGCCAGCAGCCCGAGGGCCACCCCGAGGACGGCGTCGGCGACGGCGATGAGGACCACCGCCCACAGCGGGCCGGCCACGTCCAGGTCGTAGAGGGTGGTGGCGACCGCGACCGTGACCGTCGCCTGCACCGCCGCGGCGAGGCCGAACGCGATGCCGTAGCCGAGCAGCAGGTCCAGCCGGGCCAGCGGGGTGGTGAGCAGCCGCTCCAGCGTGCCGGTGGTGCGCTCCCGCAGCATGGCGATGCTGGTCACCAGGAACATGACGACGAACGGGAAGACGCCGAGCATCGTCAGGCCCACCCGGTCGAAGACGCCGACCTGCCCGGGCAGTGCCGGGACGTCGTGCCACAGCAGGTACAGGAGGCCGAGCAGCAGGCTGGGCAGCACGAGCATCATCGCGATCGTGCGGTGGTCGTGCCGCAGCTGGCGCAGCACCCGGGCCGTCGTCGCCGCCGTCAGCGACGGGCGCAGGGCGCGCGGGGCGGTCGCCGTCGTCACGCCGCCACCTCCTCGGAGGCGCGGATCAGCCGGAGGAAGCCCTCCTCCAGGTCGTCGGTGCCGGCCTCGGCGCGCAGCCGGTCCGGGGTGTCGTCGAACAGCAGCCGGCCCTCGCGGAGCAGCAGCAGCCGGTCGCAGCGGGCCGCCTCGTCCATGACGTGGCTGGACACCAGCAGGGTCGTGCCGGCGGCGGCCAGGTCGTGGAAGCGCGCCCACAGCTCCACCCGCAGCACCGGGTCCAGGCCCACCGTGGGCTCGTCGAGCACGAGCAGCTCGGGCTCTCCGACGAGCGCACAGGCCAGGGAGACCCGCCCCTGCTGCCCGCCGGAGAGATCGCGCACGAGCCGGCCGCCGGCGTCGGCGAGCCCGACGGCGGCCAGCGCGGCGTCGGCCGCGGCCGCGCCCCGGCCGTACAGGGCGGCGAAGTAGCGGGCGTTCTCCCGGACGGTCAGGTCGGGGTAGACGCTCGGTGCCTGGGTGACGTACCCGACGCGGGTGCGGAGGGCCGGCGCGCCCGCCGACTGCCCCAGCACGGTCACCTCGCCGGAGTGCACCTGCTGGACGCCGACGATCGCCCGCATGAGCGTCGTCTTGCCGCTGCCCGACGGGCCGAGCAACCCGGTGACGCGGCCGCGCGGGACGCCGGCGGAGACCCCGTGCAGCACGGGCCGGTGCCCCCGGCGGACCACGAGGCCGGTGAGGGTGACGGCGTCGGTCATGGTCGCCTCCTGCCGAGGAACTCAACGCCCGATGAAGTCAACGCCAGGTGACTTCGGTTGTCAACGGCTGCCGGCGTGGGGCTTGGCAGGATCGGGCCGTGTCGAGCGCGCCCGTCCTGATCACCGACCCCCGCGACGAGCGGGTCGCCGACTTCCGGGACCTCAAGGCCGGCGACCGGCCGCCGGGCACCGAGCGGGGGACCGGACCGGTGATCGTGGAGGGCGTGCCGGCGGTCGAGCGGCTGCTGGCCTCGCCCTACCGGGTGCGCGCGGTGTTCGGTGTGCCGGGCCGGGTGGCCGCCCTCGACCTGCCCGAGGGGGTGCCGGCCTACGAGGCCGACAAGTGGGTGCTCTCGGAGGTCATCGGCTTCCGGCTGACCCGCGGCGTGCTGGCCGCGGCCGACCGCCGCGCACCGGAGGACGTCGACGCGCTGCTGGCCGGGCCCGACCCGGCGGCGCCGCGGCGGCTGGCGGTCCTCGAGGCGCTCAACGACGCGGAGAACCTCGGCTCGATCGCCCGCTCGGCGGTGGCCCTCGGCGTCGACGCGCTGCTGCTGGACCCGCGCTGCGCCGACCCGCTCTACCGGCGCTCGGTGCGGGTGTCGATGGGCCACGTGCTCGCCCTGCCGTTCGCCGTCCTGCCCGACTGGCCCGGCGGGCTGGCGCGGCTGCACGAGGCCGGCTACCTGACCGTGGCCCTCACGCCGGCCCCGGACGCCGTCGACCTCGGCGCGATCGACCCGCGCGCCCACCCGCGGACGGCGGTGCTGCTCGGCGCGGAGGGGCCGGGGCTCACGCCGGAGGCGCAGGCGGCGGCCCGGGTGCGGGCGCGGATCCCGATGCGGGCCGGCGTGGACTCCCTCGGCGTGGCCGCCGCCGCGGCCGTGGCGTTCGCGACCCTGCGCTGAGAGGAGATCTCTTCCTGCAGGGGCTGGTGCGGCCCCGTCCAGGGGCCCGCCCTGAGCGTGCGAAGGGTGGGGAGGCCGGGGTCCTTCATCAGCGGGGCCGGACGCCGGGCAGCGCGGCGGCCGCGGCGACCGACAGCGCCCCACCGATCGCGGTCAGCCAGAAGACCCCCGTGCCGGCGCCGCCGGCCATGAGGAGGGCCAGCAGGCTCGTGCCGGTGATGCTGCCCAGGTAGCGGCAGGTCGACCACACACCCGAGGCCAGGCCGGCGCGCTCGCGCGGCAGGGCCTCCAGCCCCGCCGTCTGCACCGCGGCCGCCGCCATCCCCTGGCCGATCCCGCACAGGGCCAGCAGCACCGCGGCCGCCGGCACCTGCCGGGCCGGGTCGACGGCGACCAGCGCCACCGCCGGGACGGCCACCAGGACGCCTCCCACGACGGCGGGGCGGCGACGTCCCCAGCGGTCACTGAGCCGGCCGCCGAGGAGCGCGGCGACGCTGGCCCCCACGAGGGCGGGCAGCAGCAGCGCGACGGCCGGGCCGGTGCCCACCAGGAGCGGGACGGCGAGCACGACGGTGTAGAGCGCCAGGTTGCCGGTGGCGACCGCCGCGCCGGCCGCCAGGACCGGGCGCAGCCGCAGCACCCGCACGTCGAGCACCGGCGCCGCCTGGCGCAGCTCGCGCCGGGTGAAGGCGACGGCGACGAGCGCGAGCGCGCCCGCGGCGGCGCCCAGCCAGGCCGCGGGGAGCCGCCCGGCCTCGCTGAGGAGGGCTGCCCCACCGCCGAGCACGGCGAGCAGCAGGAGCGCGCCGGGGACGTCGAACGGCGCGCGTGCGGCCGGCGGCTCGCCCCGCGGGTCGGGCGGGAACCACGCCCGGACGGCCACGACGCCGAGCACGGCCACCGGCAGCGTGACGAGGAACGCGCCCCGCCAGCCGGCCAGGTGCACGGCGAGGCCGCCCAGCGGGGGGCCGGCCGCGGCCGCCGCGGTCGCGCTCGCCCCCACCGCGCCGAACGCCCGGCCACGGCGGACGGCGGGGACCGCCGTCCGGACCGTCGCCGCGGCGTTGACCAGGGCCAGGGCCCCGAACGCCGCCTGCCCGCAGCGCAGGACGCCGACCGCCGGCAGCGCCGGGACGGCGGTGGCGAGCGCGGTGCAGACGCCGAACCCGGCCGTGCCGAGCAGCGCACAGCGCCGGCGACCCCACCGGTCACCCAGGGCTCCGGCGATGGACTGGCAGGCCGCGGTGACGACCAGGTAGGCGGTCACCAGGGCCACCACCCCGGCGACGCCGGCACCCAGGGCCGCGCCGATCCGGGGCAGCGCGACCGCCACGGAGGTCGAGCCGAGCGGGACGAGCGTGGTGGCCAGGCACGCGGCCGCCACGACCGGTCGCTCGCCCGTGCGTGCCCGGGCGGCGGGCTCCGGTCCCGCGGTCACGCCGGGGTCAGCCGGCGGTGATGGGCCGGCGCTGGAGCAGGGCCACGCCGGCGGCTCCCCAGGCCCACTCGACGTCGGAGGGGCCGCCGAACAGCTCGTCGCAGCGGCGCGCCAGCTGAGCCAGCACGGTCAGCTCGGACTCGTCCAGGCACGGCCGGCCGGCGCGCTCGGGGTCGACGTCGACCGTCGCCGTCCCGCCCCCGGGGCGGGGGACGACCGCCCGGTCCTTGCGCCCGACGACGCGGTGCAGCAGCCGGCCATCGCGGTCGAGGCGGAACAGGTCGGGGACGACCATGCCCTCGACCACGGCCTCGCCCAGTGCCCAGCTGGCCTCCACGACCAGCTCGTCGGCTCCGCTGACGGGGTCGTGGGAGAACAGCACCCCCGCGGCCACGGCGGGCACGAGGCGCTGCAGCACCACCGCGCAGCGCGGCGGGGACCGGTCGCCCCGGGCGTGGCGGTAGGCCAGCGCCGACTCGGCGCAGGCCGACGCCGCCACCCGGACGACCGCGTCGACGACGTCCTGCACCGCCACGTTGAGCAGCGACAGGTGCTGGCCGGCGTAGCTCGACGCCGTACCGTCCTCGCCGACCGCCGAGGAGCGGACCGCCAGCGGCTCGCCCAGCTCCGCGGCCGCGGCCCGGACGGCGGCGACCGCCTGCTCGTCCCCGGCGGACACGGCCCCGACGAGACCGGCGGACAACGCCGTCCCCGGCGGGACGGGCAGGCCGCTGCGCAGCGCCCGGCCCAGGGCGACCGCCTTGCCGCCGTAGCCGTCCTCGTCCTCGACCGCGGCCAGCGGCAGCAGTGCGACGGTCACAGGACCGTGACCGTGCCGGTGGCGCCCTCGACGCGGACCCGGGCGCCGTCCGGCACCGCCCGGGTGGCCTCCGAGCAGCCCACGACGGCGGGGACGCCGAACTCCCGCGCCACGATCGCCGCGTGGGACAGCAACCCGCCGCGGTCGGTCACGATCGCCCCGAGGCGGGGGAGCACCAGGTTGAACGCCGGCCCGGTGGACGACGCGACGAGCACGTCACCGGCCTGGATGCGGGACAGCTCGTCAGCGCCTGACACCACCCGTGCGGTGCCCTCGTAGCTGCCGGAGCTGACCCCCAGGCCGTGCAGCACGCGCCCCTCCGGCGGCCGGGCCGCGTCGCGCAGCACGGCGGTGACGCCGAAGCCGACGGCCTCGTGGATGCGGGCCGCCGCCGGCGGCAGCCAGGCCGGCGGTACCGGCTCGGCCGGTGGGGGCCCGAAGAAGGGCGGCATGTCCCGGTAGTCGGCGGTCCGCCTCCGGTGCACCCGGGCGGCGACCTCCTCCCGGCTCGGACCGCGCCCCTCGACCAGCAGCGACCGGACCTCCCCGGGTTCGAGGTCGACGGCGTCCTCGGCGTCCGCCAGCAGGCCGCGGTCGGCCAGCCGGCGACCGACCTCCAGCAGCGCCGTCCGTGCGGTGCTGCCCATCAGCCGGTCGCTGTGGACGGCGCGCTCGTCCCGCAGCCGGTACAGCAGCCGAGCCTCGCCGAGCAGGTCGTCGAAGGCCTCGCGGTGTTCCGGCGGGACGGCCGCCCGCACGTGGGCCTCCGCCTGGGCGGCCGCGGTGTGGTCGCGCGGGCGGTCAGGGGAGAGTGCGCCGCGGATGCGGGCCAGCACCAGCCCCGGGGCCTCCAGGGACCCGGGTTCGGCGACGGAGTCCTCACCGTCGACCGGCAGGGCCGCGAGTGCGGCGAGGTACGCCCCGGCCCGCTCGCCGACCGCACCGGGCCGGCGCAGCAACGCGCTGAGCACGGCATCCGGCTCCGCCGCCTCGTCCTGCAGCAGGGCTGCGGCGTCGGCGTCCTCGCGGAGGGCGGTGACGAGGTCGGCCAGCTCGTCGGGTGCGCCCTCGGTGACCGGGCTGGCGCCGGCGAGGCAGGCCAGGACGTCGGCGGGAGGCAGGCCCGTCCAGCGCACGGCGTGCACGGCGAAGTCCGAGACCGGCAGCAGCGCGGGCACGCTGTACCGGTGGTGCTGCTTCCACCCCTCGACGAGGGCCTGGGCGCACCGGTCGACGTGGTCGGCCAGGCCGGCGTCGTCCAGCGCGCCGAGGTCCATCGCGGACAGCGCCCGGTGCACGCCGTGCAGTGCCGGCTTCACCTCCTCGTCCCACTCCCGCAGCGCCGCCCGCCAGCGGCGCTCGGCGAGGGTCGCCTCGGCGGTGGTCATCCGGTCCCGCAGCGCCGGGTCCTCCTCCAGGAGCCGGCGGAACACCGGCTCCGGCGGCGGGCCGGCGGCGTCCGGGGGTGCGCCCACGGGCCGCAGCCGCTGGTAGAGGAACCCGCCGACGACGGCGGTGTCGAAGTGCTCCAGGAGGGTGCCGTAGCGCGCCAGGCCTTCCTCGAAGCCGGCGGAGAACCCCTGCAGGACGGCCACGGCGGTGAACCGGCACAGCGGCCTCGGGACGTGGCTCGCATCCAGCGTCCAGGTGCCCGGACCGGGGGCGACCCACGTGGGCGCGCTGTCGACCTGCTGGGCGTGGACGTCGGCCATCGTCGCCTCCCGGGCACGTGGAGGCGGAAACGGTAGGGACCGGTCCGGGGACCGGGCCAGGGCCGGAGTGCCCTGCCCGGAGCGGTCAGCCGCGCAGGGAGAACCGGGCGAGCAGGGCCCGGGCGTCCTCGGCGCGGGCCGGGTTGCACATGACGTCGTAGCGGCCGGCGACGATGGCGCTGGTGCTGGTGAAGTCCCGCCGTCCCCGGGTGGCGGCGTAGCCCATGGCGCCGAACAGCAGGCCGAACAGCAGGCCGACCAGCAGGCCGGTGAGCACCGAGCCGACCCAGTTGGCGCCGTCCTCGGCGAAGATGCCCAGCAGCAGGCCGACGAACAGCCCCCACCAGGCGCCCGCGGCCGCACCGGCGGCGACCGCGCGGCCCATCGTCAGCCGGCCGGTGACCTTCTCGACCTGCTTGAGGTCCGAGCCGATGATCGTGACGTTCTCGACGGCGAACTTCTCGTCCGACAGGTAGTCGACGGCGGCCTGGGCCTGCTCGTAGCTGTCGTAGGACCCGACCTGCACGCCGCCGAGCGGCATGGACACCGACGCTGCCATGGGCACCTCCTACCCCTGGACGGACGGCGGACACGCCACGGGCGTTCCGCTGGCCGCAGCCTAGGGCTCAGCGGTGGCGGCGGACCCCGAAGACGATGTCCTCCCACGCCGGGATGCGGGCGCGCGGGTCCTCGTCCTCGCCGTCGCCGTCCCCGCCGGGGCGGCCCAGGACGACGGTGTCGTGCTCGGCGATGTCGTCGTCGAACTCGACGTCGGTGCGCCGCTCGACGTCGGTGCGCCGCTCGCCGCCGGGGGAGCCGGCGTCGGGGAGGACCGGGCGGACGTGCTCGTCGTCGTCCTCCGCGCGGTCGTCGTCGGCCAGGCGGGCGGAGGACGCCGGCGCGGCCACGCCGTCGTCGTCGGGGACGACGGCGACCGGCCGGCCGCGGTACACCGGCACCGGCCGCTCGGTGGGCACGTGCGGGACGACGCGGACCAGGCGGGTGCCCTCGGCGAAGTCGGTGGTGGTGGCGTCGACCGGGGTGACGGTGCGGCCGGGGATGTCGTAGGCCCAGAGGGTGACGCCGGACTTCGCGCCGGCCTGCCAGGCCGCGGTCACCTGCCAGGTGCCGTCGGGGGAGCGGAACGCGTCCCAGCGGACGGCGTCGAGGTCGGCGCCGAGCAGCCGCAGCCGCTCGGACATGAACTGCTGCAGCGGAACGGCAGGGGCGCCGTCGGAGAGGCGGACGCGGGCCTCGCGGGCCTGCTCGGCGACCCGTTCGCGCTCCTGCAGGACCGGGTGGGCGAAGCGCAGGATCCGCTCGACCCGGATGCCGGAGGCCTGGGCGACCTGCTCGGGGGTCTCGCCGGCGCGGATGCGGGCCTGGATCACCCGGGGCGGGAGGGTGGCGCCGATCTCGACGTCGATCTGGCCGAGGCGGCGCGCGTCGCCGCGGGCGGCGGCCCGGACCCGGTCGTCGATGGGCAGCTCGAAACGCTCACCCTCCTCACCCGGCTCGGCGCCGTCCACGGCGAGCACGAGGCTCGTGCCGTCGTCGGAGAGCGCCACGAGGCGCAGCGTGCGCATGGCGACCTCCTGGGGACTGCGGCAGCGGGTGGAGCGGCTCGGGCGAGACAGGCTGGCTCCCGAGGCTATCCGCGGACGGCGGACGGGACCGGCAGGCTCGCCCGGCGTGGCGCGATGCCGGCGGGAACGTCCCCGGTCTCCGTGTCCTCCCTCAGAGCTTCCCGACGACGAAGTCGATGCACGCGGTGAGGGCGCTGACGTCGTCCGGGTCGACGGCGGGGAACATGCCGACCCGCAGCTGGTTGCGGCCCAGCTTCCGGTACGGCTCGACGTCGACCACGCCGTGGGCCCGCAGGACCTTCGCCACCGCGGCCGCGTCGACGGACTCGTCGAAGTCGACCGTGCCGACGACGTAGGAGCGGTGGTCGGGGTCGCGGACGAACGGCGTGGCGAACGAGGACTGCTCGGCCCACCCGTACAGGCGGCGCGAGGACTCCTGGGTGCGGGCCACCGCGCCGGAGAGCCCGCCGAGCGACAGCAGCCAGCGGATCTGGTCGGCCAGCAGGAACAGCGTGGCGACCGCCGGGGTGTTGTAGGTCTGGTCCTTGCCGGAGTTGTCGACGGCGATCGACAGGTCGAGGAACCCGGGGACCCAGCGGCCCGAGGCCTTGATCTCGCTGATGCGCTGCAGGGCGTCACCGGACATGAGGGCGATCCACAGGCCGCCGTCCCCGCCGAAGTTCTTCTGCGGCGCGAAGTAGTAGACGTCGGTCTCCGAGACGTCGACCGGCAGGCCCCCGGCGGCGCTGGTGGCGTCGATGAGCACGAGGGCGTCGTCGGTGCCCGCCGGCCGCTGCACCGGGGCCATGACGCCGGTCGAGGTCTCGTTGTGGGCCCACGCGTAGACGTCCACCCCGTCGGTCGCCGTGGGCAGCGCCAGGGACCCCGGCTCGGCCGTGGCGACCACCGGGTCGGCGAGGAACGGCGCCTCGGCCGCGCCGGACGCGAACTTGGCGGAGAACTCGCCGTAGGTGCCGTGCGCGCTGCGCTCCCGGATCAGCCCGATGATCGCGGCGTCCCAGAAGGCCGTCGTCCCCCCGTTGCCGAGCACGACCTCGTAGCCGTCCGGCAGGTCGAACAGCGCGGACAGGCCCTCGCGCACCTGGCGGACCAGGCCCTTGACCGGGGCCTGCCGGTGGGAGGTCCCCATCAGCGAGGCGCCGCTGGAGGCCAGCGCCTCGAGCGCCTCGGGACGGACCTTCGACGGGCCGCAGCCGAAGCGGCCGTCGGCGGGCAGGAGGTCGGCGGGGATGGTGATGCTCATCCGGGGGGTGTTGCCTCTCAGGTCAGGGCGGGGCGGTGTTCAGGCCGGCGCGGACTCGGTGACGGCCTTGGTCCGGATGGTGTCCCAGCCCTCGACCTCCTCGGGCCGGCGCGGCTCGGGGCCGATGTAGCGGGCCGACGGGCGGACCAGCCGGCCGGTGTTCTTCTGCTCGAGGATGTGCGCGCACCAGCCGGCGGTGCGGGCACAGGTGAACATCGAGGTGAACATGTGGCTGGGCACCTCGGCGAAGTCCAGGACGATCGCCGCCCAGAACTCCACGTTGGTCTCGATCGGGCGGTCCGGACGGCGCTCCCGCAGCTCCTCCAGGGCCGCCTGCTCCAGCGCCCGGGCCGCCTCGAACCGCGGCGCGCCGAGCTCCTCGGCGGCCCGGCGCAGCACGCGGGCGCGGGGGTCCTCGGCGCGGTAGACGCGGTGGCCGAAGCCCATGAGGCGCTCGCCGCGGTCCAGCAGGTCCTTGACGTACTTCTCGGCGTCGCCCTCCTTCTCCACACCGTCGAGCATGTGCAGCACCCGGGACGGCGCCCCGCCGTGCAGCGGGCCGGACATGGCGCCGATCGCGCCGGAGAGGGCGGCGGCGACGTCGGCGCCGGTGGAGGCGATCACGCGGGCGGTGAAGGTGGAGGCGTTCATGCCGTGCTCGGCGGCCGACGTCCAGTAGGCGTCGACGGCGGCGACGTGGCGGGGGTCGGGCTCGCCGCGCCAGCGGACCATGAACCGCTCGACGATGGTGGCGGCCTCGTCGATGCGCTTCTGCGGAACGGCCGGGACGCCGATGCCGCGGGCGGACTGGGCGACGTAGGACAGCGCCATCACCGCGGCGCGCGCCAGCTGCTCGCGGGCCTCCTCGGAGCTGATGTCCAGCAGCGGGCGATAGCCCCAGAACGGGGCCAGCATCGCCAGCGCGGCCTGCACGTCGACCCGCACGTCACCGCTGTGCACCGGGATGGGGAACGGCTCGGCCGGGGGCAGGCCCGGGCCGAACTTCCCGTCGACGAGCAGCGCCCACACGTTGCCGAAGGTGACCTTGCCGACGAGGTCCTCGATGTCGACCCCGCGGTACCGGAGCGCGCCGCCGTCCTTGTCCGGTTCGGCGATCTCGGTCTCGAAGGCGATGATCCCCTCGAGGCCGGGCACGAAGTCGTCGGCCATCTCGCATGCTCCTCTGCGCGCGGGACACGTGCGCACACCGGTGATGGCGCACGACTGCGCCTGCGACCCTAGGCCGTGCCGACACGCCGGGCACAGCGGGGGCGGAGGCCCCGCGCCCTGCGCGCCGGTCACCCACGCCGGTGACAGCATGGAGTCGTGCCCGACCTCTCCCGCATGCGCAGGGACTACGAGACCAGGGGTCTCCGGGAGTCCGATCTCGCCCCCACGTGGGTCGAGCAGTTCGACCGCTGGTTCGCCGACGCGGTGGCCGCCGAGCTCCCCGAGCCCAACGCCGTCGTCGTGGCGACCGCGGACGCCGACGGCGCCCCCGACGCGCGCATCGTGCTGGTGAAGGGCTACGACGAGTACGGCTTCGTCTTCGGCACCAGCTACGCCTCGGCCAAGGGCGCCCAGCTGGCGGTCAACCCGCGGGCGGCGCTGGTCTTCCCCTGGCACGCGCTGCAGCGGCAGGTGCGGGTGACCGGCCGCGTGGAGCGAGTCGGCCCCGGGGCCTCCGACGACCTGTGGGACCCCCGTCCCCGCGGTGCGCAGCTGGCCGCCGCCGCGTCGGTCCAGTCCACCGTCGTCGACTCCCGCGAGGAGCTGGTCGAGCGCCTGCGCCGGCTGGACGCCCAGACGCCCGACGGAGGGGTGCCCCGGCCCGAGGTGTGGGGCGGTTACCGGGTCGTCCCGGACCGGGTGGAGTTCTGGCAGGGCGGCACCGACCGGCTGCACGACCGGCTCCGGTTCGTGCGGGACGACGAAGAGGGCGGCGGCTGGATCGTCCAGCGGCTCGCCCCATGACCTCGCCCGTCGACCCGGTCGAGGGCGCCGGCCCGGTCGAGGAGCCGGTCCCGCTGCCCCCGCCGGCCCCCCGCCGCGCCTGGGCCATCGACACCACCCCGCTGCGCAACCCCGACTACCGGCGGCTGTTCTGGGGCGTCGCGGCCACGATGCTCGGCCAGCAGATGACGCTGGTCGCCGTCCCGTACCAGGTCTTCGCCCTCACCGGCTCCTCGCTGCTGGTCGGCGTCACCTCGATCGTGGCGCTGGTCCCGCTGATCGTGTTCGGCCTGCTCGGCGGCGCGATCGCCGACTCGATGGACCGCCGCCGGCTGATGCTCATCACCGGCGTGGGCTCGGCGGTGACCAGCGCGCTGCTCGCCGTCCAGGCGCTGCTGCCCGGGGGCGGCAACCTGTGGCTGCTGTGGCTGCTCACCGCCTGCGTCTCCGGGTTCAGCGCGGTCAACCAGCCGACCCGCAGCGCGGTCATCCCCGCGGTGGTCGGGGCGGAGGGGGTGCCGGCGGCCAACGCGCTGGCGATGACGGTCCGCCAGGTCGGCGTCATCGTCGGCCCGCTGCTGGCCGGGGTCCTCATCGCCGTGGGCGACCTGTTCATCACCTACACCGTCGACGCGCTCGGGTTCGTCATCGCCGTCCTGCTGCTGCGCGGGCTGCCCCCGTTGCCGCCGGGCCGCGTCGCCGGGCCGCTGCGGCTGGGCGCCGCCGTCCGCGGGGTGGGGGAGGGCTTCGCCTTCCTGCGCACGCAGCCGGTGCTGCTCATGACCTTCGTCGTCGACGTCATCGCGATGTGCTTCGCGTGGCCTCAGGCGGTGTTCCCCGAGCTGTCGGAGGGGCGCTACGCCGACTCGCCGAACAGCCTCGGCTGGCTGTTCGCCGGGATCTCCATCGGCGCGCTGCTCATGGGCCTGACCTCGGGCTGGGTCTCGCGGGTCGATCGGCAGGGCGCGGTGGTGCTGGGCGCGATCGTCGTCTGGGGGGTGGCGATCATCGGCTTCGGCCTCGCCCCGTCGCTGTGGCTGGCCGTGCTGTGCCTGGCGGTCGCCGGGGCCGGCGACATGGTCAGCGCCGTGCTGCGCTCCTCGATGCTGCAGCTGGCCGCCCCGGAGGAGATGCGCGGCCGCATGCAGGGCGTCTTCCTCGTCGTCGTCGCCGGCGGGCCGCGCCTGGGTGACCTGCGCGCCGGGGCGATCGCCAGCGCGGCGGGGGTCAGCGCGGCGATGGTGTCCGGCGGGGTGGTGGTCGTCGTCGCGATGGCGGTCGTCGCGCTGGTCGTGCCGTCGTTCTGGGCGTTCCGCGCCTCCCGCTCGACGTACGCGACGGTGCCCGCCGGGGAACCCCGGCCGTCCTCGCCCGCCCCCGAGAGTGGCGAGGGCCGGCCGGGGCCCGCCTCTTCCTAGCGGACCCGCCCGGTTCCGCCGGACGGGCCCTCAGGCCAGGGCGGACGCGACCACCCGGAGGTCGGCGACCAGCGCGTCGTAGGCGGCGTCGCGGGCCTCGTCCGGCGTGCGCAGGATGGCCGAGGGGTGCGTGGTGGCCAGCATCCACGTCTGGTGCGGGGCGTCCTCGTCGTCGTCGGCCGGGTCGGCGGCCTCGGTGCCCGGCGGGGTCCAGGGCACCAGCTGCCCGCGGTCCTTCGTGATCCGGAAGGACGGCGAGATCAGCGCCTTGGCCGCCGTCGCGCCCAGGCACACCACGACCTCCGGCTGGAGCACGGTGAACTCCGCCTCCAGCCACGGCCGGCAGGCGCGCAGGTGCTCCGGTCGCGGGGTCTGGTGGATCCGCCGCTTGCCCTTCACGGTGTGCGAGAAGTGCTTGACGGCGTTGGTGATGTAGGCGTCGCGGCGGTCGATGCCCGCCTCGGCCAGCGCCTTGTCCAGCAACCGCCCGGCCGGACCCACGAACGGCTCGCCCCGGCGGTCCTCCTGGTCGCCGGGCTGCTCGCCGACGAACACGATCCGGGCGGTCTCGGGCCCCTCCCCGAACACCGTCTGGGTGGTGTCCTGCCACAGCTCGCAGGCCCGGCATCCTGCGGCGGCCGTGCGCAGCCCCTCCAGTCCCACCCCGGTGGGCGGCTGGGCCGGGACGTTCTCCTCGGTCATGGAGCGATGAGACCGCAGGAACGGCGCTCGCGCAGGGCAGACTGACGCGGCCTCCCTTCCCGTCCCGCGAGGAGCCCGCCGTGCCCACCGTCCACCTCCTCGGCGGCGGCTGGGACCCGTCCGCGGCCGAGGCCCTGTACGGCCCGTTCCTGGAGTCCGCGGGCAGCACCCCGGTCGTCGCGACCGTCGTGCTGGACGAGGGGGACGGCGCCGCGCAGTTCGAGCGCTGGGCCGCGGTCCTCCGACGGACGGCGACCTGCGAACCGGTGCCCGTGCTCGTGCCGCTCGGCGGCCGGCTGGACGTGGCGGCCCTGGGCGACGCCGACGCACTGCTGGTCTGCGGCGGGCTCACCCCCGCCTACGCCGACGCGCTGGCCCCGGTGGCCGGGGAGCTGCGGGCCTGGCTGGCGGCGGGGGACCGTCCCTATGCCGGCTTCTCCGCGGGCGCCGCCGTCAGTGCCGGCCCCGCCGTCGTGGGCGGCTGGCGCGACGGCGGCGTCCCCGTCTGCCCGGAGGACGCCGCGGAGGACCTCGAGGAGGTGACGGTCGTGCCGGGTCTCGGGCTGGTGCCCTGGGCCGTCGACGTGCACTGCGCGCAGTGGGGCACCCTGCCGCGGCTGGTCACCGCGCTCGGCGGGGTGCCGGGCGGCCAGGGGCTCGCGCTGGACGAGGACACCGCCGTCCACCTCGCCGACGGCACCGGCCGGGTCGCCGGGCACGGCACGGCCTGGCGGCTGGAGCGGGCCGGGACGGCGACCACCGTGACCGCCCTGCGCGCCGGTGACCGGGTGGGACGGCTCCGTGGCGTGGACGGGGACTCGTCGTCCTGACCGATACGGTCGGCGGGACGAAGGGAGAACCCGCGCCGTGCTGGAGTTCGACGGGCTGTACAAGACCTACGGGTCCAACCGGGTGCTCGAGGGGGTGGCGTTCGCCGTCGCACCCGGCTCCATGTTCGGTTTCTGCGGGTCCAACGGCGCCGGCAAGACCACCACGATGCGCATCGCGATGGGCCTGGCCCGCGCCGACGCGGGCGAGGTCCGCTGGCGGGGCCGCGCCCTCGACCAGGCGGTGCGCCGGCGCATCGGGTACATGCCGGAGGAGCGCGGCCTCTACCCGAAGATGAAGGTCGCCGAGCAGGTCACCTACTTCGCCCGGCTGCACGGCATGGACCGGGCCGCGGCCGGGCGCGCCGCCGACGAGTGGGTCGAGGTGCTCGGGCTCGGGCCCCGCCGCGGCGACGCGGTGGAGAAGCTCTCCCTGGGCAACCAGCAGCGGGTGCAGCTGGCCGCCGCGCTGGTGAGCAGGCCGGAGGTGCTGATCCTCGACGAGCCCTTCTCGGGCCTGGACCCCATCGGGGTGGACTCGCTGGCCGGCGCGCTGCTCGGGCAGGTCCGTCAGGGCGTGCCCGTGGTCTTCTCCAGCCACCAGCTCGACCTGGTCGAGCGGCTGTGCGACTCCGTCGGCATCCTCGCCCGCGGCCGGATGGTCGCCACCGGGCCGGTCGCCGAGCTGCGCCGGCGGGAGGCCGGCCGGCTGCTGCGCGTCGTCGTCCCCGACGCGGCCCCGGGGTGGGCCGCCGACCTGCCGGGGGTGCGCGTGGTGTCCGAGCAGGCCGGCGACACCGTGCTGGAGCTGAAGGGCGACACCGACGACCAGGTGGTGCTGGCCGCGGCGCTGGCCACCGGCCGGGTCACCCACTTCGCCTGGCAACAACCGACGCTGGTGGAGCTGTTCCGCGAGGCCGTGGCCGCACCGACCGCCCAGGAGGTGGCGGCGTGAGCGCGCCGCAGGAGGTCGGCAGCGCCGCCATGGTCCGGCTGGTCGCGAGCCGGGAGCTCTCGGCCCGGCTCCGGGACAAGAACTTCATCATCAGCTCGGTGGCCATCCTGGTGCTGCTGCTCGGCACCCTGGGCCTGCAGGTGGCGCTGAACTCCGGCAGCGAGGAGACGCGGATCGGCGTCGTCGGCGAGGTCCAGGGGCTGGAGCAGGCGCTGCAGGCGCAGGGGGAGGCCCTCGGCGTCGACGTCGTGGTGGAGCCGCTGGACGGCGCGGCGGCCGCCCGCGCCGCGATCGAGGACGGCGACGTCGACGGCGTGGTGCTCGCCGACGGCGGTCAGGAGCCCGAGCTCCTGGTCGAGCAGTCGGCGGACGGGTCGCTGCAGGCCGTCGTCCAGGGCGCGGTCGGGCAGCTGGCCGTCGCCGAGCAGCTGGCCGAGGCGGGGGTGACCAACCTCGACGTCCCGGAGGTGGCGGTCACCGCGCTCGACCCCGACGCGGACCGGGACGGCCAGCGCGTCGTGGTCGCGATCATCGGCACGGGTCTGCTCTACGGCCTGCTGATCCTGTTCGGCCAGTTCGTGGCCCAGGGCGTGGTGGAGGAGAAGTCCAGCCGGGTCGTGGAGCTGCTCCTGTCGAGCATGAAGCCCTGGCAGCTGCTCGCGGGGAAGATCCTCGGCCTCGGCCTGCTGGGGCTGGCGCAGATCGTGATCATCGCGGCCGTGGGGGTGACCGGCGCGCTCGCCTTCGACCTCGTCGACATCCCGGGCGAGCTGGTCGGGACGGCGGTGTCGGTGGTGCTGTGGTTCGTCCTGGCCTACGCCCTCTACGCCTCGATCTTCGCCGTGGCCGCCTCGCTGGTCAGCCGGCAGGAGGACCTCGGCACCGTCCTGATGCCGACCACCCTGGTCCTCGTGGTCGGGTTCTTCATCGGCATCCAGGCCGCGGCCGACCCCGACGGCACCCTCGCCGTCGTCACCTCCTTCGTCCCGGGGCTCTCGCCGCTGGTGATGCCCGTCCGGATGGCGGCCGGCAACGTCGCCGCCTGGGAGGTCGGTGTGGCGGCGGTCCTGGCGGCCGTCGCGGTGGCGCTCGTCGTCCGGGTCGGCGGGCGGGTCTACGCCGCGTCGCTGCTGCGCACCAGCGGGAAGACCAAGCTGCGCGAGGCGCTGCGCGCCGAGCGCGTCTGAGGTCGGGTCACCCGGGTCGGGCGTGTCGTGCGCCCGGCCCGGGTAGCGCCACCGCATGGCGATGCAGCTGGGCTACACGATGATGACCGAGCAGGCCGGCCCGAAGGCCCTGGTCAGCCACGTGGTCGGCGCCGAGGAGGTCGGCTTCGACTTCGCGGTCAGCAGCGACCACTACTTCCCGTGGCTGGACGAGATGGGGCACGCGCCGCACGCCTGGACGGTGCTCGGCGCCGCCGCGCAGGCCACCAGCCGCATCCCGCTGATGACGTACGTGACCTGCCCGACCTTCCGCTACCACCCGGCCGTCGTCGCGCAGAAGGCGGCGACGCTGCAGCTGCTCTCCGACGGCCGCTTCACCCTCGGCCTCGGCGCGGGGGAGAACCTCAACGAGCACGTCGTGGGCGCCGGCTGGCCCCCGGCCGACGTCCGGCAGGAGATGCTCGTCGAGGCGATCCAGATCATCGGCGACCTCTTCGACGGCGGGTACACCAACTTCCGCGGTGAGCACTTCGACGTCGAGTCGGCCAAGCTGTTCGACCTGCCCGAGAAGCGGGTGCCGATCGGGGTCGCCGTCTCCGGTGCGCAGTCCTGCCAGATCGCCGGGGAGCTCGCCGACGCGATGATCGCCGTCGAGCCGGACGCGGAGCTGGGGGAGCGGTTCGACGCCGCCGGCGGGGCCGGCAAGCCCCGGATCGGGCAGATGCCGATCTGCTTCGATCCCGACCGGGACGCCGCCGTCACCCGGGCGCACACGCTGTTCCGCTGGTTCGGCCTCGGGTGGAAGGTCAACGCCGAGCTGCCCGGCACCCAGGCGTTCGACTCCGCCAGCCAGTTCGTGCGGGAGGAGGACGTCGCCGGCAGCATCCCCTGCGGGGACGACGTCGACGCGGTGGTCACGGCGGCGAAGGCCTACGCCGACGCCGGGTTCACCCACCTCGCGCTGGTGCAGATCGGCGGCGACCACCAGGCCCCGTTCCTGGAGTGGACGCGACGGCAGCTGCTGCCCGCCTGGCGGGAGGCGTTCGGCGGGTGATCGCCGGCACCGCCTCCGAGGGGTGAGACGCCACCGTCGGGGGACGACGCGGCGACGGCACCCGGTGATGATCACCGCATGGGGAAGGACCTCGACGGGCGCCTCCGTCGGCTGCGCGCCTGCCGGGACGCCGACGCGATCATCGAGCTGGGCTGCGACCTGGCCGATGCCGGGCGTGACCAGGACGCGGAGCGCTGCTTCCGGCGCGCGGCCGAGCTGGGTGCCGCCCTCGGGTGGTTTAACCTGGGCAACTCCCTGGCCGCCCGCGGTCGCGTCGAGGAGGCCGTCGACGCCTACGAGCAGGCGCTGGCCGGCGGGGAGGCCGAGGCGTGGGTCAACCTCGGGCTGGTGCTCGAGGAGCTCGGGGACCTCGCCGGCGCCATGCGGGCCTACGAGGGTGCCGGCGCCGCCGGGGACGCCCTCGGTGGCCTGCAGGTGGCCTTCCTGCTGCACGACCAGGGGGAGCGGGCCGAGGCGCTGACCGTCGCCGACGAGCTCGCCGCCGCCGGGGACCCGCTGGCCGCCGCCGTCGCCGCGACGTGGCGGTGGGGCGCGACCCTGGACGCCGACCTGGAGGCGGACCTGCGCGACGGCCAGGACCTGTTCCCCGGCGCCCGCGTCGCCCTCGCCCAGCTGCTGCGGGAGACCGGCCGGCCGGAGGAGGCGCGGTTCGCCCTCGAGCGGGGGGCCAAGCGCGGCGAGCTGCAGTCCTGGCTGCCCCTGGGCAACTTCTACGCCGACCAGCTCGGTGACGTGGAGGCCGCCGAGGAGGCCTACCGGGCCGGCATCACCGCCGGGGACACCTACTGCCACCACAACCTCGCCGTGCTGCTCGCCGACCGCGGCGACCTCGAGGGCGCCGTCGAGCACTTCCGGCTGGGGGCGGCCGACGGGGATGCCCTCGCCGCGCAGGCGCTGCGCGAGCTGGGGGACTGAACTCGCCCCACCGCCGCGCCGGTGTGGGGGTGCGCCCACTCCTGCGGTGTCGCGCCCACTCCTGCGGTGTCGCGCACGCTCCTGCGCCGTCGCAGCAGCGCAGGAGGGTGCGGAACGCCGCAGGAGCCGGCGTCAGACCACCTGGCGGAGGGCGCCGAGCGGCCCGCGGTAGGGCGATGCCGGCGGCCCGGTGACCCCGGCGGGCACGGTGAACAGGCGGCCGGCGTCGGGCTGGGCCGCCCGCGCCGCGTCGTCCATCCCCTCGGCCGAGGTGCTGACCACCAGCAGGTCGCGGCCGGGCCCGGCGAACGCGCAGCTCGACGTGTGGGCCACCGGCACCTCGACCACGGCGAGGAGCTCGCCCTCGGGGGACCAGCGGCGCACCTGCCCGGCACCCCACAGCGCCGTCCAGAGGCAGCCCTCGTCGTCGACGGTGAGCCCGTCGGCGACCCCGTCGTCCCCCTCGAGGTCGAGCAGGACCCGGCTCCTGCTGAAGCTGCCGTCGGCCGGGTCGTAGTCGAACGCGTGCACCAGACCGGGGCCGGAGTCGGCCAGGTAGACCGTGCGCCCGTCGGGGGCCCAGCCCAGGCCGTTGGAGACGGTGAGCGCGTCGTGCACGGTGGTCACGGTGCCGTCGAGGTCCAGGCGGTAGAGCGCGCCGGCGCCGGACCGCTGGTCGAAGGCCATGGTGCCGGCGTAGAACCGGCCGACCGGGTCGCACTTCGCGTCGTTCATCCGCGTCCCGCCGCCGGTCTCCGTGCCGCCCTCGCCGGCCAGGTCGAGCAGGACCCGCGCGGTGCCGTCGGCCGCCAGGTGCGTGAACCCGCCGCCGGCGGCGAGCAGCCACCCGCCGGCCGCGGCCGGGACGACGGCGCCGACGGTGTCCCCGCCGCGCAGGGCGGGCCCGGTCTCGGTGAGGGTGCCGTCGGCCGCGACGCCGGCGCGCCGGACGAGTCCGGCCGGGATGTCCACCCAGAGCAGCTCGTTCCGGTCGGCGTCCCACGTCGGCCCCTCCGCGTGGGCGGCGGGCGTGGGAGCGGCCGGGACGGCGGTGAGGGTCTGCACCGGCTCATCGTGGCGGACGGCCGGCGGTCCCCGCCGGGGGAACGCGTGTGGCCGCCGGGGTGGGTGGGCGTACCGGCGCAGGTGCGCCCTGGTCGTCGGCGTCGCACCGACACGCACTCGACACACGGACGGTCGATACTGCAGCGATGTCCGAAGCCACCGTGGACGTCGCAGACCTGCGCCATCACGGCGCCGACGAGGGGGACGGCACCGACGCCCCGCTGCGGGAGGACATCCGGTTGCTCGGCCGCGTCCTCGGCGAGGTGATCGGCGAGCAGTCGGGGGCCGACGTCCTCGACCTCGTCGAGTCCACCCGGGTGGAGGCCTTCCGCATCCGCCGCTCGGAGGTCGACCGGGCCGAGCTCGCCGGCCGCCTGGGTGACCTCGACGTCCGGTCGGCCAACCATGTCATCCGCGCGTTCAGCCACTTCTCGCTGCTGGCCAACCTCGCCGAGGACATCCACCACGAGCGGCGGCGCCGCTTCCACCGGCGGGAGGGCTCACCGCCGCAGAAGGGCAGCCTGGCCGCCACCTTCGACCTGCTGGACGCCGAGCCGCTCGACCCCGACGTCGTCGCCCGCGAGCTCACCGGCGCACTGGTCTCCCCGGTGGTCACCGCGCACCCGACCGAGGTGCGCCGCAAGACGATCTCCCGGGTGCAGCGGCAGGTCACCGAGCTCATCCGCCGCCGCGACCTCTCCGCCCCCGGGGCGGCCGAGGACGCCGAGTGGTCCGCGCAGCTGCAGCGGGCGGTGCTCACCCTGTGGCAGACCGCCCTGCTGCGGCTGTCCCGGCTGCGGCTGGCCGACGAGATCGACGAGGCGCTGCACTACTACGACCTGTCCCTGTTCCAGGTGGTCCCCGCGCTCAACGCCGAGCTGCGCCGGGCCCTGCGCGAGCGGTGGCCGCACGCCGGCCTGATGGCGCAGCCGATGCTGCTGCCGGGGTCGTGGATCGGCGGGGACCGCGACGGCAACCCCTTCGTCACCGCCGACGCCGTCCGCCGCGCCAGCACCCGGCAGGCCGAGACGGCGCTGGCCCACCACCTCGCCGAACTGCTCGTGCTGCACGACGAGCTGTCGATGTCCGACCGGCTGGTCACCCCCACTCCGGCGCTGTACCACCTCGCCGAGGTCTCCCGCGACGACTCCCCGTTCCGCGCCGACGAGCCCTACCGGCGGGCGCTGTACGGCATCCACGCGCGGCTGGCCGCGACCGCCCAGAGGGTGCTCGGCTCGGTCCCCGGGCAGCCGCCGCACCACGAGCTCGCGCCCTACGAGGCCCCCGAGGAGCTGCTGGCCGACCTCGCCACGATCGACGCGTCGCTGCGCAGCCACGGCGCCGGGGCACTGGCCGACGACCGGCTGACCCGGCTGCGCGACGCCGTCGAGGTGTTCGGCTTCCACCTCTGCGGGCTGGACATGCGGCAGAACGCCGCCGTCCACGCCGACGTGCTCGCCGAGCTGCTGGCCTGGGCGGGCGTGTGCCCCGACTACGCGGCGCTGGACGAGGAGCAGCGGGTCGAGCTGCTGGTGGGGGAGTTGCGGATGCGCCGTCCGCTGACCCGGCCGGACGCCGAGCTGTCGGAGACGGCCCGCGGCGAGCTCGACGTGCTGATCGCCGCCGCCGAGCAGGTGGGGAAGCTGGGTCCGCGGGCGATCCCGAACTACGTCATCAGCATGTGCGAGTCGGTCAGCGACGTCCTGGAGGTCGCCGTCCTGCTCAAGGAGGTCGGCCTGCTCGACCCGGACGGCGAGGACGGCCCGACCTGCCCGGTCGGCATCTCCCCGCTGTTCGAGACGATCGGCGACCTGCAGCACGCCGCGCAGACGGTGTCCGCCGTCCTCGAGCAGCCGCTCTACCGGGCCCTGCTGGCCAACCGGGGCGACGTCCAGGAGGTCATGCTCGGCTACTCCGACAGCAACAAGGACGGCGGCTACCTCGCCGCCAACTGGGCGCTGTACCGGGCCGAACTGGCGCTGGTCGAGGTCGCCCGCCGCGAGGGCATCCGGCTGCGGCTGTTCCACGGCCGCGGCGGCACGGTCGGCCGCGGCGGCGGGCCGAGCTACGACGCGATCCGCGCCCAGCCGCCCGGCGCGGTCGCCGGCGCGCTGCGGATCACCGAGCAGGGCGAGGTCATCGCCGCCAAGTACGCCGATCCCGACCTCGCCCGGCGCAACCTGGAGGCGATGGTGGCGGCCACCCTGGAGGCCAGCCTGCTCGACGTCGAGGGGCTGGGGGACGACGCCGAGCCGGCCTACGTGCTGCTCGACGACCTCGCCGAGCGGGCCCAGGCCGCCTACCGGGCGCTGGTGCACGAGACGCCGGGCTTCGTCGACTGGTTCCGCGCGGCGACGCCGATCGGCGAGCTGGCCGAGCTGAACATCGGCAGCCGGCCGCCCTCGCGCAAGGCCGGCACCTCGATCGCCGACCTCCGCGCCATCCCGTGGGTGTTCAGCTGGTCGCAGGCCCGCATCATGCTGCCCGGCTGGTACGGCACCGGCACGGCGCTGGAGGACTGGGTGGGCGGGGACGACGCCAGGCTCGCCCGCCTGCAGGAGCTGCACCGGCGCTGGCCGTTCTTCCGCACGGTGCTGTCCAACATGGGCATGGTGCTGGCCAAGACCGACCTGGACCTGGCCGCCCGCTACGCCGAGCTGGTGCCCGACCCGGTGCTGCGGGTCCGGGTGTTCGGCGAGATCACCGCCGAGCACGAGCGCACCTGCCGGATGCTGCTGGCCGTCACCGGCGACGACCGCCTGCTGGCCGACAACCCGTCGCTGGCCCGCTCGATCCGCAACCGGTTCCCCTACCTGGAGCCGTTGCACCACCTGCAGGTGGAGATGCTGCGGCGGCGCCGGAGCGGGGACGACGACGAGCTGGTCCGCCGCAACATCCAGCTGACCATCAACGGCATCGCCACGGCCCTGCGCAACAGTGGCTGAGCAGCTGGTGGGGACGCGCGCGCTGACCGTCGCCACGGGCCCGCAGCTCTCCCGCGCCGGCGCGGCCCTCGGGTTGTCGCCCGCGGCCCTGGCCCCCGCCGTCAGCGACCCGGCCTACCGCGTGCTGGTGGGGGACGACGGTGCGGCGGTGCTGCTGCGCCGGCAGTGGACCGCCGCGGGGGTGGCCGAGGCGGTGCTGCTCGCCGCCACCGGGATCGGGCCGGACGCCCCGGCCGTGCTCGCCACCGCGGCCGGCTGGGGCTGCGCACGGGTGCGGGACCGGCCCGGCGGCCGCGGGATCGTGCCCGTGGACGAGCCGCCGCCTGCGGCGCCGGTGGTCGACCGGTTCCTCCACCTGGCGGCACTGGCCGCCACCCGCGTCGAGACGGCGGTCGCGCTGGCCCGCGGCGCGGGGGAGGACCGGGTGAAGGCCGACGGCAGCCCGTCGCTGGCCGCCGACGAGGCGGCCCACGTCGCCGCGATGGAGGTGCTCGGCGGGGTCGGCGTCCCCCTGCTCAGCGAGGAGCGGCCCGACCGGCCGGTGGACGCCGCGCGCCCGTGGGTGGTGGTCGATCCGCTCGACGGCACCGGCAACTTCCGGGCCGGGCTGCCGCCGTGGGCGTTCTCCGCCGGGCTGGTGCAGGACGGCCGCGCAGTGGCCGGCGTCGTGGTGGACCTGTCCTCTGGGCGGCGCTGGTCGGGGGCGGAGGGGGCCGGCGCGGTCCGTGACGGGGTTCCGGTCCGGCCACGGCCCGGTGGCACCGTCGTCGTCCCGAGCGCGCCCTCGGGGGAGACCGTGATCGTGCCGCCGTCGGCCCGGCGGATCCGCGTGACCGGGTGCACCGCGGTCGAGCTGTGCCTGGTCGCCGACGGCTCGGCCACCGCCTGGCACGATCTCGACCGCAGCGGCACGCACGTGCACGACGTGGCCGGCGGGCTGGCCGTGCTCGCCGCCGCCGGCGGGGTCGCGCTCACCTCGGACGGCGAGCCGCTGCTGCTGCGGCCCGACACCGAGTCGCTGGTCCGGCTGGTCGCCGCTGGGAGTGAAGAGACCGCTGGGGACCTGCTGCGGTCGTTCGAGTCGTCCCCGTCGCTGCACGAACGCTGAGGCGCCTCGTCGGCCGCGGCGAGCAGACCGCCGGCGTTCCCGCGGGAACGTCCCGGGCGCCGGCCGGTCAGCGGGGGTGCGCGGCGGCCTCCCGCACCGCGGCCAGCAGCGACTCCCACTCGTGCAGCGTGGTGCGGGCCCGCCCTCGGGTGGCGCCGAGGGCCACCTCGGCGGCGTCGATGGCCCGCCAGTCGGACAGCAGCACCGGGTCGGCGCCGCGGGCCCGCAGCTCGGACACCAGGTCGTCGACCCCGCCGTGGCCCGGGCGGACCACCCCGGCGGCGACGTCCTCGAGCAGCACGGCGATCGTCTCCCGCGCGTCGTGCTTGTTGGTGCCGACGACGCCGGTGGGGCCGCGCTTGATCCAGCCGGCCACGTACTCGCCGGGGGCCGGCCGGCCGTCCCGCAGCACCCGGCCGCCGTCGTTGGGCACCACGCCGCGGCGGTCGTCGAGCGGCAGCTCGGGCAGTCCGCAGCCGCGGTAGCCGACCGAGCGCACGACGAGGTCGGCCGGCAGCACGCTGGTCTCCCCGGTGCCGGAGGCACGGCCGTCCTCGTCGACGACGGTGCGCTCCACCTCGATCCCGGTCACCCGGTCGGTGCCGAGCAGCCGCACCGGTCTGGTGTAGAAGCGCAGCCGCACCGGCGTCCGGCCCGGCGAGAGCGTGTGCCGGGCCCACTCGCGCAGCACGTCGAGGTTGCGGTGCACGACCCGGTCGGCGGCGGCGCGCTCCTCCGCCGCGGGGTCCAGCTCCAGGTCGGCGGGGTCGACCAGCACCGTGGCCTGCGCCAGCTCGTCGAGCTCCCGCAGCTCCTGGGTGGTGAAGCTGGCGTGCACGGGGCCCCGGCGGCCGAGGACGGTCACCTCCTGCACCGGCGCCGCGGCCAGCGCGTCGAGCACGTGCTGGGGCATGTCGGTCGGCTCCAGCTCGTCCGCGGTGCGGGCCAGGACGCGGGCCACGTCGAGGGCCACGTTGCCCACGCCGACCACCACGACCGACCGGGCCCCGGCCAGCGCGGCCTCGACCTTGGCGCGGTCGGCGTCGGGGTGGCCGGTGTACCAGGCGACCAGCTCGGTGGCGGCCAGGCTGCCGGGCAGCTCCTCGCCGGGGATGGCCAGCTGCCGGTCCAGGGCGGCCCCGTAGGTGTAGACGACGGCGTCGACCGCGCCGTGCAGCTCCGCGCACGAGAGGTCGCGGCCGATCTCCACGTTGCCGACGAACCGCACCCGCGGGTGGTCCAGCGCCCGGTGCAGGGTGTCGCGGATGGCCCGCATCTTCGGGTGGTCGGGGGCGATGCCGTGCCGCACCAGACCGAAGGGCGTGGGCAGCCGGTCGATCAGGTCGACGGCGACCGGCACCTCCTGCTGGCGGGTCAGTGCCTCCGCGGCGTAGATGCCGGCCGGGCCCGCGCCGACGACGGCCACCCGCAGGGGTGACGCAGTGGACGGGGGACCGGGGTCTTCGTCGACCGACACGACAGGCATCCTGACGGGCACACGGGGCGCTGCACCAGGCATACGCCCCCACCGCACCCGAGGAGCAGCCCGTGGCCGTCGTCGTCGTCGCGACCATCACCCCCCAGCCCGAGCACGCCGACGCCGTCCGGGAGGCCGTGCTGACCGCGATCCCGCAGGTGCACGAGGAGGACGGGTGCCAGCGCTACGCGCTGCACGAGGGCCAGGACGGCCGGCTGGTGATGATCGAGCAGTGGGCCAGCCCCGAGGCGCTCGCCGCCCACGGCAAGGGGGAGCCGTTCGCCGCGCTGAGCAAGGCGCTGGAGGGCCGGCTCGCCGGCACCCCGGAGCTGCAGGTGCTCTCCGCGGTCCCGGCGGGGGAGCAGGGCAAGGGCGCCCTCTGAGGAGGTCCACCCGGGCTGCTGCCGGCGCACCGTCTCCGTGATCCAGGTCGGCGCGAAGGGAGAGGTGCGCGTCGGGTGTTCCTCCGGCCCGCGCCCGCTCTAGTCGCAGGCGTGGTCGTGGTCCAGCCCGTCGGAGACGTACTGGGTGAGGACCACCTCGCCGCCGCCGGTCAGCGCCGGCCGCCCGCAGGCGGCCTCGGCGCCGGCGAGGGTGGTGGCCCCGGCCAGCCAGCTGTCCAGCTCGTGGAGGGGGCTGCCCGGGGGGACGTCGCCGGCGATCAGGCTCCACTGGGCGCCGGTCGAGTAGAGCCCGACCTCGGCGCCGCGGTCGGTCAGGTAGGTGGTCATGCCCTCCAGCGCCGCGCGGTTGCGCGCCCGGGCGGCCGCGGAGCCGTACTGCCAGGTGTTCATCGTCTCGACGTCGAGCCACCAGCGGTGCGCGGCCGGGTCGGCGACGACCCCGGCCTCCTGCGCCGCCCGCACGAAGAACGCCTCGACGGTCACGTAGGCGCGCAGCCAGCCGTACTGCCAGGAGCACGCGGTGCTGTTGCCGCCCTGGCAGGCGCCGTACGGGGTGCTGCCGCGCAACGGCCAGGTGTGCAGGACGTCGATGAACTCCCCGGGGTTGGCCGTGTTGACGTAGAGCTGCAGGCCGGGCTGCCCGTCCACCGCACCGGTCGCGTCCGCGGCCCACTCGAGCTGCTCGGCCAGGCAGGGGTTGGGCCGGGTCGCCAGCCCGCCGTTGACGCCGACGATGGCGAAGGCGTGGTCCTCGGGGAGGTCGTCGCCGCACTGCGGGTGCGAGACGTCGTACCCGACGGCCGAGGGCTCGTCGGGGGTGGACGCCGCGGCCGCCGGCAGCCCCAGGGCGAGACCGGCGCACGCCAGCACGGCGACGACCACAGCGCGCGCCGTACCGACCATCCCGCCACGATAACCACGGCTGTGGCGGTGGTCACTCACCCCGCGGAGGGTCACCCGCGGGCGGTCACGCAGCCTGGCAGACGGGGCACCAGTGCAGGTTGCGGCCGACCATCTCCTGGGTCCGGACCTCGGTGCCGCAGATGCGGCAGGGGAGGCCGGTGCGGCGGTACACGTAGTGCGCGTCCTCCCGGACCACCGCGCCGCGACGGCGGGTGCGGTCCTCCGGGCGGGTGGTCACGATCCGGCCCATCCGGACCCCGGCCCGCATGAGCACCACCAGGTCGGCCCACATCCGCGCCCACAGGTCGGCGTCGACGTCCCGGCCCGGGCGGAACGGAGAGACCCGGTGCCGGAACAGGAGCTCGGCGCGGTAGACGTTGCCGACGCCGGCCAGCACCGACTGGTCCATGAGCAGCGCGCCGATCGCGGTGCGGCTGCCGGAGATCCGGCGGTGGGCGCGCATGCCGTCGGTCCGGGGCCGCAGCGGGTCGGGGCCGAGGCGGTCCAGGATCCGGTCGACCTCGGCGGTGGTGAGCACCTCGCACGCGGTCGCGCCGCGCAGGTCGGTCCACACGCCGAGGCCGTCGGGGCCCTCGCCCTCCCAGCGCATCCGCAGCGCGCCCCGCGGCGCCGGGGGGACGCCGGTGCCCGACGTGTAGGTGCCGTAGAGCCCGAGGTGCACGTGCAGGGTGTCGGCGCCGAAGCAGGCGAACAGGTGCTTGCCGTAGGAGGTCACGTCGTCGAGCACCCGCCCGTCCAGCAGCGCCGCACCCGCGGCGAACCGGCCCTGCGGGCTGGTGACGTGCACCGGGCGACCGGCGAAGGCCAGCGACTGGTCCCGGGCCAGCCGGAACAGGGTGTGTCCCTCAGGCACGGGCGGCTCGACCGGTCACGTCTCCAGCTTCGCGCCTGACCTGCGCATCCGCCACGATGCCCGTGTGACACCGGTGACACCGCAGCTGGCGCGGGCGGCCTGGGGCTCGCTGGAGACCGTGCACGTCGTGGGGTTCTTCGCCCCCGAGGTGCAGGAGGCCTACGACGGGTTCGGCGTGCCCGCGACCCGCGCCGGCTACTTCGCCGCCCGCGCGTCCGCCCTCGGGCCGGTCGACCCCGCCGTCGTCGTCGCGACCTTCTACGTGTTCTCGCCCGACCTCGTCGCCGGTGCGGTGCCGGCGGTCTGGGCGGCCGGGACGCCGGAGCAGAGGGCCGCCGCCCGCGTCCGGGGCGTCGCAGCGGCCCTGCACCGGGTGCTCGGCGAGCCCGACGTCGGGGAGGCGCTGGCGCTGGCGCGGGAGGCCTGCGCGGGGCTGTCCGCCGCCGGCCGCCCGCTCTACGCGGCCTGGAGCGGCGCCGCGTGGCCCGACGACCCGCTGCTGCAGCTGTGGCATGCCGGCCTGCTGCTCCGCGAGCACCGCGGCGACGGTCACGTCACCGCGCTGATGGCCGCCGGTCTGGGCCCGGTGGAGGCCCTGGTCACCGGCGGACTGGCGTCGGACAGCACCGACTTCGTGCGCACGACCCGCGGCTGGTCCGACGACGAGTGGACGGCCGGTGTCGAGCGGTGCCGATCGC
Source organism: Geodermatophilus sp. SYSU D01186 (assembly GCF_054050215.1). Classification (NCBI taxonomy): domain Bacteria; kingdom Bacillati; phylum Actinomycetota; class Actinomycetes; order Geodermatophilales; family Geodermatophilaceae; genus Geodermatophilus; species Geodermatophilus sp. SYSU D01186. The sequence continues at coordinate 8,818 of NZ_JBJGYW010000029.1, read as the reverse complement.
GTGGGCTGGTCGACGACGGCGGCCTGACCGCGGCCGGGCGGGCGCTGCGCCAGGAGGTGGAGGCGACGACCGACGTCCTCGCCCTGCCCGGCTGGGCGCATCTCGGCGCGACCGGCGCGCAGCGGCTGGTCGAGCTGGTGACGCCGCTGCGGGAGCGGCTGTTCGACTCCGGCCTGCTGCCCGGCTGGATCCGCTCGCGGGGCTGAGTTCCGCGAGGCCGGGTCAGGCCCCGCGCAGCCGGGCGTAGCGGTCCAGCGCCACCCGGCGCTCCTCGGCGTGGTCGACGATCGGCAGCGGGTACCCGTCGGGGACGCCGTCCGGCGCGAGCCACGGCTCGTGCACGTACCGGGTCGGGACGTCGCGCAGCTCGGGCACCCACCGCCGCACGTAGGCACCGTCCGGGTCGTACTCCCTGCCCTGACGGACGGGGTTGAAGACGCGGTGGTAGGGCGAGGCGTCCGTGCCGGTGCCGGCGACCCATTGCCACCCGTGGTTGTTGCTGGCCAGATCGCCGTCGACCAGGTGGGCGAGGAAGTGCCGCGCGCCGCGCCACCAGTCGACGTGCAGGTCCTTGACCAGGAACGACGCCACGACCATGCGCACGCGGTTGTGCACCCACGCCTCGCCGAGCAGCTGCCGCATCCCGGCGTCGACGATCGGGTACCCGGTGCGACCGGCCGCCCAGGCGGCGAACCGCTCGTCGGCGTCCGGGCCGGTGTCGTACGCGAGCGCACGCATCCGCCGGTCGAAGGCCTCCCGGTGCGTCTCGGGGCGGTGCCACAGGACGTCGGCGTAGAACTCCCGCCACGCCAGCTCGTCGACGTAGCTCGCCGCCGACTCGCCGGCCTCCTCCGCCAGGTCGGCCAGCAGCGTGCGGGGGTGGAGGCAGCCGTACTTCAGGTACGCCGACAGCCGGCTGGTGCCGTCGGTGCCCGGGGTGTTGCGGGTGTCGCGGTAGCCGGCCAGCCGCTGGTCCAGGAAGCGCCGCCACGCGGCCCGGGCGGCGGCCTCACCGGCGGGCGGCAGGACGACGCCGTCCAGCGGCGGGGCCTGAGGGGGCGGCTCGGAACGGACGCCGGTGCACCAGCGGGCCGACCGTGGCCGCGGCGCCGGTGCGCGCCACCCGTGCGCGCGCCAGGCCCGGGCGAAGGGGGAGAACACGCGGAACGGCGTCCCGTCGCCCTTGGTCACCCGCCCCGGCGTCACCGCGTACGGCGAGCCGGTCCGCACCAGCGGCACCTCGCCGAGGGCGTGCTCCACGGCGGCGTCCCGCCGGCGGCCGTAGGGCCCGGCGTCGGCGGAGACGTGCACGCTGCCGGCGCCGACCTCGCGGGCCAGCGCGGGGACCACCCGCGCCGGGTCGCCGGAGCGCAGCACGAGCGCTCCGTCGACCGCCGTCCCCAGGTCGGCGAGGCAGTCGAGCAGGAACCGCCGGCGTGGGGCCCCGGCGGGGTCCCACAGCCGGGGATCGATGACGAAGACGGGCAGGACGGCGCCGTCGGGACCGGCCGCGTCGCGCGCGGCCAGCAGTGCCGGGTGGTCACCGAGCCGCAGGTCGCGACGGAACCACAGCAGCGCGGTCGGCACCCGCCCCAGCGTAGGGAGCCGCCCGCGGCTCCGCAGGTCAGCGGGCGGCCGTCTCCAGGCCGAAGTGTGGACGCTCGTCGTCGGCGACGAGGTCGAGCTCCTCGGGGTGCTGCTGGATGTAGTGGCGGACGAAGGAGCAGTAGGGGAGCACGTGCAGGCCGCGCTCACGGGCGGCGGCGAGGACGCCGGCGACCAGCACCTTCCCGATGCCACGCCCGCCCACGGAGGGATCCACCTCGGTGTGCGGCAGCGCCATGGTGCCGTTCTCGACGTGGTAGCTCGCCAGACCGACGACCCGGCCGTCGAGCAGCACCTCGAAGCGCCCCCGATCGGGGACGTCGACCACGCTCGTCTCCATGCTCGTGTTCCACCTCCGCTCGCCCTGGCGCCGTTGCCGGGGCTCGACATGCGTACTGGAACGGTAACGCCTCGGAGCCCCCGAGTGTTTCGCCGCGCCGGGCTCCCCCCGGCCGCGTGACCGGCGGTGGCAGCCTCCTCACGGTCGGGGGCGGGGGTCGGTCCGCGTCCAGCGCCGCTCGTCCCGGCGGGCGCCCTGGGCCGCCCGGCAGCGGCGGCACACGGCCTGGACACCCTCCGCGTGCCGGCCCGACTCCGGCTGGACGTCGGCCCAGCTGACGTGCGGGAAGCGGGTCAGCCGTGACTTGCTGAGCGACAGGCCGCAGGCCGTCTCGTTGCGCCCGCGCTCCCACGCGTGGACCTCGCCGGCGGGGTAGCGGATGCCGTCGTCTGGGTCGGTCCACTGGTCGGCGGCGGCCACCGCTGCACTGCGCGTTCCCATGGGACACCGGTACCCGCTCGCCGGTGGGAAGTGCGCATGCGCGCCGTCGTCCACCACCGCGACTGACGCGTCATCGGGGCCGCAGGCTCCCGGCGGCCCCGACCACGCGGTCGGACGCGGCCACCAGCAGGTCGCGTACCGCGTCGCACCGGCCGCCTGCGTCATCTGCCCCCGGACCGCCGACGTCGAGCCACAGGAGCTGGTTGTTCGGCTCGATCACGCGTTGGAGCGTCGCCTGGCCGGGCAGGAAGCTGCCGCCGGGGACGCGCTCCCAGGGGTGGCGGTCCTCGAGCAGAGCGCTGTTGGCGAAGGCCTCCTCGTGGAACTCGACCGCGGTGGCGCCACCGACCTCTGCTGCGGCGTCCTCGTCCTCGTAGGTCACGAAGAAGGGTCCGTAGCTGAAGTCCCGGATGGTCGCGTGGACCTGCGAGGCGCCGGTGACGCACCCCGGCACGGTGAACGGCTCCTCGCCCCGCGTGGTGAGCACGCAGGCGAGCGAGCTGGCCTCGCCGGGGATCTCCCGCACGGGCCCGGGGACCACGTCGAACGGCCCGGCCACCGGTCGTCCGGCAGCGGCCGACAGTCCCCGGTGCACGGTGTCGGGCTGGAGGGCGCTGCAGAGGGCTGCACTGCGCTGCGTGTCAGCGGCGGTCGTGACCTCCGCGGCCCGGCCGGGGGTCTGCACCGCGGTGCAGCCGCTCAGTGCCGCCACCACGAGGGCGCACGAGACGGCCTGGACCGTTCTCGACATGGACCGCCCCCGCAATCGGCTCCGATGACAGTGGCGGGCCGCGCCCGCCGCTGTGGCTGGTGTACCAGGCGGGGAGCCGCGTCGGGATCGGTGCCCCTCGAAGGAGGGAGGGTGCCCCCGGCAGGATTCGAACCTGCGACACACGGTTTAGGAAACCGATGCTCTATCCCCTGAGCTACGGGGGCTCGTCGGCGGACCGACCGGGGCGTACCCGAGGAGGTTAGCGGGCGCGGGGCGAGGTCCCCCCGGGGCGGCCCCGGCGAACTACCGTCAGCGCATGGTGGTCGCGCTGGCCGAGCTCACCCTCCTGGTGCTGCTGGCCGCCCTGCTGCTGTACGCGCTGGGCACCTGGTCCACCCGGCCGGTGCTGCGCACGGGCGCGGGCCAGACCCGGTTGCCCGCCCGTGCGAAGTCCGAGATCGCCGCCGCCGTCGCCCAGGCCCGCTGGGCGCCGGCCCACGACGAGGTGGACGGTGTCACGCGGGTGCTGCTGCGGCGTTCCTACACCGGGCTCGACGGGCTGCCGGTGGTGCTCGAGGACCGCGTGTTCGAGACCTTCCCGGCGGCCGACCCGGCGTGGGAGGCGCGGTTCACCGAGGCGATGTCCGGTGCCCGGTTCCGCTGCGCCTACCTCAACGCCGAGGAGAGGCCCGGCGGCTGACGCCCCGCTGCTGACGGCCGGTCAGGCGACGGCGCGCAGGCGCTCGGGCTCCCGGCGTCCGGCGGTCTCCGACACCAGGCGGGCGATCGTCGCCGGCCGGTCGGACTGCGGGGCGTGGCCGGCCATCATCAGCGGGCTGAAGCGCGAGCCGGGGACCAGCGGCAGGTAGCGCACGGTCTGGCCCGAGGCGACCCAGTCCCCGACGCCCTGCACGAGGGTGACCGGACACGCGATCCGGTCCAGGCCGCGGGGGACGTCGAGCATCAGGGCCCACAGCACGGTGCGCCAGAAGTCGCGGGACTCCGCGAACCCCTCCCGCGCGCCGACGGCCTCCTCCGGGGAGGTGCTCCACGGGCGGGCCTTCAGCGGCGCCAGCAGCGCGGCCCGCCCGACGGCCGAGCGGGAGACGGTCTCGATCAGCGGCTGGGCCACCCGCATGGCGATCCGCGCCGTGCCCATGCCGAGGCCCTGGTGGACGCGCTCCTGCGGCACGTTGAGGCCCGACGGGGAGATCGCCACCACCGACAGGGCACGGCCGCGGACGGCGAGCTCGAGGGCGATGCGGGCGCCCAGCGAGTTGCCCAGCACGTGCACCCGGCCGAGGCCCTGGGCGTCCAGGGTCTGCTCGACGGCGTCGGCGATCGCCGCGACGGTGGGGCGCTGCTCCAGGTGCGGTGAGCGCCCGATGCCGGGCAGGTCGACGTTGACCACGTCGAAGTGCGCGCACAGCTCGGGCAGGACGGCGGTGAAGTCGCGCCGGGAGCTGCCCATGCCGTGCAGGAGCAGGAGCGGCTCACCGGAGCCGGAACGGGTGAGGGACAGCGGAGCGGTCACCCGTCCGTGGTACCCGGCCCCGGCGGCGAGCGGTCGTGAGATCGGTCACCCGGCGTCCGTGGGGCACGCGGGTCGCGCGCCCCACGGACGACGGGTCAGCGCCGCGCGCCGACCGGCGTCGGGGCGCCCGTGAGGGACAGCCCCATCGACAGGGCGATGGCGACGACGATGCCGATCACCGGCGGGATGCCGATGCCGAGCTCGCCGCTGAGCCACGCCAGGAAGGCGGCCACCGCGTAGGCGAGGAGGTTCGGCCACCGGACGGCGGGCGGGACGGTGTCGGCGGGGATGCCGCGCCGCCGCCAGCGGGCGAGGAAGTCGCCGATGATCACGCCGCCCAGCGGCGGGATGAAGGTGCCGAGCAGGACCAGGTAGTCGACCAGGTGGTTCTGCACCCCCGTCAGGGCCAGCACGGTGGCGATGATCGACCCGCCGATGACGAACGGCGCCTTGCTGGGCCGGTTGAACAGCTCCGCGCCGGCCACGCCGAAGGCGTAGGCGGTGTCGGCGTTGCTCTTCCAGAGGTTGCCGAACAGCAGCACCAGGCCCCAGCCGACCAGCCCGAGCTGGTACAGCACGAGGACGAAGTCGCCCTCGCCGAAGGTCAGCGCCCCGACCGCGCCGAAGAAGATCATCAGCCCGTTGCCGACGAGGAACCCGATGATGCAGGCCCAGACCGCGTGCGAGCCGCGCCGGGCGAACCGCGTCCAGTTGGGCGCCTGGGTGCCGGCCGACACGAAGGTCCCGACCACGGTGGTGACGGCCACGGCGAGCGCCATGGACGTCGTCGGCTCGACCCCGGCCAGGCCGCCGAACCCGCCGACCTCCTGCAGTGACCGGGCCAGCACCCAGAAGGCCAGGATCAGGATCAGCGGCGTGGAGACCAGGGACACCCAGTACATGCCGTGGTAGCCCCAGTAGGCGGTGGCGCACATGAGCGCGCTGGTCACGATCATGATCGCGGCCCGGGCCCCGTAGGAGTTCCAGCCCGTGGCCTCGGCGGTGAGGTCGCCGATCGTCCCGACGACGACGGCGTACCAGCCGATCTGCGTGCCGCCGAGCAGCACCGAGGCGAGCTTCGCGCCGCGCGAGCCCAGCGTGTAGCGGGCCATCACGACGGTGGTCAGCCCGGTCCGCGCGCCGATCCAGCCCATGACGGCGACGTAGGCCCCGAGGATCACCGAGCCCAGGCCGATGACCACCAGCAGGCTGCCGAAGGAGAACGCCGGCCCGAGCGCGGCGCCGGCCAGCATCGTGGGGGTGAAGACGGTGAACCCGAGCAGCACGACGGCCACCGAGAAGAACGACTTGCGGGCGTGCGCCGGGACCGGCGTGACCGGGTAGTCGGGGTCGACCACCTCGGTCCCGGTGGCCGCGGGGGCGGACCGCTCCGGGGCGGTCACGACTCCTCCCCGATGTCCTCGAGCCACAGCTCCGGCCGCTCGGCCAGCATCCGCTCCATGAGCGCGACGCACTCGGCGTCGTCCAGGACGTCGACCTGCACACCCTTGGACCGGAGCAGCTCCTCCGACGCCTGGAAGTTGCGGTTCTCCCCGACGACGATGCGCGGGATGTCGTAGAGGAGCGCCGTCCCCGCGCACATGAAGCAGGGGGAGAGGGTCGTGTAGAGCGTGCTGCGGCGGTAGACCGACGCGGGCAGCCGGCCCGCCTGCTCGATGCAGTCGGTCTCGCCGTGCCGGATGGCGCTGCCCATCTGGACGCGGCGGTTGCGGCCGACGGCCAGCACCCGGTCGCCGTCGACCAGCGCGGCGCCGATCGGTACCCCGCCCTCCTCCCAGCCGATCCGCGCCTGGTCGATCGCGAGACCGAGGAAGAACCGGTCACGGTCGGCGGGATCGAGGTCAGGGGGGACGACGGGCAGGGCGGGTGTGGTCACGGGGGCTCCTCGCGGGTGGGTGGCGCGCGCTGACGTCGGCAGCGAACCGCCGGTGCGGGGTACCCGACAAGGGACACGACGTCTCCTCGGCAGGGTCCTGTGCTTGACGCCGTGCCCCGCGCCCCGGAGGCTGCTGCGCCGTGCTGCCAACCGTGTCCGAGGTGCTGGAGCTGCCGTCGCTGCGTGCGGCCGGCCCGGAGGTGCTGGCCGGGGACCCGCACGCCGCCGTCGTCCGCTGGGTGCACTCCTCCGAGGTCTACGAGATGGGCGGGCTGCTGGCCGGGGGCGAGCTGCTCCTGACCACGGGCCTCGGGCTGCACGGCCGCTCCGCGCAGCAGGTCGTCGACTACGTGGAGATGCTGGCCGACGCCGGGTGCGCCGCGCTGGCGCTGGAGGTGGGGCGCACCTTCTCCGTCGTCCCGCCGGAGCTGGTCGCGACCGCCCGGCGGCGCGGGGTGGTCCTCCTCGCGCTGCGCGAGGTGGTGCCCTTCGTCCGCATGGTCGAGGACTTCCACGACCTGCTGCTGCGCCGCAAGCTCTCCTGGCGGCACGCCGGAGAGCCGGTCTGGCAGGAACTGCTCGGCCTGGTGGTCTCCGGGCAGGGGCTCGCCGCGGTGCTCGACGCCGTGGCCCGGATGGCCGACTGCCCGGCCGAGCTGGTGGACGTCGACGGCCGGGTGGTCGAGCGCAGCCGCCTCCCCGGCACCGCGCACCCCACCGACCGGACCGTGGCCGAGGTGCGCGGCCAGCACGGGCCGGTCGGCCGGCTGGTCCTGCTGGGCCGGCGCACCGCCCGGCGCACGGGGGTCGCCGACCGGGCCGCGGTCGCCGTCGCGCTGGAGCTCGGCCGGCACCCGGACGTCGGCTCCCGGCCGTCGCTCGCGCAGGCCGTGGTCACCGACCTCGTCGCCGGCGTGCTGGCCTCCGAGGGCGAGCTGCGGGCCCGCCTGTCCGCCGCCGGGTGGGTGCCCGCCCCCGGCGTGCCGGTCCTCGTGGCCGCGGTCGAGTTCGACCGCCGCACCCCCACCAGCGAGGCGGTGCCCGCGGTGCGGCAGGCCGCCGAGGAGGTCCTGGGGCAGTGCCTCGTCGGCGCCGCCGGGAGCGCGGTGCTCGTGCTGGCGCGGGGCCGGCCGCGCCCCGAGCTCCGGCAGCAGCGGGAGGCCGTGGCCGCCCTGCGCACCCGGCTGTGCGCCGGCCCCTCGGGCAGCGCCATCCGCACCGTCGGCGTGGCCGACGCGGTCGGCGCGCTGGCCGACGTCCCGGCCGCCGTGGCCGAGGCGCGCGAGGTGGTGGCGCTCAGCCGGCGGGTCGGCAGCCGGGAGCCCGTGGTGCTCGCCCGCGACGTCGCCGTCCACCGGCTGCTGGCCGCCGGCGCCTCGCCGGTGGAGGTCAGCCGGTTCGTCACCGGCCAGCTCGGGCCGTTGGTCGACCACGACGCCGCGCACGGCACCGAGCTGCTGCGCACCCTCGACGCGCACCTGGCCACCGGGCTGAGCAAGACGCGCACCGCGGCGGTCCTGGGCATCCGCCGGCAGTCCCTGTACGCCCGGCTCGACCGCATCGAGCAGCTGCTCGGCGCGCCCGTGGAGGACCCGGCGCAGCACGTCGGGCTGGGCGTGGCGCTGGCCGCCTGGCGGATGCGGACCGGGCTGGACCCCCAGGCGGTGCCCGGTCCCACCCGCGGCTGACGGGGGTGGGCAGGATGGGGTCCATGGGACAGGTCGTGGCCACCGCCGAACACGTCGTCAGCGCTCCCTCGGAGCGGGTGATCGCCGCCCTCGCCGACTACACCGAGACCCGGCGGAAGGTGCTGCCCGAGCAGTTCAGCGACTACCGGGTCGAGGCCGGCGGGCAGGGTGCGGGCACCCGCGCCGCCTGGCGGTTCGCCGCCACCTCCAAGCGGGTGCGGGACCAGCTGGTGGAGGTGACCCAGCCGGACGCCTCGACGCTCGTGGAGACCGACACCCGCTCGTCGATGGTGACCACCTGGACGGTGCACCCCGCCGACGCCGGCAGCAGCACCGTGCGGGTCCGCACCACCTGGAACGGCGCGGGCGGCATCGGCGGCTTCTTCGAGCGCACCTTCGCCCCCAAGGGCCTGCGCCGCGTGTACGAGGACCTGCTGGGCCGGCTGGACCGGGAGGTGGCCGCCGGCTGAGCCGGCCCCGGGGGGGGGGGGGGGGGGGGGGGGGGGGGGGGGGGGGGGGGGGGGGGGGGGGGGGGGGGGGGGGGGGGGGGGGGGGGGGGCGGGCGGGGGGGGGGGGGGGGCCGCGGGCGCGGGGGGCGCGG